>MNXU01000062.1:48081-75807 GCA_001872285.1 Betaproteobacteria bacterium CG2_30_68_42
GCGAGCCACACCGCCCAGCGGCGCATCGGCTGTCCCGTCCGGCCGCCCGCGCTCAGTTGCGGCCCGGCGCGGCCGGCGCCGCACGCGGCGCATCGAAGCGTACCGCGGGCGGCTCCGCGATCGCCTTCTCGTCGGCGACTGCGAAGTTCGCCTTGGGCTTGTAGCCGAAGAGCATCGCGGTCAGGTTGTTGGGGAACACCCGTACCGTCGTGTTGTAGACCTGAACGGCTTTGATATAGCGCTGCCGCGCGACCGCGATGCGGTTCTCGGTCCCTTCGATCTGCGCCTGGAGATCGCGGAAGTTCGCGTCCGCCTTGAGCTGCGGGTAGTTCTCCGCCACCACCAGCAGCCTGGAGAGCGCCCCGCCCATCTCCGCCTGCGCCTGCTGGAACCTGGCGAAGGCCTGGGGATCGTTGACGAGCTCCGGGCTCGCCTGGATTCCCGCCACCCGGGCGCGCGCTTCGGTCACCCGGGTGAGCACGTCCTTCTCGTGCGCCGCGTAGCCTTTCACCACCTCGACCAGGTTCGGCACCAGGTCCGCACGCCGCTTGTACTGGTTGAGCACTTCCGACCAGGCCGCACCGACCTGTTCGTCGCCGATCTGGATGTCGTTGTAGCCGCAGCCGGAAAGCAGCAGGACGGACGCCGCGAGCACCGCGAGGAACTTCGGGAACCGCATGGAAACCTCCTTGGAGAAGAGACTGCGCCGCACGCTCGAAATGGGGGCCGCGAGCCGGTTTGCAAGCGCTGGCGCGGCGTCACGGGCTGCGCGCCGGTGCCTCCTCGCACAGCCGCCTCATCGTCGCGCGCGCGAAGCAAAGATCCTCCCATGCCTTCGCCTTGTCGGGCAGGTTGCGCAGCAGGTAGGCGGGGTGATAGTGGACGAGCAGAGGGATGCCCCGGAAATCGAACAACCTGCCGCGCGCGGCGGCGATCTTCACCTCGGCGCCGAGCAGCGTCTGCGCCGCCGGCCGGCCCAGCGCGACGATGAGCCGGGGCGCGATCAGCGCGATCTGGCGCTCGAGAAACGGAAAACAGGCCGCCGTCTCCGCCGCTTCCGGCGTGCGGTTGCCCGGCGGGCGGCACTTGACGACGTTCGCGATATAGACGCCGCGACCCCTCCGCAGCCCGATCGCCGCCAGCATGTTGTCCAGCAACTTGCCGGCCTGGCCGACGAAGGGTTCGCCCTTCTCGTCCTCGTCGGCGCCCGGGCCTTCGCCGACGAACAGCCATTCGGCATGCAGGTCGCCCACGCCCAGCACGGCCTGCCTGCGCTTCTCGCAAAGCGCGCAGGCGCGGCAGGCCGCGACCGTGTCCCCCAGTTCCTTCCAGTCCATCCCCGCGATGCGAAGCGCGCGTTCGCCGCCCGCGGCCGCAGGAATCGCTCGCTCCGGGGGAATCGTGCGCGCGGCAGGCAGGACCGTCGCCTGGGCGGGTTCCGCAGACTTGCCGCCCCTCGTTCGCGCCCGCAGCCGCCACAGCGGTGCCAGGCCCATCTCGCGCAGGATCGTGTCTCGCCGTGCGCTCACAGCCGGCGCTCCATCACGATCGCGTCCTCGCGGCCCGCACCCGCCGGATAGTATCCGCGGCGCACCCCGATGCGCTCGAATCCCCAATCATGGTAGAGCGAGAGTGCCGGCACGTTGGAGGGCCGTACCTCCAGGAGCATCCGCGGCGCCGCCCGCCCGCGCGCGACCGCCAGCAGGTACTCGATGAGCATGCGGCCCATGCCGCAGCGCTGCCGTGCAGGCGTCACCGTGAGGTTGAGCAGATGCACCTCGCCGGGGGCGAACATCATCACCGCATAGCCGGCGATCGCGGCTTCGATGCGCAGCACCCAGGCGCCGCAACCCGATGCGAGGGAGTCGGCGAAATTCGCCGCAGTCCAGGGAAACGGATGGGCGAGGCGCTCGATCGCGAGCACGTCTTCCAGATCTTCCAGGCGCATGGGCTCGATCGCGCTCAGGCCGCGCCCGGCTGCGCTCACGCCTTGCCTCCGCGCGCGAGCCGCTCGGCGGTGGTCAGCGCCACCCGCTCGCGCACGTAGAATGGCAGCGCGGGCTCCGTGCTCTGCGGCTCGCCGCGGGCGAGGCGCACTCGCGCGAGCCGCGCCACGACCGATGCGCGCGCCGGCGCGTCCTCGCGTACTTCGATCACGCAACCCCCGAGCCGCTCGCGCAGCTCGCGCCCATAGGCACGAAAACCGCTGCCGCAGCCGATCCAGCCACCGCCTGGCGGAACCGGCACCCTGCGCGGGTCGACCACCACCGGCGCGATCACGACCGACGCAATTCCGGCACGAACCTCGTAGGCCGCGCAATAGACCTCGTTCATCCGCGCATCGACGCAGGCGAGCACGCGCGCCTCTGCGAAGCCCGCCGCCATCGCTTCGAGGCTGCCGACGCCGATCACCGGGAGGCCCGCGCCGAAGGCCAGCCCCTGCGCCACCGCACAGCCGAGCCGCAGCCCGGTGAAGGAGCCGGGGCCGGCGCCGAAAGCGATGCCATCCAGCGCGCACAGCTCGAGCGCCCGCGCGGCGAGCAGTTCGCGCACCAGCACGAGGATGCGATCGGAATGGGCGCGGCCGCGCTCGCCCGTGCGCTCGTCGAGCGCGTCGCCGGCCATCAGGGCGACGGAAAGCGCATCCGTGGAAGTTTCGATCGCGAGCACATTCACCGTGGCGCGATTCTAGCGCGGCTCACCCCGGCCGCCCGGATCACCGGGCGCGGGCATTCGCTCCGGTCACTCGCGCCGGCGGCGCGGCGCCCGGTCGCGCCGGCCCTGCTGGAGGATCTGCTGGCGAAGCTGGCGGCGCTCTTCCGGGCTGAGTCCCTGCCGTTGCGGAGCGCGCGGCGGCAGCGCGTCGCGGTCCGCGCGCGGCGGCACATCGTCGTAGCGGCGCAGCGCCTCGCGCCGTGCCCGGCGCTCCTCCGGCGGCAGCTCGCGCCATTGGCGCACCTGTTCGCGCAGATACCTGCGCTCTTCCGGCGAGAGGCTGCGCCACCGTTCCTGGATCCGCAACAGCCTCGCGAGCGGCGCGTCCTCGCGTTCCCGGCCGTTGGGTTCGAAGCGCGCATCCGCATCCGCCTGCGCCGGAGCGCTCCAGCCGAAGGCGGATGCGACGATCAGCGCGGCGGCGCAGGCGAGGCGCACGCGCCCCGCCCTTCCGTGGCGATCGCCGTCACGGCGTGTTGCGGGTTTCTCCGTCATGTTTCTCTTCATAGATGTGACGGCTCGCGGCGTTCAGGTCCTGGTGCAGATCCTTGCGCTCTTCGCGCGTGACGATTCCGTCGGACTTGTAGGCGCGCTCCTCCTGACGAATGTTACGCTGCTCGGCCGCGAGCGCCCGCGTTTCGTCGCGCGTGAGCTCGCCGCTGCGCACGCCCTGCCCGATGCGGGCGCGCTCGTTCGCCTCGCGCCGATCCACGCCTGGAGTGCCGGTGCCCGGACGGCGCTCCTGGGCATCGTGCTTCTCGCGGTAGATGTGCCGGCTCGCCCTGTTGAGGTCCCGGTTCAGGTCGCGCCGTTCGCGCGGCGAGAGCACGCCGTCCGTGCGGTAGGCGCGCTCCTCGCGCCGGATCATGCGCTGCTCGCCGCCCAGCCGGCGCGCTTCCCCGCGGGTGAGTTCGCCCGAGCGCCAGCCCTGTTCGATGCGTTGCTGCTGGTGATGCTGGCGGGCATTGACGCCAGCCAGCGCGACCGAGGAAACCACCAGCAGGGATGCGGCCAGGCCGCTCAGAATCGTCTTGTTCATCATTCGCTCCTTTGTGTGAAGTTGATCGTCATGCCCGGCGGCGCTTCCCATCGGTTCGCAGCCCCGCGCACGGTCGCCATCCTCGTCCATACCTGTAAGCCGGATGTGACCGCACGCCCCGAAGTTGTAATCAATTGTTCGAACGGCGCGCGCCGGGTTGAAGGCCCGCGGCCATCCCGCTACGATGCGGGCATGAGCGAAGAGCGAAATCGCATCCTGGTCGTCGACGACGACCTGCGACTGCGCCAGCTCCTGGGCCGCTATCTCGCCGACCTGGGCTTTGCGGTGAAGACGGTGGAAAACGGGCAGGCGCTCGACCGTGCGCTCGCGCGCGAGATCTTCGACCTGCTCGTGCTCGACCTGATGCTGCCCGGCGAGGACGGCCTCTCGATCCTGAGGAGGCTGCGCGCGGCCGGCAACACGATCCCGGTTGTCATGCTCACCGCGCGCGGCGACGAGGCCGACCGCATCGTCGGGCTGGAGATGGGCGCCGACGACTATCTGCCCAAGCCGTTCGGTCCGCGCGAGCTGGTCGCGCGCATCCACGCCGTGCTCCGGCGCCGTCCGCCCGAGGCACCTCCCGGCGCGCCGGCGGCCGAAGAAACCTGCGTGCGCTTCGGGCGCATCGTCCTCGATCTCGCCACCCGAAGCATGACCCGTGACGGGAAGCCGGTGCCGCTCACCACCGGCGAGTTCGCCCTGCTCAAGGTGCTGGTGCAGAACCCGCGGGTGCCGCTCTCGCGCGACAAGCTGATGGAGCTGGCGCGGGGGCGCGAATACGAGGTGTTCGATCGCGCCATCGACGTCCAGGTCTCGCGGCTGCGCAAACTGGTCGAGGACAATCCTTCCGAGCCGCGCTACCTGCAGACCGTCTGGGGCTTCGGCTACGTCTTCGTTCCGGACGGCGCGAAGACGTGAGCCTCCTCCCGCGCACCCTGCTCGCCCGCACCTTCCTGCTCGTGAGCATCGTCATGGTGCTCTCGGTGCTCGCCTGGCTGCGCATCTATCTCGCCTACGAGCGCGAGCCGCGCGCACGGGAACTCGCGCAACTGGTCGTTAGCGTCGTCAATCTCACCCGCGCGGCGCTCGTCTCGGCCCAGCCGGAACGCCGCCTCGATCTCCTCAGCGAGCTCAACGCCCTGGAGGGCATCCGCATCTACCCGGCCGAGGCCGACGATCCGCTCGCGCCTCCCCCCGACACCCCGCTGCTCGCCCTGGTCACCGCACAGGTCAGGCGGTCGCTCGGCGCCGGCACCCGCTTCGCGGTCGGGCGCGAAGGCGGCGAGGGCTTCTGGGTCAGCTTCCGCATCGGCGAAGACGAGTACTGGCTCGTGCTGCCGGGCGAGCGCCTCGAGCGCACGGTGCCGCGGCAGTGGATCGGCTGGGGCGCGGCCGCGCTGCTGCTCTCGCTCGCGGCCGCCTATCTCATCGTTTTCCGCGTCAGCCGGCCGCTGAAGAGACTCTCGCGCGCGGCAGCCGCGATCGGACGCGGAGAGCATCCCGAACGGCTCCGGGAACGCGGTCCCGAAGAGGTAGTGGCGCTCGCGCGTGCGTTCAACACCATGTCCGAGGATCTGCGCGCGCTGGACGCCGACCGCGCGCTCATCCTGGCCGGCATCTCGCACGACCTGCGCACACCGCTCGCGCGCCTGCGCCTGGGGATCGAGCTGTCCGGTGCCGACGCCGCCACCCGCGAGGGAATGGACACCGACATCGAGGAGATGGACCGGGTCATCGGCCAGTTCCTCGACTTCGCCCGCGACACTTCCGGAGAAGCGCCGCAACCCACCGCGCCGGGCCCGCTCGCGCAGGAGGTCGTCGAAAGTTTCCGCAGGCGCGCGGCGCCGGTGAGCGCCGAGATCGGCCCGGCTCCCGCGATCGCGCTGCGGCCGCGCGCGGTGCGCCGGCTGCTCACCAACCTGATCGAGAACGCCCTGCGCTACGGCGCCGGGGCACCGGTGGAAGTGCGGGTGCGCTGCGAAGGTGATTGCCTGCTGCTCGAGGTGGCCGACCGCGGCCCCGGCATCCCGCCCGAACAGGCCGAGCGGCTCAAGCGCCCGTTCACCCGCCTCGATCCGGCGCGCTCCGGCGAGGCCGGCGCCGGCCTCGGGCTCGCCATCGTGGAGCGCATCGCGCGCGCACACCGCGGACAGCTCGACTTGCTCGCCCGCGAAGGCGGCGGGCTGATCGCCCGCGTCCGCCTGCCCCTGAACCCGCCTCAGCCCGCGAGATCGAGCGCGGCCTGACGCGAGCGCAGGCGCCGCGCGTGGGCGTGGCGCGCGCGCAGGCGCGGGTCGGTCACCACGCGCCCGAGCGTCTCGCCGACCACCATCGCCACCCCGAGCACGGGCAGTACCAGCATCAGCCCGGCGACCCCAGCCAGCGCCCCGCCGACGAAGATCATGACGACCGAGAGCATCGGGTGGATGCGCAGGCTGCGCCCGATGGTCATCGGCATGAAGAAGAAATCATCGAGCATGCGCACGAGGATGAACAGCGCGACCGTGCCGTAGGCGATCGCGGGGTCATTGGGAAAGTCGGCTGCCGCGACCAGCACGACGACGGCGCAGCCGAGGATCGATCCGACGTAGGGCACCCAGGCGAGCACGGCGGTCAGCAGCCCGAGCGTGACCGGAGCCGACATGCCGAGCGCAGCCAGGCCAAGCGCGAGCGCAGCGGCGTCGAGCACGGTGAGCTTGAGCAGTCCCTGGAAATAGGAATGCGCGGTGCGGTCGAGTTCGTGCAGCAGGTAGAGCGTGCGCTCGAAGTACGCGTTCGGCACGGCGCGCCCCAGGAAGCGCTTGAACCGGCGCCCGTCGCGCAGGAAGAAGAAGGCGAGGAAGGGCGCGAGCAGCAGCGAGGGCAGCCAGGTCACGAGGCCCATCACGAACTCGCCCGCGTGCCGCTGCGCGAAATCGTCCGTCAGCCCCTCGACCTGTGCGCGCACGCTGGCCGCGGCCTGCACCTTCTGCAGTACCGCATAGCGCGCCTCCAGCGAGCTCAGCGTCTGCTCCAGCAGGCCGGTGCCGGCGTCGAGGTAGCGGTTGACCGACTCCTGCCACTGGACGGCATTCGCGGTGAGCCGCGGAAACAGGAGGGTGAGCGCCACGGCGAGCGCAAGGATGAAGGTGCCAGACACGACGTTGGCCGCCGTCTCGATGCTCAAGCCGGCGTAGACCAGCCGCCCCGCGAGCGGCCGCAGGCCGTAGTAGATCACCAGCGCAGCCAGGAACGGCACCACCAGCCAGAGCACGGCGCGGAACACCACCAGCAGCAGGCAGGTGGCCGCGATCACGCCCATCCACACGACGGGTCCGGCGTGCGCGGCACGGGGTCTCATGTCGCCGCGCCGAGAACCTTGCGGTTCATCCCGCGCAGCCGCTCGCCGATGTAGCGCGCCAGTCGCAGCGAGACCCGCGAGGCGATCGCTGCATGGGTATCGAGCAGGCTCATGAAGTCGGCGCGGAAGAACACGGCGAGCCGGCAGGCTTCCAGCGCCCGTGCCTGCGCCGCGCGCGGCGCGTCGTCGAGCAGCGCCAGGTCGCCGAAGAACTCCCCGGCACCGAGCTCGGCGATGCGCCCGCTCTCCGGATCGCCCTGGCGGCAGATCAGCACGCGGCCTTCGAGGACGATGTAGAGCGCCTGGCCTTCCTCGCCCTCGTCGAAGATCACTTCGCCGGCGATGTAGCCGCGCTCGTGCAGCAGCCCGTCGACGATCCTCAGCTCGCGCGGCTTGAGGTCGCAGAAGATCCGTACCCCCGCGAGTCGTCGCCAGCGTCGCGGCGTCTCGGCCTGCCTCATGAATCCCGCGAACATCTCCCCATCCCGTCTGGTCGCGCCGACGCGCGCCGCAGCATCCCATTACGGCCCGCACGCGCGGATTCTAAACCTGCGCGCCCGATTCCCGCATTTGCAAGCGCGCCCCCGCCCGACTAAGCTGTCGCCGACCGGCGCTGCGCCAGCCGGTTCCCGCCCATCTTTCCACCGCACGAGGAAAAGACACCATGCCACAAACCACATGGATCCTGGTCGCCAACGCCAGCAAGGCGAAGTTCTACGCCAATGCGGGCCCGAAAGCGGGACTCAAGCTGATCCGCGAAATCGATCATCCGGCGAGCCGACAGAAGAACGCCGAGCTGGTGACCGATCGGGCCGGCTACATGCAGTCCAGCGGTTCCGGGCACGGATCGCGCCAGCCGCAGACCGAGCCCAAGCAGAACGAGGCGCAGCACTTCGCCCTCTCGCTCGCCCGCGAGTTGAATCAGGGCCGCACCGAGCGGCGCTTCGCCCGCGCCATCCTGGTCGCGCCGGCCGCCTTCATCGGGCTGCTCAACGGCTCGCTCGATGCGCCCACCGCGCAGCTCGTGGCCCAGCGCATCGAGAAGGACTACACCAAGGTCACCGACAAGGAACTCGCGAGCCGCCTGGAGCCGTTCATCTTCCTGTGACCGGCGAGCCGCCGGCGAGCTTCCAGCGCGAGGCCACCGTGTAGCGCGCTCCCTCGGCCCCGAGGCGCGATGCCGCCAGCACGAACGCGCTCACCTGCCACGCGAGCGCGGCCGGCAGCACCGGCGCCGCCTCGCAGCGGCAGTCACGCACGAGCGTCACATGCGCGCTGAAGGGCCGCTCCTCGACCCGGAAGCCCGCCGCCGCGAGCCCGGCGTTGAGGTCGCGCACGAGTTCGGCGAGCGCCGGCGGGATCTCGTCCGCGCAGGCCCAGAGCATCCGCTGGCGCGGGCGGTGCTCGATCCGGTCCAGCAGCAGATCGAACGCCGGCGCGCGCACGCTGCCCGCGATGCCCTGGAGTTCGCGCAGACGCTTGTCCGTCACCGGACCGATGAATGCCAGCGTCAGGTGGAGGTTCTCGCCGGGAATCGCGCGGCCGCGAACTCCGCGCTCGCGCGCGATCGCCGCCAGATCTGCGGCGAGTCGCCGCCCCGGCCACAGCGCGAAGAAAACCCGTCGCGTGCGCTGCGCGGGTTCCGGCGCGCTCACCGCAGCCGCTCGATCAGCGCCACCGCGTGGGCGGCGATGCCCTCGCCGCGACCCGCATAGCCAAGCCGCTCGGTGGTGCTCGCCTTGAGATTGACGGCACCCGCATCGAGGGTGAGATCGTGCGCGATGTTCGCCGTCATCGCCGCAAGATGGGGCGCGAAGCGCGGCGCCTGCGCGACCAGAGTCGCGTCCACATTGCACACGCCGTAACCAGCGCCGGCGAGCTTGCGTGCCACCTCGCGCAGCAGCAGCCGGCTGTCGATACCGGCCCAGGCCGGATCGGTGTCGGGAAAATGGCGCCCGATGTCGCCGAGGCCGGCCGCGCCGAGTAGCGCGTCGCAGATCGCATGCAGCAGCACGTCGCCGTCCGAATGTCCGAGCAGCCCGCGCTCGAAGGCGATCTCGACCCCGCCGACCACCAGCGGGCGTCCCGGCACCAGCGCATGCACGTCGAAGCCGTGCCCGACCCGCAAAGACATCGTCATTCCTCCTTCCGGTTCGCCAGGATCCAGCCCGCCAGCGCGAGGTCGAGCGGCCAGGTGACCTTGAGATTGGTGGCATCGGATGCGACGAGCTTCGGGCGCAGGCCCAACGCCTCGACTGCGGCGGCCTCGTCGGTCACCTCCCCGCACTGCGCACCCGCGCGGCACAGCAGCCCGTAGCGGAACATCTGCGGGGTCTGCGCCGCCCACAAACCCTCGCGGGGAACGGTGGCGAGGATGCGCCCGTCCTCGCCCCCGCGCTTGAGCGTGTCGGCGAGCGGCACGGCGAGGATGCCGCCGACCTCGTCCTCGCCGGTCTCGGCGAGCAGCCGCGCCAGGTGGCGCCGCGCGAGACAGGGACGCGCCGCATCATGCACCAGCACCCAGTCGTCGGGCCGCGCCTCCCTCTCCATCGAGCGCAGGCCGTTCGACACCGACTGCGCGCGGCTCGCGCCCCCGCAGCGGCGCGCCACCAGCTTCGGCCCCAGCGCGCTCCAGTCGTGACGCTCCCAGTGCGCGTCGGTCGGATCGAGCACGACGATCACCCGATCGATCGCCTGCGCCCCGCACAGCACCGAGAGCGCGTGATGGATCAGCGGCCGCCCGGCGAGCGGCAGGTACTGCTTGGGCACGGCCGTGGCGATGCGCGAACCGCTGCCGGCCGCGGGAACCAGCGCGAAATGCATGACGGGACGATTTCCTCTCTCCAGCACCGGCCGCATTATCGCGCACGCAAACGTGAACACGGGTGCGCCCGCGCGCCGGGACCCCGGCCGCCGGCGGCCTCGCCCGCGCGCGCGAGCGCCGGCCCCGGCGCCTATAATGAAATCGAAGATTCCCGTACGCCGAAACTCCGCACACAATCGGGAGGAGGTTCGCGATGAACACCATCCGGCCGGCAGCCGTTGCCGGCATGTTCTATCCGGCCGATCCGGCCGAACTCGGGCAAGAGGTCGACACGCTGCTCGATGCCGCGGCGGCACCCGCCGCGAGGATTCCGAAGGCGCTGATCGTCCCGCATGCGGGCTATGTCTATTCGGGCCCGATCGCGGCGAGCGCCTACGCACGGCTGAGGCACCTCCATGGCCGCTACGCGCGGGTCGCGTTGTTCGGCCCGGCGCACCGGGTGTACGTGCGCGGGCTGGCGCTGCCGGAGGCCGATGCCTTCAGCACGCCGCTGGGCGACATCGCCATGGACCCCGAGGGTGTCGCCGCGGCGGCCGCGCTGCCCGGCGTCGTTCGAAGTGCCCACGCGCATGCGCTCGAGCACTCGCTCGAAGTGCAGCTTCCCTTCCTGCAGCGCGCGCTGGGCAGCTTCACGCTGGTCCCGCTGGTCGTGGGCGAGGCCGCGCCGGGCGAGATCGCCCGCGTGATCGAAACGCTCGCCGCCGACCCGGCCACCCTGATCGTCGTCAGCTCCGACCTCTCGCACTATCACGGCTACGCCGAGGCGCGCCGCCTCGACGCCGAGACCGCCGGGCTGATCGGCGAACTGTGCGCGGACCTCGATCACGAGCAGGCCTGCGGGGCCACCCCCATCAACGGCGCGCTCCTGTGGGCCCGGCGCCGCGGGCTCACGGCGGAGCTGCTCGACCTGCGCAATTCCGGCGACACCGCGGGAGACCGCGGGCGGGTCGTGGGCTATGCGGCCTTCGCCTTCTACGAGGACGGCCACGATGAGCACTGAACTGGGCGAGGTGCTGCTCGCGATCGCCCGCAGCGCGATCGGCCGGGGCTTCGGCGTTTCCGCGCAGCCGCGGGCCGATCTGCCGCGGCTGCACGAACCGGGGGCGAGCTTCGTGACCCTCCGTGAGACGGCAGAGCTGCGCGGATGCATCGGCAGCCTGAGCGCGACCCGGCCCCTGATCGAGGACGTGCGCAGCAACGCCGTCGCGGCGGCGTTTCGCGATCCGCGCTTTCCGCCGCTGCGCCTGGAGGAGTTCGATGCCATCCTCATCGAGGTTTCGCTGCTCACACCCGTGGTCCCGATGTCCTTCCGGGACGAGGCCGACGCGCTCGCGCAGTTGCGCCCCGGCGTCGACGGCGTGGTCTTCGCCTGCGGGCATGCGCGCGCGACCTTCCTGCCCCAGGTCTGGGAGAGCCTGCCCGAGCCGCGCCAGTTCCTGGCGCAACTCAAGTACAAGGCGGGTCTCGCCGCCGACTTCTGGGCGCCGGAGGTCGAGCTTGCCTGCTATCAGGTGACGAAATGGAAAGAACCGGTTCCGGCGCAGTGAATTCCTTCCCCGGCAGATGGTGGCACGCCCTGCCCGACGGCCGCATCCAGTGCGACCTGTGCCCGCGCGACTGCAAGCTGCACGAGGGCCAGCGCGGCGCCTGCTTCGTGCGCCAGAACCTCGGCGGCGCGATGGTGCTCACGACCTACGGGCGATCGTCCGGTTTCTGCATCGACCCGATCGAGAAGAAGCCGCTCAATCACTTTTACCCCGGTTCCAGCGTCCTGTCGTTCGGCACCGCGGGCTGCAACCTCGCCTGCAAGTTCTGCCAGAACTGGGACATTTCAAAGTCGCACGACATGGACCGGCTGATGGACCAGGCGAGCCCGCAGGACATCGCGCGCGCCGCCTCGCGCCACCACTGCACGAGCGTCGCCTACACCTACAACGACCCCGTGATCTTTGCCGAGTACGCGATGGACACCGCGGACGCCTGCCATGCGCTCGGCATCCAGAGCGTGGCGGTCACCGCCGGCTACATCCATGCCGAGCCGCGGCGCGAGTTCTACGCGAAGATGGACGCCGCCAACGTCGACCTCAAGGCGTTCACCGAGGACTTCTATTTCCGCCTGTGCGGCGGCAGCCTCCAGCCGGTGCTCGACACCCTCGTCTACCTGCGCCATGAGACCAGCGTCTGGTTCGAGATCACGACCCTCCTGATCCCGACGAAGAACGACTCCGACCAGGAGATCGAGGCACTGTCGAAATGGGTGATGAAGGAACTCGGCCCCGACGTCCCGCTGCACTTCACCGCCTTCCATCCCGACTGGAAGCTCGCCGACCTGCCGCCCACTCCGGTCGCCACGCTCAAGCGTGCACGCAAGATCGCGCGCTCCGCCGGCCTGCACTACGTTTATACGGGCAACGTGCACGACCCCGAAGGCGGCACCACCTACTGCCCGTCCTGCGAAAAGGCGGTCATCGAGCGCGACTGGTATGCCATCGGCGGCTACCACCTCGACGCCCGGGGCCGCTGCGAGTACTGCGGCACGGCGGTCGCCGGTCGCTTCGGCGCGTTCGCCGCACCCTTCGGAGCGCGCCGCATCCCGATCCGCATCGAGCAGGGCGGTTGATCGGAAGGGCGGGAGGGGATTCGGGTTTCGGGGTTTCGGGGTTTCGGGTTCCAACGCCATACGGCGCAATGCTCTTCGCTTACTGCGCCGTGCGGCTCTGCGCAGGACTGTCGGCGAGCAGCCGCACGACTTCCTCGTCCTCGACCTGGCCGAAATCGGCGTAGAACTGCCCGACCGCGTAGAAGTCGGCCGGGGTGTGCAGGCACACCAGCTCGTCGCAATACGGGCGCACCGCATCGAGCGAATCGGCGGGAGCGACCGGAACCGCGCACACCAGCTTTTTCGGGCCCCGCGCACGCAGGCCATGCAGCGCCGCGATCATGGTCGCCCCGGTGGCCAGTCCGTCGTCGACCACGATCACGACGCGCCCGGCCGGATCGAGCGCGGTTCGCAGCGGCGAGTACCGCGCGCGGCGCGCCCGCAGAATTTCCAGCTCGTGCCGCTTGACGCCCTCGACGTACTGCGCGTCCGCGCCCGCGGCGCGCGCCCAGGGCGACAGATAGACCCAGCCGCCCTCGTCGATGGCGCCGATGGCGTACTCGGGATTTCCGGGCGCGCCCAGCTTGCGCACCAGCACGACGTCGAGCTCGCCGTGCAGCGCCTGCGCGATCACCTTCGCCATCGGCACCGCGCCGCGCGGAATGGCCAGCACCAGCGGGTTGCTTCCGTCATGGACGGCGAGCGCCCTCGCGAGCCTTCGCGCGGCATCCTCTCGGTTTGCGAACAGCATGTCGGAAACCGTCACGACGGTTCCGGGTTCAGAACGCGTTCATCACCGCGCCCACGACCGCCGCGCCCGAATCGGAGAGTGCCGCGGAGAGCGCCTGGAGGACCGGCAGCCGCGAGTGATCCTTGCGCGCGACGAGCAGCGCGGCGCGGGCGCGGGCGCCGACCATCTGCGCATCGGCGGCGGTGTCCATCGCCGGCGTGTCCAGCAGCACGACGTCATGATCGGCGCAGATCTGCTCGAGCAGCGCCGGAAACTGCGCCCGGCCCAGCAGCTCCTGCGGGTTGGGCGGAACGGCGCCCGCGGTGAGCACAGACAGCCCGGGCAGGCCCGGCACCGCCTGGATGGCTTCGGAGCCCGCGCGCCCCGACAGCCAGGCCGACAGTCCGGTACGATTTTCGAGCCGGAACAGCGAATGCTGGCGCGGATTGCGCAGGTCGGCGTCGATCAGCAGCGTGCGTTCGTCGAGCTGCGAAAAGACCACCGCCAGATTGGCGGCGACGTAGCTGCGGCCCTCGCCGCGTTCGGTGCCGACCACCGCGAGCGCCTTGTGTCCGGGCTCGCCGGTAAACCAGCGCAACATGAGCTGGCTGCGCAGCGCACGCAGTTCCTCGACCGCGTGGCTGAACGGCTGGTAGGCGGCCACCAGTTCCTGGGCCACCCCGCGTTCGCCCGGCTGCAGGTAGGAATAGCCGAACTGGCGCGAGAGCGCGAAGTCGATGTCCGCCTGCTTGAGCAGGCCGAGCCGCACACCGGCCTCGCCGAAGCGCAGGCCCTTTTCCTTCTGCGCCCGCAGGATCTTCTCGGCGTCCTCCGGCCGCAGCTTGCCCGCATCGATCAGGATCGCGCCCACCATGCGCTCGCGCGCGGCCTCGCTCACCGCATCGGCACCCGGCCCCGTCTTCATCGCCTGCGAAATCGTGCTCATCGTTGTTCTCCGAGGACGTTCATGCCGCGCGCGTCGCGCGCCCGAACCAGCGCCGCGCAGCGCGCGTCGGCTCCAGCACGCCGAGCACCGGAAGGCCGAGCGCCTGGGCGAGATCCTCGGCCGAGCGCACGCGCCGGCTCAGGGTCTCCAGCAGCAGCGCGCAGCCGACGCCGAGCAGGGTTCCAAGGAAGACCGCGAGCAGACTGTTGAGCAGCAGCTTCGGGCTCGAGGGTTCGATCGGTTCGACCGCGGGCGTGAGCACGACCACGTTGGTCTGCTGGGTCTGGCTCTCCAGGCTGGTCTGGGTCAAGCGCTGGGCGACGGCGTCGTAGGCGCGCTGGGCGTTCTCGACCTCGCGCTGGAGCACCGCGAGCTCGTCGCGCTGATTCTTGATCGACATCACCTTGGCCTTCTGTGCGGCAAGCGCGCTGCGCAGTTCGCCTTCGCGCTGCTGGTTGATGCGGTTGGAGGTGCCGATGCCGCTGGCAACCTGTTTCATCTCCGCATCGAGCTTCTTGTGCAGGGTCTGCAACTCGTCCGCGGTGCGCTGGTACTGCGGGTGGTTCTTGCCGAGCTGGCCGGCCAGCTCGTTGAGCTTGGCCTCCTGGCGCGCGACATCCGCCTTCATCCCCTGGACAAGCGGGTTCTGCAGTACCTCGGGGAGGTTCTCCGTCCCGCCCTTCGCCTGGCGCTGGCGGGAGGCGGTCTCGGTGGCCTGCGCCTGCACCACCACGAGCTGGCTTGATAGTTCCGCCAGCCGCGCGTTCTCGACGTCGAGCCGCTCGTCCGCGGCGACGATGCCGTGCTCGCGCTGGTACTGCGACAGCCGCGCCTGCGCCTTCTCCAGGCCGCCGCGCAGGGTGGTGCTGCGCTCGCCGAACCACGCGGCATATTGGCGCGCCGGCTCGACCTTCAGCTCCAGCGTGGTCTCCAGGTAGGCCTGCGCGAAGGCGTTCGCCACCGCAGCCGCGAAGCGCGGATCGGTGCCGGTGAAGCCGATGCTGATGACATTGCTCTCGCGCGAGGGCTTGACCTCCAGCTTCTTCTTCAGCAGCTCGATCAGCCAGGACTGGATCGTGCCCCTGCCCTCGGTGGCGTCGCGCCACTCCTGCTGGACGCCCGGATTCTGGTCGAGCCTGAGCAGCTTGACGACGCGCCCGGCGACACGGTCGCTCTGGACGATGTCGACCTGGGTGGCCATGTAGCCCGGCGTGATCAGGCCGGGCAGGACGATGCCCGCGATCGGGTCCGGCGAGCGCACGTCGATCACCACTTCGGTGCTCGCGCTGTACTGCTTCGGCAGGATCAGGCTCACCGCCACGGTGGTTGCGACCGTCAGCAGAAGAATGGACAGAACCGCCCACCGGCGTGCCTTGAGGATGAGGAGGAACTGCTGGAAGCTCATGGCGGCCTCGCTCAGAAAAGACTTTCCTTGATGTACAGGACATCATCCCCGCGCACCGGCTCACTCATCGCCGGTTCGATCGTCTGCACCTTGCCGCCGGCCTCGCGCCGGTGCAGGCGCAGCCCGCGCTCGGTGCCGCGGATGGTCGGCCCTCCGCCCAGCGCGAGCGCCTGCATCACCGTCATGCCGCGCTCGACGCGATAGGCGCCGGGGCGCTGCACCTCGCCGTAGATGTAGAACACCGGCGCGCGATGCACGTAGATCACGTCGCCGCCCGCGATCGGCAGGTCGTCCGCGATCCGGTCGTCCAGGAACAGGGACGGCAGGTCGATCTCCCTGCGCATCGGCTTGCCCTCGCGCATGCCGGTCAGCACCACGGTATCGGCGCCGCCTGCGGTGATGCCGCCGGCGATCGCCAGCAGGTCGGTGAGCTTGAGGTCGAAGGTCTCGAGCGGAAAGCGCCCCGGACGGTTGACTTGCCCGAGCACCGCCACCTGGCTGCCGCGCATCTGCACCACGAGCAGATTGACCTGCGGGTGGAGCACGAAGCCGCCATCGCGCAGGCGCTTCGCGATCAACTGCTCCGCAGCAGGCACGGTGAGTCCCCCGATCCGCACGCTGCCGACCAGCGGGAAACTCACCGAGCCCGACTCGGCCACCCGCGTCTCGGTGGCGAGATCCGGATTCTGGAACACGGTGATGCGCACCACATCGCCCGCACCGAGCACATAGTCGCCTGCGGCCGCCGCCGACCACTGTGCCGCCGCAAGGAAGAGCGCCGCAAGGAATAGCCCACACACCCGTCGTACGATTGGCTTCATCGATCCACGTTCCATCTTCAGCGAGTCGAACACCCGGGCAGGACCGAGCCGCCCCGCCCATCCCCTATGCGCAGCGTGCCTATTTCTTCAGTCCGGCCACGCCCTTGTCGATGTTCTCCTGACCGAGACCGGCCGCGGGCGCGGCGTTCAGCGCGCCCGCCGCGGGAGCCGGCTGGGCGACCGGCGCGGGCGCTGCGCCTGCGGGGGCGGCCTTCGCGAAATCGCCGAGGTACTCGACCTTGGCCGAATCGCGGAGCCGCTTGACTTCCTTGGCGGCGATCTCGCCCCGGCGCTGGTTGAGGATGAACTTCTCGATGAATGGCGTGGCCTTCGCCTCGTCCAGCGGCTGGGTCTGCGAGCCGGCGATGCTCACCAGCAGCAGCGCGTTCGGCGTCGGGATCAGCGCGCTCTGGCCGTCCTTCAACTGGTGCAGCTTCGGCACCAGCTCGAGCGGCAACTGTTCGGCCGCGCGCACGCTGGCGTTGGCCGAAAACGGGATCTTCTGATCCTTGAGCCAGGCGGTGACGTCGTTCAGCGACTTCGCCGCGCGCATCGCCTCCTCGATCTTCGGCAGCATGTCGGGCTTCGCGCCGATCGCGACCTCCCGCAGGTTGTAGATTCGCCGCTCCTTGAACAGCTCGGGATGCTTTCCGTAGAACTCGCGGATCTCGTCCTGCGAGGGCTTCGCGGCCGTGCCCGCGACAGCATCCAGATAGGCTCGCGCCATGAGCTCGCGTTTGGCCGCCTCGATCTGCTGCATGATCTTCGGATCGCGATCCATGCGCTTGTCGGTGGCCTGCTGAACCAGCAACTCCTGGTCGATGAGCCGCTCCAGCACCTGGCGGCCGGCCTCGCGCGCGCGCTCCGGCGCCAGGTTCGCGGCGCGCGAGAGCGCGGCATTCACCTGATGCACGGTGATCTCGCCCGAATTGACCTTCGCCGCAACCTGGGTCGCCGGCTTGCCCGCCTCCTCGCTCTTGCCGCAGCCGGCAGCCGCGGCGCCGGCGAGGAGCGCAGCCACGACGACCGGCCTGATCTGCACACGCATGGATTTCCCCTTCGATGACGGATGGCGGCGACGCGCCGGTGGCCGATTCCTGTCCCTGGAGTGGCTCGGCATCCTGAACGTCCCGCGGCATTCTACCCCGGCCGTCCGGCGGCGGCGCGGCAAGCTTCACGCTCGCGGGCGCGCAGGTACAATCCACACTCCCCCGCATCCCGCATCGGCCCTCCCGCATGTCGCCGAAAAAGGTCCGCGCGCTCTTCGAGCGCCTCGCCGCCGCCGATCCCGAGCCGCGCTCCGAGCTCGAATACGGCTCGCCCTACCAGCTCCTCGTCGCGGTCATCCTCTCGGCGCAGGCCACCGACAAGGGCGTCAATCGCGCCACGCGCACGCTCTTCCCCGTGGCCGGCACGCCGCAGGCCATGCTCGCGCTCGGCGAGGAGCGGCTCGCCGCCCACGTCTCCTCGATCGGCCTGTACCGCGCCAAGGCGAAGCACATCATCGCCATGTCGCGCCGGCTCGTCGAGCAGCACGGCGGCGAAGTGCCCGCGACGCGCGAGGCGCTCGAAGGCCTGCCCGGCGTCGGGCGCAAGACCGCCAGCGTCGTGCTCAACACCGCCTTCGGGCAGCCCGTCATCGCCGTCGACACCCACATCTTCCGGGTCGCCAACCGCACCGGCCTCGCGCCAGGCCGCAACGTCGGCGAAGTCGAGCGCAGGCTCATGACGGTCGTGCCGCCCGAGTTCCGCCTCCATGCCCATCACTGGCTCATCCTGCACGGGCGCTACGTCTGCAAGGCGCGCGCGCCGCGCTGTGCGCAGTGCCTGATCCGCGACCTGTGCGCATGGCCGGACAAGACCTGACGGGAGGGCCGCGACGATGTTCGATCCCAGCCGCGAGCAGGCGCGCGCGTTCTTCATCGACGCCTGGCGCAAATATTGCGGGCGTATCCCCTGCTCGGCGCTCGAGGATGTCGCGCTCGGCATCGTGCTCCAGCATCCCGAGTACCACGCCGTGCTCGAGGATCCCGACGCACTCGCCCGCGAATACACCCCCGAGGGCGGCCGGGCCAACCCCTTCCTGCACCTCGCCCTGCACCTCGCGATCGAGGAACAGCTCTCGATCGACCAGCCCCCCGGCATCCGCGCCGCCTTCGACGCGCTCGCCGCGCGCCTCGCCGACCGCCACGAGGCGCTGCACCGCGTCCTCGAATGCCTCGGCGAGACGATCTGGCGCGCGCAGCGCACCGCCGCCCCCCCCGACGGCGCCGCCTACCTCGAATGCATCCGCCACCTTTGAACCGGGGTCAGGACCGGGGTCAGTTCTTTACTTTATAGTTTTCGATGATATCGGCATTTTCATTCGACGCGCCGGAGAGGGTGCGTCGTATGGCAAAGCTATAAAGTAAAGAACTGACCCCGTATTTCCCTAGCTCTTGATGTAGTGGATGAGCTGATCGATCTCGAACTGCTTCTCGCTGATCACCGACTTGACCAGGTCGCCGATCGAGATGAGCCCCATCAGTGTGCCGTCGTCGTCGAGCACCGGGAGGTGGCGCACGCGCTTCTCGGTCACCAGCGCCATGCACTCCTCCACCGTTCGGTTCGGCGCGACATAGACCATTTGGCTGGTCATGATCTCGCGCACCTTCATCTCCTTCGAACTGCGTCCGAACAGGATCAGCTTGCGCGCGTAGTCGCGCTCGGTGAATATCCCGGCGAAACGCTCGCCCTCGAACACGAGCACGGAACCGATGTTGTGCTTCGCCATCAGCTCCAGCGCCGTGTAGACCAGATCGTCGGTGGACACCCGGATCGGATGTCGATGAGCGTCGTTGAGCAGTTGCCGCACTATCGTCATTTGAATCTCCCTCTGTCTTATGGCTGCGCCGTTCGCTCCGCACCTCGCCGGGTGCCGATCGAGGCCGCCCGGGACGGGGCCGCAAGCGCTGGCATTATGCCTGCAAACCGCCGGCGCCGTGCCGCACACGTGGCACCCTTGGCGGCAGGCGTGCGCAAGAGCATGGAATAAATCCGACCGCCGATCCGTCTTGCCGGAGGCATGCGGTTTTCGCGTGCCGGTCCGCAACAATTCCCATAGGAGGAACGATGAAATCAGTCATTGCTGGGAAGACGCTCGCCGCCGCACTGCTCGCCGGCGGCATCGCCTTCGCGCCCGCTCTCGCGCATGCGCAGGGCGCCGGCGCGCCCTACGGCACGTCGCATTTCGAGAGCTACGCCGACATCGACTCGATCAAGCAGCTCAAGACCGTCTGGGACTTCAACTTCGTCGATCCCAAGGCCGTCGGCGTCGTATTCAACAACATGAGCGCGCTCATGCGCGCCACCGCCGATTTCGGCCCGCACGAACTCGACCCGCTCAAGATCGTCGTCGTCTCGCACGGCCCCGAACTGGTCGTGTTCGCGAAGAAGAACTACGCGAAGTACAAGGACATCGTCGACCGCGCGGCCAGCATGACCAAGCAGGGCGTCCGGATCGAGATCTGCCGCAATGCCGCCGCCGCCCAGGGTTTCGCTCCGGAAGACCTGCACGGCTTCGTCACCGTGATCCCCGCCGGCCCCTACGCCCTCGCCTACTGGCAGGCCAAGGGCTACACGATGAACGCCGTCGGCGCTACCGCGCCCACCCCGCCCATCAGCGCCCTAAACCGCGCCGACATCAACAAGAAGTAGCAAACCGAAAACGGGGTCAGTTCTTTACTTTATAGTTTTTCTCGCAGCCTGCGCCCGACCGATCGGAGATGCCCTGGCCGGGTCGAGGTGGCTATAAAGTAAAGAACTGACCCCAATCAACCGCAGTGAGGTCAGTTCCTTAATTTATAGTTTTCCAGCAAGGCCGCCAACACCGGATCGGGTTTCATGGCGTCCGTCTCGTGCTGAATCTGCGACACGCGGGCGGCGGAAACACCCATCGCCCGCGCGGTCGCGGCCAGGGGCTCGTTGCACACCCTGCGCAGCAGGTAGACCGCGGCGCGGAATGCCGCGCGATGGCTGCGATCCGTGACGCCGGACACGGCCACGCCGTAGCCGCGCGCCACCGCCG
This sequence comes from Betaproteobacteria bacterium CG2_30_68_42, assembly GCA_001872285.1. Classification (GTDB taxonomy): domain Bacteria; phylum Pseudomonadota; class Gammaproteobacteria; order Burkholderiales; family Rhodocyclaceae; genus CG2-30-68-42. The sequence goes on from MNXU01000062.1 coordinate 68,567, forward strand.
CGAGCACCTCGCGCGCCGCCGGCCGGGCCGGCCGCAGGTGGGCACGCGGCACGTTCGCCGCCTCCGCCCCGCCGATCATCTTCTGCATGCGATCGAGAAAAGCGGCATCGCCCAGATAGATCTGCCCGCGCAGCGCATCCCACGGCGCGGCGCGACCGACGCCCGCCGCGACGAAATGCGCGTAGGCCGCCCCCGGGCGCGCGCCCGAGAACAGCCCCAGCACCGCTTCGCGCCGGAACCACTCCGGCGAGCGCATCTGGCCAACCGTCGCGCGGTAGCTCGACCACGGATAGGCCTGTGGATCGGCCACCATGGCCGCGCGCACCGGATTCAGCGCAACATAGCGACAAAGCTCCAGCAGGTAGCTGTCCCGGTCGACGACGATGGCCTTGTACCGGCCCTGGAACACGTGCCCCACCCGCTCGTGGCGCCGGTTGAAGCGCTGCGTATAGGCGCCGTTGAGCCGGCGCATGCCGGTGACCAGATTCGGCTCCGGCGTTTCCACCACCAGGTGATAGTGATTCGGCATCAGGCACCAGGCGTAGCACACCCAGCGCTGCTGCTCGACCTCGCGCCCGAACAGGTCGAGAAACTCGCGCCGATCCTCGTCATCGGCGAAGATCACCCCCTGCCGGTCGCCGCGCGCGGTCAGGTGATAGACTGCGCCCGGAAACTCGATGCGTAGCGGTCGCGCCATGGTACCCGGCAGTATAGCGCCGCAATCGAAAAGCGGGGTCAGTTCTTTACTTTATAGTTTTCGGCACCGCCGTATGGCACTGCGCGTCGTCCGGCGCCCCTGTGTCCCCGCGCGAACGTTGCATCGATCGCCTGTTGCCGGCAAAAAACTATAAAGTAAAGAACTGACCCCAGGTTTTGATCATGACCAAGACGGCACTCATCACCGGCGTCACCGGGCAGGACGGCGCGTACCTCGCCGAATTTCTGCTCGGCAAGGGCTACATCGTGCACGGCGTGAAGCGGCGCAGCTCGCTGTTCAATACCGACCGGATCGACCACCTGTACCAGGACCCGCACCTCAGCAATCGCAATTTCATCCTGCACTACGGCGACATGACGGACTCATCGAGCCTGGTGCGCATCATCCAGCAGGTGCAGCCCGACGAGATCTACAACCTCGCCGCACAAAGCCATGTGCAGGTCTCGTTCGAGGAACCCGAATACACCGCCAACTCGGACGCCCTCGGCGTGCTGCGCGTGCTCGAAGCCATCCGCATCCTCGGCCTCGACCGCAAGACGCGCTTCTACCAGGCCAGCACCTCGGAGCTCTACGGCCTCGTCCAGGAAACTCCGCAGAGGGAAACCACCCCCTTCTACCCGCGCAGCCCCTACGCGGTGGCCAAGCTCTACGGCTACTGGATCGTGGTGAATTACCGCGAGGCCTACGGCCTGTACGCCTGCAACGGCATCCTCTTCAACCACGAATCCCCGGTGCGCGGCGAGACCTTCGTCACCCGCAAGATCACCCGCGCGCTCGCCCGCATCAAGCTCGGCCTGCAAGACTGCCTCTACCTCGGCAACCTCTCGGCCCGCCGCGACTGGGGCCATGCCCGCGACTACGTCGAGGCGCAGTGGCTCATGCTCCAGCAGGAGCGGCCCGAAGACTTCGTCATCGCCACCGGCGTGCAGCACAGCGTGCGCGAATTCGTCGAAGCCGCCGCAGGCGAACTCGGCATGCGGATCCGCTGGCAGGGCCAGGGGGTCGACGAAATCGGCTACCTGGATGGCCGGGGGATCGTCCGCGTCGACCCGCGCTACTTCCGCCCGACCGAAGTCGAGACCCTGCTCGGCGATGCGACGAAGGCCAGGGAAAAACTCGGCTGGACGCCCAGGATCACCTTCGACGAACTCGTCACGAGTGAAAACGATGGGGGTCAGTTCTTTACTTTATAGTTTTTCGTCCTGCCGCCGGGCTTCGCGCCGGCCGCCGCCCCTCCTGCGGACGGGCGATCCGGATGTCCCCTCGCTCGCGCCAGGCCGTTCTCCCGCAGCCCGCCGGAATCCGCTCCGCGACCAGCCACCCTCCCGGCGCGCACTGGGCACCGGCCGGGTCATGGCGCCGAAAACTATAAAGTAAAGAACTGACCCCGCCATGAACGAGGACTCGAAGATCTACCTCGCCGGCCATCGCGGGCTGGTCGGTTCCGCGCTTGCGCGCAACCTCCGGGCTTGGGGCTGCGCCAACCTGCTCACGCGCGCCCACGGCGAGCTCGATCTCACCGACCAACGCGCCGTCGAGGCCTTCTTCGCGCGCGAAAAGCCCGCCTACGTCTTCCTCGCCGCCGCCCGGGTCGGCGGCATCCACGCCAACGACACCTACCCGGCCGAATTCATCCGCGACAACCTCGCGATCCAGACCAACGTCATCCACGCGGCATGGAAGAGCGGCGTCGAGCGGTTGCTGTTCCTGGGATCGAGCTGCATCTATCCGAAACTGGCGCCTCAGCCGATGAAGGAGGAAGCCCTGCTCACCGGCCCGCTGGAGCCGACCAACCGGCCCTACGCCATCGCCAAGATCGCCGGCATCGAGATGTGCTGGAGTTACAACCGCCAGTACGGCACCAGGTATCTGGCGGTGATGCCGACGAATCTCTACGGCCCGGGCGACAACTACAGCCTGATGGACTCGCACGTCATCCCGGCGATGATCCGCAAGTTCCACCTCGCCCGGCTCGCCGCCGCGCGCGACCGGGCAGCCATCGAACAGGACGAAGCCAGGAACGGCCCCATCCCCCACGACTTCAAGGACCGCCTCCTCGCGACCTGCAACGCGCAGCTCGAACCTACGGTGACGCTGTGGGGTACCGGCACGCCGCGCCGCGAATTCCTCTACAGCGACGACATGGCCGATGCCTGCGTGTTCCTGATGAACCTGCCCGATGACAAGTTCATTGCGCTGCTCGGACAGCACCGCAACGACGGCTTGCCGCCGCTGATCAACATCGGCGCCGGCCACGACCTAACCATCCGCGAACTGGCCGCAGCGGTGAAGGACGCGGTGGGCTACCCCGGCGCCATCGAATTCGACGCCAGCAAGCCCGACGGCACCCCGCGCAAACTGATGGACGTGGGACGCCTGAACGCGATGGGCTGGAAGGCCACGACCGACCTGCGCAGCGGCCTGGCGACAGCCTACCGCGACTTCCTCGCCCGGGGTCAGGCCCCGGGGTCAGTTCTTTAATTTATAGTTTTTTCGCTCCGCCGACCGGCTGGCGACGGCCCCCGGCTCCGACCGCTCACCGGCCCGGCACGCCGCCGGCCGTCCTTCGCAGGGCGGGTCGACGAAGGCCGATCCGCTGCCCGCCCCGAAAACTATAAAGTAAAGAACTGACCCCCGTTCGGTCACAGGCGCCGATAGGCGATCAACCCGAGCACGCCGACGCCCGACAGAAACATCAGCCACGTGGCCGGCTCGGGCACGGCAGCGACGTTGAACGACACGCGCAATTCATTCTGCGGCTGGGCCGCGATGGCAGCGAACTGGCTCGTTGAGGCATCGGCCGTGAGGGTCAGCGTGCCGGAGCCGAAGCTCAGCGACGAGAAATCGCCCGAGGGGGCCGTTCTGGCGTCGCTGTAGTAACCCGTGAACGGGCCGGTCGATGTCCGGGTCAGAAGGAAACTGACGGTCGAACCGGGCCCGCCGTCGATCGAAACCTCACCCGCAATCCCGGCGTCAGTCGTGCCCCCGCCCACCTCCGTATAGACGAGATTCCCGATGAAACCGCCGAGATCCCCGAACAGCCGGTAACCCGCAGCCGGCGTCAGCGTGAAGCTCGGCAGTGTAAAATCCGTCGACACCGAGATTCCGTCGCTTGCGACATTCACGGTATCGGAGAAATTCCAGGTGAACTCTCTTTGCGTAGGACCGGTCGAGGACCAGGAAGAAATGAAGCCGAAGGATGTGGTGGTGTCATATAACACGTCGTATTCGCCAGTCGACAGGGTGGTCGTGACCGGGGCCGCGGCCAGTGCCGGGGTCGCCCCGCCGAGCAAAGCCGCTGCCAGCAAAGCCGGAACGATTTTCTTCATTGCACTTTCCTCCATGATGGTTCACAGAGACCGATGGCCAGTCCGATGCGGTCTCACAAAAACACAAGCAATTTTCGTTCCTGCATATTTTTCCCCAAGACATTCCGATGCTTGCATTTGTCATACGCCCATCATGTAAAGTTTTTCGACGCCACCCGGGGTCAGTTCTTTACTTTATAGTTTCTTGCCGCAGCCCGCCGGGTGCCGCCCCGAGCGCGCGCCCGAGTTCGCGGCCGCAGGACGCAGACCGCGGGCAGCCAGACCCATCGGGGAACTCCGGCCGGCACCCGGCCGGCCCCGTGACGCCGGAGGCGACGGCCCGCGCGACCACGCACGCGCGCAACCGGAGCGTGCGCCGCGCCGGGGCTCCGCATCGCGGAGCGGAGGCGGCACCGCGATGCCACGCCGCCAGACCCGGCCCCATTCCGCTCTTTACGAAGCGAGGGCGGCACCGCGATACCGCGATGACAGACCCGGCGCCATTCCACGCTTCCCGTCATTGCAAGGCGCGCCTCCCTCTTCCCGTCATCGCGAGGAGCTCCATTTTCCCCCCGTCATCGCGAGGAGCGAAGCGACGAAGCGATCTGGTCGTGGTGCGGCCCTCGCGGCGCGCTTCGCGCGGGGTTGCTTCGTCGGCCTGCGGCCTCCTCGCAACGACACGCGGGTGAGGTCATTGCGAGGAGCGAAGCGACGAAGCAATCTCGCCCGCCGTGCCGATGTCACGGCCCACGCCCCCACACTGCCCGGCCGGCGCGCAGCGCTCGTCGCGCTCGCAATGGGCCGCGCCGCGGCCGGCGCGCTCGCGCTCAAGCCCACGAAACGCATCGCCGACGCAGCCCCGCCCATCGACCTCGAGACCATGATCCCGAAGCGCTTCGGCGACTGGAAGGTCGACCCGAACATCGTCCCCCTGCAGGTCAGCCCCGACGTGCGGGCGAAGCTCGACAAGATCTACAACCAGGTCCTCTCCCGCACCTATGTCAATGTCAATGGCAAGGGCCAGCGCGTCATGCTCTCCATTGCCTACGGCGGCGACCAGAGCAGCGACAACACCCAAGTACATCGACCGGAATATTGCTACGCGGCTCAGGGGTTCCGTTTGGAAAACGTCTTCGAGAACACGATTTCGACAGCTCATGGTGATCTACCGGTGCGGCGCTTGCTGGCGGTGCAAGGAAGCCCTAATGAACCCATCACGTACTGGATCACCATCGACGACAAAATCGCCCTGCCTGGCCTGCAAAGAAAGATTTTGCAACTGCGCAATGGCCTGACCGGCAAGGTACCGGACGGCATGCTGGTGCGTGTTTCTTCGTTTAGCCGGGATAACGATGCCGCTTATCGCGCGCAGGACAAGTTCGTCGGGGAGCTCTTGTCCGCCATGAGTGAAGCAGATCGCATCCGCGTGGCGGGCAGGCCCGTTCGATGAAGTACCAACCCAGGGGAAGCAAGCGATGACAAAAAAAGCCCTCGTCACCGGCATCACCGGACAGGACGGCGCCTATCTGGCCGAATTTCTCCTGAACAAGGGCTACGAGGTGCACGGCATCAAGCGCCGCACCAGCCTGTTCAACACCGACCGTATCGACCGCCTCTACCGGAACCCGCACGAGCCCGACCGCCGTTTCATCCTGCATCACGGCGACCTCACCGACTCCTCCAGCCTGATCCGCATCATCCAGTAGGCGCAACCCGACGAGATCTACAACCTCGCCGCGCAGAGCCACGTCGCGGTGACCTTCGAGGAACCCGAATACACTGCCAACTCCGTCGCCAGGGGATGGGCAGCGTCCACGGGGTTCAAGGCCGGATTGGAAGTAGCCTATCGTGATTGCCCAGCCCGCGAGCAATGAGCCAGTCCGCTGAAACCATCCTGTCCGCTTCCGGACATGCAAGCGCTGCTGGCATGACGCCGGCCAATGTCGATGCCGTGCGTAAGCGGATGTTTCTCGACTTCTGCGCCGCGCTGGAAACGAACGGCATACCCTATGTGATTCTGTCCGGTTATCAGGGCTATCCCGATCGCATCGATTCGGATATCGACTTCATGTTGGACTGAACTGCGGGCGAGGCGGTGATTATGGGGATTGTAAGCTTGAGGCGGGGTGAGTCAAGCGTTTGGCATGATGCAGTGTGCAAGAGTGGGCGCGCGGCGCCTCGCAGGCTTCACCGATGACGCCGTGTCGCGGCGGTGGATGGGTGCAATCCGCTCGCCCGCCTAGCCAGCGCGGATTGGCGGCAAACTCGGTCAGGGTGGCCGACACGGCGCCGAACAGCATCTCGTAGAGCGCTCGCGGGGCGATCCCGATCAATCCGTTCAACTCATGCGGCAGGGTGAACACCGGGTGGAAGTATGGCACCGGCAACAGTTCGCCTCGCCGCTGGGCCAGCCAGGCTTCCTTGGCGCGGGTCTGGCATTGCGGGCAATGCCGGTTGCGGCAGGAGTGATAGAGGTGGCGCGTCGTGCCGCAGGCATCGCAGGTCTCGACGTGGCCACCGAGTGCCGCCGTGCGGCAACTGAGGATGGCGCGCCAGACCTTGGCCTTGGCCGGTGTCAGCCCCTGCGTGGCGAGATACGCCGGGGGCGTGGCGGCGCAGCACCTCGGCCAGGCCCGGGGGGTGGCCCACAGCCGCTCAGTCGGTCAGGGGATCGAGCAGCTCGAGCGGCGAGGTGGTGCCGGTCAGGCGGTTCTGCGCCAGATGCAGGTAGCGCATGGTGGTGCTGATGTGGCCGTGACCGAGCAGGCGCTGAATGGTGTGCAGGTCCACGCCGGCTTCCAGCAGGTGAGTGGCGAAGCCGTGCCTCGAGGTGTGGATGCCGGCCGCGTTGGCGAGTCCGGCGGCATCGCAGGCGGCGCAGTACCTGCGCCGGGCCGTCTGGTCACCCATGGGCCCGTCGCCGGCCTTGTTGGGGAACAGCCGGGTGCGCGGTCGGCAGGTCCGCCAATACAGGCGCAAGGTATCCAGCAGTCGCGCCGAACAGCAGCGTGTAGCGATCCTTGCCGCCTTTGCCCTGGCGCACCTCGAGGCACATCCGATCCGGCGCGGACTCGATGTCCGCCAATTGCAGGGCGCAGACTTCGGAGACGCGCAGGCCGACGGCGCAGGTGGTCATTAGCACGGTGCGGGTGCGCAAATTGCCGCAGGCGGCGAACAGGCGATTGGTGTCCTCGCGCGACAGCACCACGGGCAGG
>MNXU01000032.1:0-4474 GCA_001872285.1 Betaproteobacteria bacterium CG2_30_68_42
CCCGTGCCGCATGAGAGACATCGCAGTCACGCTGGCGGTCTTCGGCTCGCTGCCCTTCATCCTGCGGCGGCCGTGGATCGGCATCCTGGTGTGGACCTGGCTGGGGTTCATGAACCCGCACCGGCTCGCCTGGGGGTTTTCCACCACGCTGCCTTTTGCGATGATCGTCGCCATCACGACACTGGTCGCGATGATGGCATCGAAGGAGCCGAAGAAAATCCCAAAAGTCCGGGAAACGCAGCTTCTTTTCGCGTTCCTTCTCTGGATGTTTGTCACGACGCTCACTGCTCTATACCCGGAGCAGGCATGGCCCCAGATGGACAAGGTCGGGAAGATCCTTTTCATGATCCTGGTGGCCATGATCCTGATCAACAGCCGGGAACGGCTGGTCGCTCTGGTCTGGGTGATCGCGCTGTCCATCGGTTTCTATGGCATCAAGGGCGGAATCTTCACCCTCACTACCGGCGGGGGATATCACGTCCGCGGGCCGTCGCGGACCTTCATCGACGGCAACAACGAGATCGGTTTGGCGCTGGTGATGACGATTCCGCTGCTGTACTTCCTCAGCCAGCAGACGCGGCGTCTCTACGTCCGCTATGCGCTCGTGGTGGCGATGGTGTTGACCACCATGGCGGCGTTGGGTACGCAATCGCGCGGTGCAATGCTGGGCCTGGCCACGATGGCCGTTTTCCTGTGGCTCAAGTCTCGCCGCAAGATTTTCGTGGGGCTGATGATCGCCTTTGCGGTGATGGTACTGGTGCCGATGATGCCTCCGGAGTGGTTCGCCCGGATGTCGACCATCAAGACGTACGAACAGGACGCCTCCGCCATGGGACGCATCAACGCCTGGTGGATGGCGTTCAATCTCGCCATGGACCGTGTGGTGGGGGGAGGATTCGAGGCGTTCCAGTACCCGTCTTTCGTGCGCTGGGCGCCCATCGCCAACGACGTCCATGATGCTCACAGCGTCTACTTCGAGGTCCTGGGCGAGCACGGCTTCCCCGGGCTCGCGATCTTCCTTGCCCTTGCAGTCTCGGTTTGGTTCACCGCGGGGTCCGTGCTGCACGCCGCGCGCCGGGATGAGGAGCTCAAGTGGCTCGCGCAGCTCATGCCGATGGTGCAGGTGAGCCTCGTCGCCTACCTCGCGTGCGGGGCCTTCCTCGGGATGGCCTACTTCGACTACTACTACAACCTCGTGCTCGTCGTCGTCGTCGCGAAGGTGCTGGTCACGCGCCGGCAGGCCGAGGCCGCCGGCGCGCGCGCCACCCCCGCCGTGAAGCTTAGTCCTTCCGGCGGGTCTGGAACCATTGTTCCAGCATCATCAGCACCCAAATCATGACGCCGTAATAGGTCGCGTGCTCGCTGCGGTGCAGGTCGGCGAGCCGGTCGATCCAGGACTCGCGCAGGATTGCACGCCGCCTGAGCGAAGTGAGGCTCTCGCGCGCCAGCTCCATCAGGGCCGGATGGGTCTCCAGCCACAGGCCGAACGGCAGTCCGAATCCGTGCTTGGACTTGGTGATCGTCTCCGGCGGCAGGAAGTCCCGCAGCGCCTCCTTGAAGAACCAACGCAGCTTCAGCCCCCTGACCTTGTACGAAGGCGGGAGACGCCCCGAGAATTCCACCAGGTCGTCGTCGAGCAGCGGATAGCGCACCTCGGTGCCCGCGAGCAGGCACATGCGGCCGACCTTGCGCAGGTCGTTGTCGGCGAGCGTCTGCTTGAGGTCCAGATGCATCATGCGATTGACGGCGGCCCGCGAATGCGTGCGGGCGTAGACCTCCCTCGCGATCGCGGCAGGCTCGCCGACGTCGATTTCGCGCAGGAACTCCGGCGCAAGAATCTCCGCGAGCACTTCGCGTTCGAGGAAGTTGTAGGTTTCCAAGCGATCGGGCAGGGGCACGCGGGCCTGTCGGACGTAGCTCGCCAGCTTGCGCAGCAGCGGCAGGCGATCGGCACCGGGAAGGCCGAGCACGAGCGGCTCGATCACGCGGCTTCGCAGGGCGGCGGGAAGCCTCCAGTACGCCTCGAACACCTTCTGCTTGGCATAGCGCGCGTTGCCGCCGAAGATCTCGTCGCCTCCGTCGCCTGCCAGCATCAGCGACTTGCCGTCCTCGCGCGCGGCCTTCGCGCAGTAATAGGTGGGCACTGCCGAAGCGTTGCCGAAGGGCTCGTCGTAGGCAGCCGCGATGCGCGGGATCGCGTCCGCGACGTCCTGCGGTGTCACGTAGTACTCGTGCGAGCGCGCGCCGAAGTGCCGCGCGGTGATGCGCGCATACTCGATCTCATCGAAGCCTTCGGCCTCGAAACCGATCGAGTAGGTGTCCGCTGGCTGCCCGCGGACCCGCCCGAGGACTCCGGTCACGGTGGAGCTGTCGGTCCCCCCGCTCAGGAAGGCGGCCACGGGCTCGTCGGCAAGGGTGCGCCGGACGGCCTCGTCGAGCAGTCCGCGGAATTCGCCGGCGAGGGCTCCGAATTCCTGGCGCGGCCGGTCGTCGTATTCCAGCGCCCAATAGAAGCGCGTCTCGGCATGCCCATCCTCGAACCACAGGTGCTGCCCCGGCAGGAGCTTGCTCACCCCGCGGAAGATCGTGCCGGGGGAGGGCACCATGTGGCAATACAGGTAGTCGAAAATCGCTTGCGACGAGATCTCCTCACCCACATCGGGAAGGCAGGCGACACTGTCGGCGGTGGTACCGAAGGCGAGCATCCCGCCGCGTCGTGCCCAGCACAGCGCGCAGATGCCCATCCGGTCGATGGCGAGCAGCGCCCGCCGGTTTTGCGTATCGATCACCGCCACCGCGAACGGGCCGCGCAGGTGGCGGAGCAATTGCGCACCTTCGCGGCGGAAGGCGCGTGCGACCGCAAACGCGCTGCCGCGCTCGGAAGCGAGGCGGGCGAACTCCGCATCGCGCCAGCCGACCGCTCCGGCGACCGCGACGAGAATTCCATCATCATCCACGAAGGCGCCTGGGGCGGCGTGCGCACGCAGGCCGAGCGCATGCGTTTCGCCCACCGCGCGCGCGTCTGTGGCCTCAGGCCGCGCCGGAATGCGCGCCATCATTCGCCCGAGTCGCCGCGCAGCCTCTTCGTGCATGCCACCGGCGCCGATCCAGCCGCACAGTCCGGTCATGACGACGGACTCGGCGTGGCCGCGCGCTTCGCGCGGGATTGCGTCGTCGGCCTGCGGCCTCCTCGCAATGTCGCACCCGCTGCGGTCATCGCGGGGAGTTCCGATCCCTTCGACGTTTCGGGCAGTTTTATTCTTGTTGCCATATCGGGCAGCGTCATCCTTTCCGTCATTGCGAGCAGCATCATACTTTTCCGTCATTTCGAGGAGCGAAGCGACGAAGCAATCTCGTGGTTCGGCCGAGCGCGTAGCGCGCTTCGCGCGGGATTGCTTCGTCGGCCTGCGGCCTCTTCGCAAAGACGGCGCTATGGTTCGCCCGGGTACCAGTGACTGCGATTGTCCGGAACACATCAGGATCCGCTGCCGGGGAACGGGTGGGCCGCAACACCTGCCGCCGTAAGGTCCGCAGCACCGGTACTGTAACCGGTCGCCGGACGTGCATCCCGTTCATTTCGCACGCGCCGCCTTCCGCGCGCGGACGGTGACCAGCCAGAGGATGGCGGCGGGCAAGGCGAGCCCGCTCGCCCACGCGATCTTGCGCAGGCGCGAGGTGCGCGCGAGCCGCACTACCACGCAGTGGAGCCGCGCGGCGAGGCCCCGCTCGACCGGCCAGTCGCCTTCCGCGTAATGACGTGCGAGTTCGGCGGTGGAACGGAAGCGCAGGCCAGGGAAGCGCCCGCGCGCAGCCGCGAGCGCCCGGTCCAGTTCGGCCAGCGCCCGTTCCGCGGCCGCCGGCTGTGCGATGAAGTTGGAGCGGTGCGTCTCGATCAGGCAGGGCCGCCCGCAGCGCGTCTTCTCCTCGAGCGCGGCGAGTGCCCGAGCCGCGCAGTGCCCCAGCGACGGTTCGAAATAGTCGTCGCGCACCACGACTACCATCGCCGCCGCGGCGCGGCCGCCGTTGCGCAGCGGCCGGTGATCGCTCAAGGGCCGTGCGGCGGCGTCCCGCCCGTGGTAGCGGCATCCCGGCGTCACCAGACAGCGCAGGCCCGCGCGCGCCCAGGCTCGTTCGACCACGTCGCTCCAGATGAAGGTCGGGGGCACGACGACCTCTGGGAGGTGCCCGAAAGCGGTCCGGAACTCGGCGACCTCCTCCTCCACTGCGCGTTCGATGTCCGCCTCGGGGAGCTCGCGCGAGGGCAGCGCCGAGGCGTCGATCCAACGGCTCTGCAGGTGGGGGGGCAGATCTTCCGTGCGGGCCGGGTCGCGTCCGCCCAGCCAGTCGCGGATGCGCGCATCGGCGCGCGCCGCACCCATTAGCACCGCAGGCCAGTAGTGCTCCATGCCATGCAGCTGGAGGGCGAAGACGCCTGCCTGCGCGCCCGCGTGCATCGCCTCGCGCACCGCGCCGA
>MNXU01000032.1:4482-21073 GCA_001872285.1 Betaproteobacteria bacterium CG2_30_68_42
GCGCCGAACGGGGCGTCCGCGAAGCGCAGCCGGTGGTATTCGGCACAGCCGCCCGCCGCGATTTTCTTCACGTCGGGGCCGGCGAGCACGACCCCGAGGGTCATGACGGCCGGATGGCCGTCGCAGTCCCGATGGCGGCCGAGCATCACTGCCAGCTCGCCGAGGCGCCGCGCCTGTTCGAGCGGGCCGTAGCCCCAGTCGTCGCTCTCCACGATGAGCACGGGCGCGGCCAGTACCGGCTCGCGCCAGGCATCCGCGAGCTCGCGGCGGAACGCGATCGCAAGCACGGCAGCGCAGGCGAACAGCCACGCGGCCGCGGCGGACGCGAGAACGGACCAGGTCATCGAGGCGAGGGTTTCGTCCGGCAAGCGCGGCCGGTTGCGGAAAAAGTCCGCCGGCCAGTCGGTGGAGCATTATATGATCCGCCGATCCACGGCAAGAACCGGAAACGAGCCGGAATCTCCCCCCATTCTCCGATGGCCACCCTCGCCGCCGATCACGCGAATACCGCTCCGCCTGCTCCGGCGACCGGCGTGGCGGCGCAGCACCGCTTGCTCGTGCTGACTGAGCTGTTCCTGCCTACCAAAGGCGGGACGGCGGTCTGGTTCGACGAGGTGTATCGTCGTCTGGGCGCCAAGGACATCCACATCGTCACCGCCGAGGTGCCCGGCGCGGCGGCGCACGATCGCGATCATCCCAACAGCGTGCACCGGCTGAAGCTCGAACGGCACTGGTGGTTGCGGCCCGAATCGCTGGGGATGTATGCGGGTCTGCTGAGCAGGTCGCTCGCCCTCGTCCTGCGGCATCGGTTCGAGGCGGTGCATGCCGGCCGCGTGCTCCCCGAGGGGTTGGTGGGGCTCGTCGCGGCGCGGCTCGCGCGGCTGCCGCTCGTGATCTATGCGCATGGCGAGGAGATCACCACCTGGCGTCAGCCGGCCAAGCTGCGGGCGATGGCCTACGCATACAGGCACGCCGACCGCATCATCGCCAACAGCGAATTCACGCGAAGCGAACTGCTCGCCCTCGGCGTCGCGCCCGAACGCATCACGGTGATCCACCCGGGCGTCGACATCCAGCGATTCCGCCCTGGCCTGCCATGCGAGGATCTGCGCCGGTCGCTCGGCCTGACCACGCCCGACAGGCTGGTGCTCTCGGTGGGTAGGCTGAGTCGGCGCAAGGGCTTCGACCACCTGATCCGCGCCGCCGCTCGGCTCCGCGAGGCGAGGCGCGCACCCCATGTCGCCATCATCGGCATCGGCGAGGACCGCGACTACCTGCAGGGCGTGGTGCGCGAGTGCGGCATGGAAGCTCGCGTGCATCTGCTCGGGCACGTCGCACCCGAAGACCTTCCGCGCTGGTACAACGCATGCGATGCGTTTGCGATGCCCAACCGCGAGATCGACGGCGACAACGAGGGGTTCGGCATGGTGTTCCTGGAAGCGGCCGCGTGCGGCAAGCCGGTCGTCGCGGGACGTGACGGGGGGACGGGATCCGCCGTGCTCCACGGCATCACCGGCCTACGCGTCGATGGCGCGAGCGTCGAAGAGATCGCGCGCGCGCTGGAGCGGCTGCTGTTCGCCGCGGGCGATGCCGGAGTCATGGGCTGGAATGCGCTCGAACGGGCAAGGCGCGAGTTTACGTGGGAGTCCGTGGCGCAACGCACGTCCGCACTTTCGCGGACGCATCGGGAACGGGGGACGACATGATGCCGAAACACCTGTGCTGCGGGCTTGCGGCCTCCGCCATCTTTCTCGCGTCGGGAGCGCAGGCTGTGGCACCCTTCGGCGCAACACCGCAGGAAAAGGCGATGTGCGACTCCACCATCGGCGAGTTGCGCGAACGGGCAGCCGCACTGACCGGAACGAAGCCCGACATGTTCCATCTGCACCACTACTGCGACTGCCTGCGCTTCCGCCAGCGTGCGATGACCTCGATGCGCAACCGCAACGACTATCGCTACAATCTCCAGGAAGCGGTCGGCGGCTGCGACTACGTGCTCAACCATACGGGGAAGGACCATGGCCTGCGCGCGATGGTGCATGTCGACAAGGGTCGCGCGCTCAAGCTGCTCGGAGACAGCACTGCCGCCGCACGGAATTTCGTCCAGGCGGTCCAGCTCGAGCCGCGCATTCCCGAACCGCATTACGAACTGGCGCTGCTTCTGCGTGACCGCGGCGACAAGGCCGGCGCACTCGAAGCCGCGACGCTGGGCCTGAAGTACAACGCAGGGATCAAGCCGCTCGATCGGCTGTATTTCGAACTCGGCGGCAAGCAACCGCTGCCGAAGCCGGAGGCCGCCACGCCCGCGCAAAGCACTCCCGTCGAAAACCCTGCCGCCACTCCCGCGACGGCGCTCCGGGCGCTGAGTGCATCCGGCGCGACCGCGCCGGCGGCTACGGCGCCAGCGGCCGTGCCCGCGGCGGGCAAGGATACCCTGGTAACCGGTTCGACGTCACGCCAATCGGGCACGGCCGTAGTGAACGGCACGCGCGGCCGGGTGATCGGCAACTGAGGCGCGCGACTGCGCGCGCAGCCGCGCCGCCGCGTGACGCGATGGCATTGCGAGGAGCATTGTTTCCCCGGTCATTGCGAGAAGCGAAGCGACGAAGCAATCTCATCCTTCGCTGCGCCGATTCCCGGCTTGAAACGACGCCGCTGTGCGTAACCGCCAGCGGCCCGTGGCGGCGCCGGAGGAACCCTCATGCGCTCTTGGTCTCCGGCAGATCTTCGCCGCGGCTGACGGACGGATCCTGCCGAATGCGCTGGAAGCGCGACTTGAGCCGCAGGATCGGCCGCTCGAGCGCGTAGTACGAGGCCGAAGTGATCAGCAGCGAAGCGATGGTCCCGCCGACGAACAGCCGCCCGCCCTGCCAGCCCGCATCGCGCAGCAGGCGGAAGATCGGGTAGTGCCAGAGGTACAGGCCATAGGAGACCGAGCCGATCCACACCAGCGGTGAGAATTCCAGCGCGCGTCTGACCACGCTGCGAGGCGAGACCATCGCGTCGAGGATCAGGATCGCTGCGAGCGCCTCGACGGCCAGCAGTTTCCAGCGGTACAGCGCGGGGTCGCTCGCGTAACTCATGACCAGGGCGCCCCCGAGCGACAAGGCCGAAGCGACGGCGATCGCGGCGAATGTCGTGCTCTCGCCGATGCGTTGCCTGTCCAGCGTGCCGGCGAGCCGCAGGAACAGCGCCAGCGTCGCACCGACCAGCAGTGCATCCGCACGCGTATCGAGGCCGTTGTAGAGCCGGTGCGGCGCTGCGCCGTACGCGGCGAGCGTGGCACGGTAGATCACGACGCCGAGCGTCACCGTGAGGCAGATCCAGGCGGGAGTGGCACGGCGCGCCGACGTGCGAAGAATCGCCGCCAGGCTGACCGGCCACAGGAGATAGAACTGCTCCTCGATCGACAGCGACCAGGTGTGGCTCACGTAGTTCGGCCGGTGGATGTCGAAGGCCATTGCCCAGTTCGACAGATAGGCGAGCGCGATGCCGGCGTCCCCGAGGTCGGAGACGAATCCTTTCCCTCCTCCCCTGATTGCGAAACTCGTGGCGACGAAGATTGCGAGGAAGGCGAGAAGGGCCGGCGCGAGCCGCAGGATGCGGCGCGCATAGAAGTCGCGATAACTGATGTGACCGTAGCGGTCGTGTTCGGCCACCAGCAGCCAGGTGATCAGGAATCCGCTCAGCACGAAGAACAGATCCACGCCAAGGAAACCGCCCGAGAGCGCGGACTCCGAGGCGTGGAATACGAGCACGGCGGCGATCGCCACGCCGCGCAGGCCGTTGAGCGCGGGGACGAACTGCGCCTGGCCCAGGGGGAAGCCGTCTGCCCGGGGTGCGCGCTCGGTCACAGGAGTGGGTATGTGCCCGCTCATGAGCCGCGGTTTGGGCGCTCGATCCCGCCGACCAGGAAGATCGGGTTCTCAAAGAATCCCGATGTGGCGAGTCTGCCGAGCGCATCCAGCATCACACTGTTGCCGTCCGACGCGCTTCGTGCAAGATCGCTCCGTCGGCGTGGCAGCCTTGTCGCAACGGCGGGGGTACGGCCCCGGAACCACGGAAAAGGCGGCAGACCGCCTGATCCCGCACGCGTGTCGACCGCTGCCACAGGGATCTCACCCTTCGGCGGAAGGCCGGGGGCGCGCGAAATGGCGCCGCTCCCACAGGGCGAGGCTCAGCAGAAGCCAGAAGCCCCAGGCGCTGCCCTCTCCGTGACGAACGAAACGATCGAACCGTTTCTGGAGCGCCGGCCGGTTCAACTCGAAGCCGAGGAAATCCCGGCGCGCGAGAACGGCCTCCTCGAAGACGCCGCGCAGCGGGCCCTTGAGCCAGGACGCCATCGGCACGGTGAAGCCGCGTTTGGCCTGCGTCTGGTGGCGTACGTGACGGGCGAGCGCATGGCGCAGCGGCAGCTTGCCCAGACCCCGCTCGATGTCCAGGCAGGAAGCCCAGTCTACGCGCGCCGCGGTTTCCACCACTTCGCGGTCGAGCAGCGGAACGCGCACTTCGAGCGATTCGTGCATGCTGGCGCGGTCCACCTTCATCAGGATCGCCGTCATGCGTCCGTCGTATTCGTTCCGGCGCGCCCAGCGTGCGGTCTGCCCGCGCGTCGAGCCGGAATACGCATAGAGGGAAAACTCCCGCGGCCAGCGGGGCGGCGCACGGAACACGTCCGCGAGGAAGTCCTCGGTGAGATGGGAATGTTTGGCGCGGTACCAGGAGCCGATGTCCGGATACAGCAGGTTGTAATGCGCGCTTCCCAGGCCGAGGACCTTCTTCATCGCCCAACGCGCGCGCCTCCAGGCGAGCGGGGCGCGAAAAGCGGGTGAGGCTTCGATCACCTCGACGAACCGTTTGGCATAACCCCAGAACAGCTCGTCGCCGCCGTCTCCCGAGAGCATGACGGTGACCTCGCGGCGCGCGAGCCGCGAGACCAGCAGGGTCGGAAAGATCGAGAAGTCCCCGAACGGCTCGCCGCAGGCCTCCACCACGTCGTCGAGCAGCACGAGCGCCGACTCGGGCGTGATGTGCTCGATGACATGCGCGATGCCGATCTCGCGAGCATACCGGGCGGCGTCCTCCGACTCGTCGGTGGCGTGTCCGGCGGTGCCGATGGTGAACGCCTTGACGCTCGTGTTGCCGCTCGCGCAGATCTTCGCCGCGACCAGCGGCGAGTCGATCCCGCCCGACAGAAAGGTGCCGACCGGGACGTCGCTCACCAGTTGCCGCACGACCGCCCGGCCGACCGCCGCATCGACCGCTTCGCAGGCCTCTTCGCCGTGCAGGTCGGCCTCCAGCGCGGAGGGAAATTCGAAGAAGCGGCCCTGGCGAAGCGCCGCGTCCGGACCGATCTCCGCCCAGCTTCCGGCTTCCAGCATGTGCGTGCCCTCGAGCAGGGCGTGGGGCGCGGGGATGTAGCCCAGCCGCAGGTAGAGCGCAGCCGCGTCCTCGCTCGGTGCAAGTGCGCGGCTCGCCGGATGCGCGAGGATCTGGTCGTATTGCGATGCGAACAGCAGGCCTGCGTCGGTTCGCAGGTAGTACAGCGGCTTGATGCCGGCATGGTCGCGCGCGAGCAGCAGACACCGATCTTGGGCGGTGTAGAAGGCGAGGGCGAACATGCCGTTGAAACGCGCGAGCGCCGCGCGCCCCCAGTGCGCCAGCGCATTGAGCACGACCTCGGTGTCGCCGCTGGAACGGAACGTGAAACCGGCCTGCTGCAGCTCGCGACGCAGCTCTCGGAAGTTGTAGACCTCGCCGTTGAAGACGATGGCATGACGCCCGTCCCGCGTGAGCATGGGCTGGTGTCCGGCGGGCGACAGATCCTGGATTGCGAGCCGGCGAAAGCCCAGCGCGCAAGGCCCGCCGTCGCTCCAGTGACCCTCGTCGTCGGGCCCGCGCCGCGTCATCATCGCGACGAGACCCTTCACCGGCCGGAGGAACTCCGGTCCCGAGAAGGAAAGCGCGCCGCAGATTCCGCACATGGTGCCGTCAGCCGGTTTTCGTCCGATGGGCGTCCGCTATGCGGAGCCGGCTTCGGCATGAGCCTGGGCACGGGTGATTCGGGCGCGGCGCCTGTAGCGCTCGCGGATGAAGTGCATGGCCGGTCCTTCGACGAGGCGATGGAGCGCCCATGCGAGCGTGATCGACATCGCCAGCGCCGCCGCCGCCGCGGCGGGTCCGGTCCATCCGGAGCGGATCAGACCGCGGATCGCCGCGTAGCCGAGGTTCTGGTGTACCAGATAGAGTGGGTAGGAGATCGCACCGAGAAACACCGGCACGCGGGTTTCGAGGATCGCGAGCCGCCCACTCACCGCAGCCCAGAACAGCGGCACCAGCGCCACCGAAACGGCGAGGCGCGCATGGTCCGAGGCCGGCTTCACCGCGAGCAGGCACAGGGCGCACAGCGCCAGCGTCGCCCGGGTGGAAAGACGGCGCGACGACCACAGGAACACACCCATGCCAACCGCGAAGTACGGGATGTAGCGCAGGATCAGCCACTGCATCGCTGCCGGGCGCCACTCGCCGAGCAGGCCGGGTTCGATGTGTACGAGCGCGGAGGCGCACAACCAGACCACGAGGATGTAGACGACATGCCGCAACAGGCCCGTCGCCCAGAACAGCAGCATCCAGAGATAGAACGCCAGCTCCACCTGCAGCGACCAGTAGACCCCGTCGACATGGCGCACGCCCACGAAACTCTGAACCATCGATGCGTTGACCGCGAGTTGCGCGAATCCCACCTGCTTGTCGGGCAGCGCCCCCAGGTGGAGCACCACGAAGGTCGTCAGGAGCGCGACCCAGTAGGCGGGATACAGGCGGGAGAAACGCGAAACAAGGAAATCCACCGCATGCCGCGTCTTGTCGAGCGTCATGAAGATGACGTATCCGCTGATCATGAAGAACAGCTCGACGCCCCACTGGCCGGGCACGAAAGCGAACGGCAGGCCGACCGCGGCGCTCTGCCCGTAGACCTGGTCGTACTTGACCGAATAATGGAAGAAGACGACCGCGACGGCCGCAAGGCCGCGCAGACCATCGAGACCGTAGAGGCGGGACTTCATTGCGGATCGCCCGCGCAGAAGTCTCTGCTGCCGGAAACAGCACATGAACGCGGTTGCGCACGCCCATGGCTGCGTGGGTGGCGCGCGGTGCGCACGTCATGGCGAGGGGTCTGCCCTCCGGAAAAGCGCTCGCGCGCGGCGCGGTAACCGTCATTGCGAGGACGCCGCAGGCCGACGAAACAGTCTCGCGCGAAGCGCGTCACCGGGGCGCCCGAACCACGAGGTTGCTTCGTCGCTTCGCTCCTCGCAACGGCAGGCAAGAGGACGCCCCGCGCAACGACCGGCAGCATGACGCGCTTCGCGCGGACAGGGCGGGCGCGAGCAGGCAGCCGCGCACGTGGAGCGAAACGGATGTTCGCGACGAAGGTGCGAAGGGTGTTCACGGTAGCGCAGCCGCCCCTTGCCCGTGCGACATTGCGAGGATCCTGGCCCACTTCGGCGATCGCACGCTGCATACGCTGCCGATCGAGGCGAGGACATGTGCTGCGGCTTCGGCGGCGTGGCCGGGGTTCGCGTAGAAGGTCTCGCGCATCGCCCGGCGCCCGGCCGCGCGGGCCTGCGGCCCGGCGAGCGCCGCCCGGCAGGCGGGCGCGATTTCCTCCGGCTGGGAGAACGTATGACTCGCTCGTCGGAACAGGTCGTGGAATTCCGCTATGCAGAATTCCATCTGTGGATTGTCGAAGAACACGATCGGCCGGTCGGTAAGGCTGAACGTGGTCATGACCGAGCTGTGATCGGCCACCAGCAAGTCTGCCGCGGCGAGCAGCGGTTCCACATCGCTGGTCTGTACAAAACGCGCGTTCGGATGGCTGGACTCGACGTCGCGCAGGCGTGCTGTCAGCTCGCGCTGCCAGTCCGCCGGGATGTCGCGATTCGGCTCCCACAGCCACGGGTGGCCGGTCTGGATCACGTTGTTTCCCGGGAACGCGGTGGCGAGCAGGCGCAGCGGCGCATCGCCAAGGATGCGGACCGTCGCCGCAGGCTGCCAGTGCGAGGTGATCAGGATGGTCGGCCGCTGCTGGAGGCCAAGCGATGCGAGCGTAGCGGCGCGATCGTAGTCGCCCCGCACAAGGGCGTCCGATTTCGGGAATCCCACCGCAAAAAACGCCCGCTCGCGTTCGAAAATGCCAGGACGCAGCGTCTCGAACCAGCGGCGCTCCGCCTCGGACAATCCCAGGAAGACGTCGTTTTTCATCGCGATGGCGGTCTTGTTGCCGAGAATCCCGAACCCCGGGCCGTGATGCATGTAGACGCGTAGCGCCCGGCGCGCCGGGTAAAAGGTGTTTAAGTGCGAACTGACCACCATGTGCCACTTGGCGAGGCGTGCGCGCCCCGACGGCACGAACACGGATCCTGGCAGTCCGGCGTCACTCAAGGCAGCGGACTGGAGACCGCCGCCGCCGCGCGAATTCAATACTGATACGCGGGTGACCACCTCCCCGGTTGCGAGCATGGCACGCACGACCGGCGCATGGCATGCAAACGCATACTCGTCCGTGGACACGAAGAGGACTCTCGCACGCGTGGCACGCTCTCCAATCAGGTCGTCCGCATCGCGTGCGAACTCGATCAGCACACGGCGCAGGCGTGCGAGCGGCGACGGTTTGCAGGCATTCCGGGAGCGCATGACAGTCATGGTTTGTGGATCATCGAGCGAGGCTTGCGTGTCCCGTCTTTCCCTTCTGCAGGGAAACGCGTTCGTCCATGCCATTTCGAGGCGCCTCGTTTCCTTACGTCACTGCATGATGTCGCAGCCGTCATTGCAAGGGGTTCCATCCCCAGTCCGGTATTACGAGGAGCATCGATTTCCCGGTGATTGCCAGGAGCATCGTTTTCCCGGTCGATGCGAGGAGGGAAGCGACGAAGCAATCTGGTGGTCCGATGATCGCCGTAGCGCGCTTAGCGCGGAATTGCTTCGTCGGCCTGACGGCCTCCTCGCAATGACCACCGTTCCCGCGTGCGCGCTACGAGCGGCGCGTCGGCTATCCTTTCGAGCGGTGCATTTCTCATGGCACGGCAGTATCCGACGGATCACCGGCGGAAGCGGCGAAATAGCGCACGATGCGCTCCGAAACCCGCTGCTTCTACGCATCGCCGTGCGGCCTCTTCCGGTCCGTATCCATCCACTCCCGCAGCTCGGCCCAAAGGGCCGCGGTCACCGCGGTTTCGGCGGCGCTCAGATCGCGCGTGCAGCCAGGATCGGCTTCGAGATCAAACAGCCGCAGGCACATCCCGGTCTCCAGCGGTTGATAGACGAGCTTCCACCTGCCGCGCCGGATCATGCGGTCCTTGGCTTCGACGACGCGCGCGGCGTACTCCAGCTTGAGGCCGAGCGTTCCCGCGGCGGGATCCGATACCTCCAGCAGCTCGAAGAGGTCCGGATAGCGCAGGTGCCCGTCGGGCAGCCCTGGGACCGCGGTGATCCAGACGCCGGTCTCGTTGAATGCCGGGAGTTCCCCCGGCAGGCTGCCGCCGTCCATCAGCGGCCGTAGCGACACGCCCTCGGGCCCCGCGTAGTCGCAGCCGGCGAGCTCGGCCAGCGTTGGCGCGACATCGATGCTGCGCACGACTTCGCCGCAGCGGCGGGCGGCAGGGCGGCGCGGATCGGCGATGAGCAGGGGAACGCGCGCGCTGAAATCGCCCACTGCGGAATTGCCCTGCCCCCAGGTCCCGTGCTCGAAGAATTCCATGCCGTGGTCGCTGTAGAGGACGACGATCGTGTTCCCGGCGAGGCCGCATGCATCGAGGTGCCGCAGCAGGCGGCCGACCTCGTCGTCGAACCGTGCTACGCAGCCGTCATAGAGGTCGATGATCTGCCCGAGGTCGAACTCCGTGCGTGCCTCGCCCTGGCGCCGGATGATGTCGAAGGGGTCGTTCAGACGCGCCATCGCGAATTTCGATTCGCCCCCGTAATGCGGATCGGCGTAGCGCTCGAACCAGGGTGCCTCGGATGCGAACGGCGGGTGCGTCGTCGAGAAGAACGCATTCAGGAGGAACGGCTCCCCGGTCGTCGCGAGACGGCTCAGGAGTTCGCGGGTGCGGATGCCGAGCGCATCGGTCTGTGGAACCCCGCCCTGATGGTAGACCTCCGGCAGCACTGCGCGGCCGAAACGGTTGTGGCAGAACAGCGAGAGCAGCAGCCGCAGATCCTTCGGACCCTGGCGGATCAGGTACTTCAGGCTCCACTGGTCCGCAGGCACGTCCGCGAAATCGAACCCGAACGAGAACTTGCCCAGGTCCGCCCCGCACCAGTCGGAAACCGCCACCGTGCGGTAGCCGGCCTCCCGCAGCCGCTCCGGCAGCATGCGCACGGGCAGCCGCGTGTCGGCGCCAGCCACGAAATTGTCGCGCACACCGTGCGTGTGAGGCCATGTCCCGGACAGCAGCGAGATCAGGCTGGGCGCGGTGCGCGCGCACGGCACGTAGCAGTTCGGGAAGAAGCTCGCCCCCGCGGCGAGGGCCTCGATGTTCGGGGCGAGGGCGCGCGGGTAGGACGGATCGAGGATTCGGTCGGCGCGCAGAGTGTCGGAGCCGATCATCAGGATGTTGGGGTGCCCGACGCGGCGCACCGCACGCAGGGCCGCGGGCTCCGGCGCCCAACCCGCCCAGGTGATGGCGCCGGCATAGGCGCCGAGCGCGGCGAGGGCGGCCGCGAGTTCGCGCCATGCGCCTCGCGCAGCGAGACTCGCCAGGGCCCAAACGAGCAGCGTAGCCACGGCAGCTGCAGCCGCGCGGCCGCGGGCTCTGCCCGTGCTGCAGCCGAGCGCTTCGCGCCATCTGGTGAGGCGGCTCAGGCGATATTGCCAGGACGCGACGATCAGTCCGGGGTTGCGGTGCAGCTTGCGCGCGAATTGCACCGCGACGCCCGCGGACATCCCGAGCACCGCTGCCGCGGCCGCCGCGTCCGAGCGAAAGGCCACGCCCGCAGCAGAGGCGAGAATCGCGTACGCGAGTACTCCTCCCGCACCCAGGAATGCGAACACGACCCACGACCAGAAGGCAAGCCGCGCCAGCGCCCAGACCGTGTAGGCCCGATAGCGCCGCAGGATTTCCTCGCGGATGCGTGGGCCCGCACGCGAAAAATCGCGCAGGGATTTCAGGACGAGGAGCGCAGTGGCGCCCGCAGCGGCGGCTACGACCGGCAACACGCCAACCGACGTGGCTGCGCCTACGAGCTGGCCGGCCAGGGCGAACGCGGCGAGGCAGGCAAGCGCCAGCGCGGCGGCGATCCGCTGCTGCGGCAGGGGAGCAAGCCGGGCACGGCTGCGTGCTTCCCTGCGGTTTGCGCCGAGCCCGGAGAGTTCGCCGAGCGCCGCGGCGAGCCGCACCAGAAAGAAGCGCCGGCGCGCGCCGTCGAACGCGAACAGCATCGAGGCGAAATATTCGAGCAGCTTGCGCCCCATGTACAGCGGAACCACTGCGTGGCGCCGGTCGAGGCGCATCACCGACTTCGAACGCTGGTAGGCCTTGCGCATCAGATAGCCCAGCCGCAGCCGCGCGAGATCCACGTAGTGGTTCTGCACGATGCCGGGTTGATAACGCAGGCGCGCCCCGGCGCGCAGCGCGCGGCGCACCCAGTCCAGATCCTCGGCGCCGCCGAGGTCGTGTCCGGTGGGGCCGAGATCGGTCGCGAAGGGACCGGTCACGGGGATCGTCTCGCGCCGGACGATCAGATTGCCGCCGCCGGGCACTGATCCGTCGTGATGCAGCTCGCGTGCCTCGTCCCCGAGGTCGAAGCGCGGGACCGGCAGCGGGTAGATGCGATAGGGTCCATCATCATGCACCCAGGGCGGCTCGCTCCCGTCCCAGTCCGGCAGGATGCGGCCGCAGAACAGGCCAGCCTCGGGATGGGCGCGTGCCGCCGCGACGACACCTTCGAGATAGCCCGGGTCGACCCGGTGATCGTCATCGACGAACGCCACGACATCGCCGAGCGATTCCTCGAAGGCGCGGTTCAGCGCGTTCGACTTGCCGGGCGTCGGCTCCGCGATCCAGCGCAGCGGCAATCCCGGACCAGGCGAACTCGAGCGGGCATCGAGCCACGCATGGGTGTCGTCGGTGCAGGCGTTGGCGACGACCAGGAGTTCGACTCCGGCATCGGTCGGGCGGCGCGCGGCATCGAGCGAGGCGATGGTGCGCTCGAGCAGCTTGCGGCGATCGTGGGTGCAAATGAGCACCGTGATCGAAAGGCTCGCGCTCGCTGAGGTCTGCTTCACAGGCGCTGTCCGCGTGCGAGTGCCGCGAGCAGACCGAGGGCGAGCCGGCCGCGTGCGTGCGGGGCTATGGCGAATGCGCGAAGGAGGTGGGCCGCAGCGCTCACGCGCCGTCCCTCGCGCACCTCCCATTTTGCGTAGTCGCACAGCATCGATGCGAAAGCGGAACGCCAGAATGCGCCCTGGCGCTCCGGCGGGAGCAAGCTGCGGTTCTTGCGCAGCACGCGGATCGCCGCCTTGCGCATGACATCGAGATTGCGGCTCATGCTCTCCGGCCGCTTGAGGATCACGGCGAGGGGCTCGTCGATGCAGCGGTAGCCGCCTCGTGCCGCGAGACGCATCCACAGGTCGATGTCCTCCAGGCTGCGCAGGCTCTGGTCAAACCCGCCGGCCTCCTCGAGGGCCTGCCTGCGCGTGAGCACGGCCGATCCGCTTCCGGCCACGAAGGCATTCGCTGCGAAGATCGCTTCGAGAACCGAACCGTCCGAGCAGGCGCCGCAGCGCCATTCATTCAGCACCTTGCCCCCGGGCGCCTGCACCCGCGCGGCTGTCGAGCAGAAGGCGAGCCGCGGCTCTTCGCGCATCAGCGCGACCTGACGCGCGAGCTTCGCCGGCAGCCACCGGTCGTCCGCATCGAGGAAGGCGACGAATTCCCCCTGCGCGGCCGCGACGCCGGCATTGCGTGCGCTCGACAGACCGCCGTTCGGTTTGCTCACGATGCGGATGCGGCTGCCGTAGCCCGCCAGCACGCGTGGCGTGTCGTCTGTGCTGCCATCGTCGACCACGATGATCTCGCGGTCGACGAAGCTTTGCGCGAGCGCCGAGTCGATCGCCTGCCCGACACACCAGGCCGCGTTGTAGGCCGGAATGACGACGCTTACAACCGGGGTCTGCATTCGGGGCGAGAAGTCACGGTCGCATCAGTGCGGTCGCGCGAAGCGCGCAACGGCGGTTGTGCAACGACGAGATTGCCTCGTCGCTTCGCTCCTCGCGACGACGGAGGAAAGGGGGCCCTTCGCTTCCCGCGATGGCGAAGGCGTGGGGCGCTTGGCGGCGACGGGTCGTGTCGAACCGGCATGCCAGGAGAATCGCGGAAAGCCTCCGGTCACGCATCGGGATCGTAGCCCAGCCGCTCCATCATCGGCCGGATCACCGGAAGGATTCGCTCGATCGCTTCCGGGTTGTGCTCCTTCCACTTCTGTTGTTTCGGCCCACCCTTGACGATCGAGGTGGGGCGGCTGCCGAGGCTCGCGCAGCGTGCACGCATCGCCTCGTCGAACGGCAGACCGAGCCGCTCGAACGCCCCGCGGAACATCTCCACCGGCCGCTCGAAGATATCCTCGTAACGCAGTTCGATCCATTGCGCCTCCGGGATGTCGCGCCGTGCCTCCAGCGCCAGCCGGTTCGCGCTGATCCACTGGAAGGCGCAGACCTCTTCGAGGCTCGTCTGGTTGTAGTCCCGCCAGCCCGGTGGCAGGAAGAAATGCCACTCGCGGAAGCGCCCGCCGTCGATGGCGACCGACTCGGGTGAGAGGCCGAAGAATTTCTCCAGCCCGAAGTCGCCGTCGGTGCGGCCGTGGCGCCAGCCGTCCATCATGGAGCTGACGTTGTCGCGCCCATCCCGATGGATGAAGACGAACGTAGCCTGGGGAAAGAGCGCGTGGAGATAGCCCACCCGCATCGTGTTGATGCAGGTCTTGTCCAGAACCCGGCCGGCGCCCAGCCGCTGGTAGAAGAAGCGCAGCGCCGCGTCGCGATGTCCGGGGCGCGCATGCTCTGCACGCGCCGCCTCCGATTCCCAGCCGTTGTTGAGCGGTCCGGTCAGGCCGTTCCAGAACTGCGGCAGCTCGTAGCCGAAGTGCAGAAAGCGGCCCGACGCGGCCAGGGTCTCGTAGGTAACGGTGGTCCCCGCGCGCGAACACCCGATCACGAACACCGGATCCGGCACCGCGGGCCGCATCAGCGACCACACCACCGCCTTCAGTCCGCGCTTGAGTTCCAGGAGGTTCTTCGCGCGGATCTCGGAATCGGCGAGTTTGGCGAGTTTGCGCAGATCGGGCATCGGCTCACGGCGTACCGGCAAAACTCTGCATACCGGACGGCCGGTCACCCTCGGCCGACCACGGCCGCGCGATCGAAACCGGACGGCTGCGCGTCACCGACCGGTGCGCCGCGTCCCGGATAAATCTGATCATCTGGTTCCCGTTGCCGATACTGCATGTCGACGCTCGTCCCGGCTGCGGCAGTAGTAGCCGAGCATCGTCCCGATCATGTGCCCCACGCTCATCTGTTGGCGGAACGCACGGTCCGTGCCACGGGTGAGCGTCTGCAGCAGATATCGCGCAACGCCGCGCGTCATCTGAAAAAAGTAGAAGCGGGGAATGCCGAATACGCGCTTGGGAAAATCACGATTGTCATAGTATGCGCGCTGATAGCCTGCATTGAAGTGAATGGTCCGGAAATAGCGCTTTTCGATCTGGAACGGCATCACGCGGTGATAGACGATGGCACGCGGCTCGTACATGATGCACACGTCGCCAGACGCTGCAAGGCGGTGAAAGTAATCCGTCTCCGCGCCCTTGAAGAGCTCGGCGCGTTTGCGGCCGGCACCCTTGCGGCCGAGCGACGGGTTGAAGTATCCGATCCGATCCACGACCCGTCGATGGAAAGCCATGTTGCCGCCGTATGGATAGCGGCTGCGGCCGTCCATGCGGAACGGCTCCTTGCCGAAATCCTGGAAGCCAAGAAAACCCTTTGTTTCGTTGTCTGCAATCCCGCGTGGCAAGCGGATGGCGGGGTCGAGGTGAATCCGTCCTCCCACCGCGTCGGCGTCGTTGGCGACGAAGCTCTCGTGAAGCGAGGCGAGCCAGTCCGGGCTCACCTCGATGTCGTCATCCACATACGAGAAATGGATGCCCGAAGATTCGCGAATTCCGGTGTTCCGCGCGTAATTGAGACCCTGCTGTTCTTCACGGGTATAGCGAATGGCGATCGGGAGTTCGCGGGCAAGGCGTTCCAGCGTCGCGCGCGTGTCGTCGGTCGAGTTGTTGTCGACCACGAGAACCTCCCATGCGAGTGACTCTGTGCCGCGCTGGCGGGCTAGCGCCCCGAGGCACGTAGGTAGGTTCCCGCTTCTGTTGAATGTGCAGACGATGACCGTGAAGTCCATGATGGGCGGCTCAACGGAGGCTGGCGCGACTGGCGATGCGCCCGGCGTAATAGGTTAGGGGCTTGAGACGGGTCGCCTCGTTGGTTCCGAAGCGAAGTTTCTGCCGGAACTGCCAGAGCTTGTCCGTTCCGAAGATGTCCAATCTTCGCAGAAGGAAGCGATCCTGTTCCGGGCGGTTGAATCCCGAAAGGGTCGAGCATGCTGCCTGGTATCCGGCGCGTTCGACGAGCGCCCGGACAGCCGGCGTGTGAAGCCCGTGGGGATATGCGAAATGCTTGACGTTCCGCCCGGTCACATCTTCCAGTTCGGCCTTGCTTACCGTTATTTCGTCGGCTGCAGCCCCGGGCGCGATCTCGGTCAGCCGTGCGTGCGTTTGTGTATGACTGCCGATCGTCACGCCCCCCGCCGCGAGTTCTCGCAGCTCCGGTCCCGAAACGAGATTCCGCTGCGGGAATCCACGCGTGTGCATCCAGTCATTCGTTTGCCCGAGTCGGCCCGAGAGCACGAAGGCGGTGGCCGGAATTCCGTGGCGCACGAGGGACGGAACCGCATTTCTCAGAATATCGACGAATCCATCGTCGAACGTCACATGGACGGGATTCTTTGGCCACGCTGCGCGGCCGTCGAGGCAGTCGAGAAGGTTGTCCATCGAAACGGGCGTGTATTCGCCCCGCGCGAGCCAGGCCATCTGGCACGCGAATTCCGCGGGTGGGCAGCAAAAGCGCTGCTCGCGCGCCGACAGGGGTTCGGCGACGATGTGATACATGAGGATCAGTGCCCGGTTCACCGAAGGTACCTCGCAACCGATGCGATATACATCTGGCGGCTACCGTCGTGAACAGAATCCACGCAAACCCTCGTCCCGTCGCGGCTCCAGCGCGGGTGCAGATCGCAGCGGATCTCGCCCCACCAGCGCGACTTGGGCGAATACAGCCGCGCGATGTCGGTGCGCCTGCCGGTTTCCGGGTGATAGAGCATCAGGGTGCGCATTCCGTAAGTATCCGGGTAAGTATCGTTCAAAATCCACTTCCGGTCCGGTGAAAAACTCCCGTGACCGTCGTCGGTGAGCACTCCGTCGCCGATCACGCGTCGCGAGCGGTCGCGCCGGTCGCACAGGTAGAAATGCGCGCCGCTGCCCTGCACCC
>MNXU01000058.1 GCA_001872285.1 Betaproteobacteria bacterium CG2_30_68_42
TGAAGGCGATTGCGCCGATACGGGCGGTGGGGTCGCAACCGGAGCTGTGCTCGCGCAGGCAGCGTTCCACCCCGCGCAACAAGATGCGCAGCACTGCCCCTTGCAGGGCGGTGTCGCGTTGCAGAAAGTAGCGCAGGCGCTTGGGGATGGAGAGCACCCATTGCCGCACCGGCAGTCGGGGGAAAACATGATCGGTCAGATGCGCTGCCGTCTCGGCCATGCGCCGCGCGTTGCACGAAGGGCACACGCCGCGCCCTTTACAGGAAAAGGCAATCAGGAAGTCGTGGCCGCATTCGTCGCAATGGGCGCGGGCAAAGCCGTTGGCAAGGATGCCGCAGCCGAGATAGCGGCGAAAGGCCCGCTCAATGTATGTAGGCGGCGACTCATCGCCTTGCCCGGCAGAGAGTGTCAGCCAGGTTTCGAAGTGCGTCTGAACGGTGCGATACCAGAGCGTTTTCTCGGGTCGGCGGCGCTGGTAGCACTGGGCTTGCGGCGCGATACGTTTGACTGCGGCATCCATGGGGCAAGTCCATCCTGGTCGGGTGACCGGGGCAGGATACTGTAATAACGTACAGTATCGCTAGAGGGTCTTGCTTTTCTTGGACAACTGTAGCTCCCATGACAAGAATAGGCCGCGTCAACGCCAAAAACCGGCACACGCTAAACCCGGCGCACAAGCCTATCCGGGGCGAGGAAGAAATCTTCGTCACCAAGCGATGCGTTGAACGTCACGCTCGAACTGCTGGGGCTGGCAGCGGTAGGCCTGGTAGCGATCGCCGGCGGCAGGCAGCCGGTGACGGCGGCGATGCGCTACCTGCTCGCCACCCTGCTGGGTTCCGGCGCTTATCTGCTCGGCGTCGCGCTGATCTACGGCACTTACGCCAGCGTGTCGCTGGCGGTGCTGGCGCCGCTGGTCAGCGCCGGAGCGCCGCTCGCGGTGACCCTGGCGGCCGCGCTGATGCTGCTCGGCCTCATGCTGAAAACCGCGCTCTTCCCCTTCCATTTCTGGCTGCCACCGGCCCACGGCGGCGCGCCGGCGCCGGTCTCGGCGCTGCTCTCGGCGCTGGTGATCAAGGCCACCCTCTACCTGGTGCTGCGCCTGTGGCTGGAACTGTTCGCGCCGCTGACCACGGTGGCCGCCGCGCAGTTGCTGGGCATTCTGGGCGCGGCGGCGATCCTGTGGGGCTCGCTGCTGGCGCTGACGCAATCGCGCCTGAAAATGCTGGTGGCCTATTCCACCGTGGCGCAGGTCGGCTATCTGTTCCTGCTGTTCCCGCTCGCCACCCTGGTGCCGCCGGGCGTCGCCGACAGCGCCGTTCAGGGCGGCGTGATGCAGGCGGTGGCGCATGGCCTCGCCAAGGCGGCGATGTTCGCCGCCGCCGGCAGCATGATCGTTGCCACCGGGCGCGACGACATCAGCCGCTTGGGTGGCGTCGGCGCTGCGGCGCTCGCGCAGCGGGAGAGCATCGAGCTGACCGATGCCCACTGTGACGCGATCCGCTTCATGCGCGACTTTTACCAGGAGCACCAGGTGATTCCCGATGTGCGCTTCGTTACCCGCCACCTCGCCGCCAGCATCGGCGCCTCGCGCAACCTGATCTTCGAACTGTTCCCTTATGGCTACGTCAAGCAGGCCTGCAAGATCGCCGGCATGCGGCGGCCGCGCGGCTGGAGCACAGGCTGATGCCCTGAAAGTCGGCGCTGGCGCTACGGCGCCAGTGGCTTTCGCGCAGCGGCACGCCTCTTGCGTGCCTTGCTTCCATGCTGCGCATCCTCATCATCGACGAATCCCGTGTCCGCGCCGCCGAACTTTGCGCGGGTCTGGCCATGGCCGGCCATCAGGTGGCCGCCGTGCTGCCATCGGCACTCGACCTGACGGCGCAGATCGAGCAAATCAAGCCCGACGTGATCCTGATCGAAACCGATTCGCCCTCGCGCGACACGCTGGAGAACCTTGCGGTGATGAACCGCGACATGCCGCACCCGGTCATCATTCTTACGCAGGAGAACGACGCGGCGGTCATGCGTGCGGCGTTCAAGGCCGGCGTCTCTGCCTATGTCGTCGACAACCTGGACCTGGCGCGGCTGAAGCCGATCGTGGATGTCGCCATCGCCCGTTTCGAAGAGCACCAGAACCTCAGGCAGGAACTCGCCGTGGCGACCAGGAAGCTCTCCGAGCGCAAGCTGGTGGAGAAGGCCAAGGGCATCCTGATGAAGACACGCGGCCTCGACGAGGATCAGGCCTACGCGGCCCTGCGCTACCTGGCCATGGAACGCGCGCAGCCGATCGGCAAAATCGCCGGTGACCTGGTGGAGCTGGCGAAGCTGCTGTTGTAGTTGGCGCCCCGTTCCGGTGCGCAGATGGGTGGCGCCGCGCTATTGCGGTGCAGCAATCTCCTGCCGTCGCCGTCTCGCCAGCGCCGACTTTCAAGCCTGAACTTCTTATCGCCAGCAA
Source organism: Betaproteobacteria bacterium CG2_30_68_42 (assembly GCA_001872285.1). Lineage (GTDB taxonomy): Bacteria > Pseudomonadota > Gammaproteobacteria > Burkholderiales > Rhodocyclaceae > CG2-30-68-42. The sequence goes on from MNXU01000058.1 coordinate 2,456, forward strand.
GCTGGCTCCTACCCGAAACTCACGTTATCGCCTGTAGGCGCGAGCTTGCGCGCGATAGCAGCCCCACGCGCCATGATTTGCTGACAGGCCTTCGCAGACTTTTTTTGTGGGCATGGCACAGGGGTTGCTAGATAGAGCCCGAGTGCCGAATCAATGGCGGTTCGGTGCAAATAGACAACGGTGTCTGTTGCGTCTCGTGGGATTCGTTCCCGGAGATGAGCAACGGGCGCCGTTTTTTTTGGCACGGAGAGCAGACATGAAGGCGAAACAGGCGGACGTGGGCGGGGCAGCGAAATCCGGCGAACCAACCGGTATCGGTCGTCGCGATTTCCTGCGCCAATCGGCCGGCCTTGCCACCGGCGCCACGCTGATCGGCGTGGCGCCTGCGGCAGGCGCCGGCTTCAGCCCGGGCTTTGGCACGCACGTTACGGGCAGCGATGCGCCGGAACTGCGCGAGGTGCGCGTCGGCTTCATGCCGCTGACCGACTGCGCGTCGGTGGTGGTTGCCGCTGCCGAAGGTTTCGACCGCAAGCACGGCCTGCACATCGTGCTCGAGCGCGAAACGTCCTGGGCCAGCGTGCGCGACAAACTGGTGAACCGCCAGCTCGATGCCGCGCATGTGCTGTATGGCCTGGTCTATGGCCTGCACCTGGGCATCGGCGGCCCGAAGCAGGACATGAACGTGCTGATGACCCTCAACAACAACGGCCAGGGCATCTCCTTCGCGCGGCAGATGGAAGCGCTGGGCGCCGTCGATGGCCCGTCGCTGGCGCGCCTGATCGCCGGCCATCCGGCCGGCAGCTTCACCTTTGCCCAGACCTTTCCCACCGGCACCCATGCCATGTGGCTGTACTACTGGCTGGCGGCGAACGGCATCCACCCGCTGCATGACGTCAAGAGCATCGTGGTGCCGCCGCCGCAGATGATCGCCGCCTGCCGTGCCGGCAGCATGCACGGCTTCTGCGTCGGCGAGCCGTGGAACCAGCAGGGCATCGTCGATGGCGTCAGTTTTTCGGTGGCCTCCTCGCAGGACATCTGGAACGACCATCCGGAAAAGGTGCTGGGCGCCAGCGCCGCCTGGACCGAGGCCAATCCGCACACGGCGCGCGCGCTGGTCGCCGCGGTGCTCGACGCCAGCCGCTGGATCGACGCCTCCGACGCCAATCGCCGTCGCGCCGCGGAACTGATGGCCGGCGCCGCCTTCGTCGACACCCGCTACGAAATCATCGCCGGCCGCATGCTCGGTCAGTACGAAGACGGCCGCGGCCGCAACTGGACCGACCCCATGCGCATGAAGTTCTTCGCCGACGGCGCGGTGAATTTCCCCTGGCTGTCCGACGGCATGTGGCTAATGACGCAGTTCCGCCGCTGGGGCCTGCTCGCCGAAGATCCCGACTATCCGGCCGTGGCGCGCCAGGTGAATCGCATCGATATCTACACCGACGCGGCGTCCACGGTCGGCGTCGGCGTGCCGGCGAACGCCATGCGCTCGCACCGCCTGATCGACGGCGTGGTCTGGGACGGTTCCGATCCCGCGCGCTATGCCGGCAGCTTTGCCGTCCATGCCTGAATTCCTTTCCAACAACTCTTGTCCATCGAGGTGAAACCATGACTGACCATTCAAAGAATGCAAGCCGCGCCATCGACCGTCGCGAATTTCTGGCCGGCGCAAGCGCGCTGGCTGGCGCCGCGCTGCTCGGACTGCCGACCGGCGCGCAGGCCAAGCTCAAGCTGGAAAAGGAGTCGCTCAAGCTCGGCTTCATCAAGCTCACCGACTGCGCGCCGCTGATCATCGCCTACGAGAAGCACTACTTCGAGGACGAAGGCCTGTTCGTCACACTGGAAGCCCAGGCCAACTGGAAAGTGCTGCTCGACCGCGTCATCGACGGTCAGCTCGACGGCGCCCACATGCTGGCCGGCCAGCCGCTCGGCGCCACGCTGGGCATCGGCACCAAGGCCGACGTGGTGACCGCCTTCAGCATGGACCTCAACGGCAACGCGGTCACGGTGTCCAACGAAGTCTGGGCCGCGATGAAGCCGCACCTGCCGATGAAGGATGGCAAGCCGGTACATCCGATCAAGGCCGACGTGCTGAAGAAAGTCGTCGACGCCATGAAGAAGGATGGCAAGCCTTTCAAGATGGGCATGGTCTTTCCGCTGTCCACCCACAACTACGAGCTGCGCTACTGGCTGGCCTCCGGCGGTATCCACCCGGGGCTTTACACCGCCAGCGACATCAACGGCAACACCGGCGCCGATGCCCTGATCTCGGTCACGCCGCCGCCGCAAATGCCGGCAACCATGGAAGCCGGCACCATCAACGGCTACTGCGTGGGCGAGCCGTGGAACCAGCAGGCCGTGTTCAAGGGCATCGGCGTGCCGGTGATCACCGACGAACAGATCTGGCCCAACAATCCGGAAAAGGTATTCGGCGTTTCCAAGCCCTGGTCGGAAAAGAACCCCAATACCCATATCGCCGTGGTCAAGGCGCTGATCCGCGCCTGCATGTGGCTGGATGCCAGCATGGCGAATCGCATCGAGGCATCGAAGATACTCGCCAAGTCGAACTACGTCGGCGCCAACGAGGCGGTGATCGCCAACAGCATGACGGGCACCTTCGAGTTCGAGAAGGGCGACAAGCGGCCGATGCCCAATTTCAACATCTTCTTCAAGAACGACGCCACCTATCCCTTCTACAGCGACGCCATCTGGTACCTGACGCAGATGCGCCGCTGGGGACAGATCGATGCGAGCAAGCCGGATGCCTGGTATCTGGAAACCGCGAAGAAAGTCTACAAGCCCGACGTGTACAAGGCGGCGGCACTTGCACTGATCGCCGACGGCAAGGCGCGCGCGACCGATTTCCCGCTCAAGACCGACGGCTTCCGCGGCGTCCAGGGCGGTTTCATCGACGGCCTGTCCTATGACGGCAAGAAGCCGAACGCCTACCTCAAGCAGTTCAAGATCGGCAACAAGTAAATCGATGCAAGCCCGGCGGCCATCGCCGCCGGGGTCATGCAAACGCTTATGGCTTCGATAAGGCACACCGAATCATGAAATCTCGCATCCTCGATGGGCTCCAAGCTGGCAAAAGGGCCCGCCCCTCCCATCCTCCCCTCGCGGGGAGGCTACTGATCGGCTCGCTGCGCTCGAACCAGACACCGAGCGCTTGGCGATGTATTTCCCCTTAAAGGAGCAGGCAATGGAAAAGACGATGAACAGCAGCAGCGTGGCGCAGGCGGCATTCGCCGAGTTTTTGCGCGCCGCGGTGCGGGCGGTGGTGGTGCCGGCGCTCGCAATGGCGATTTTTCTTGCGCTCTGGTCCTTCGCCGCGGCGCGGGTGCAGACCAGCCTGGGCGCGGTGCCCGGACCGATGGCGGTGTTCAACCTGGCCGGCGGACTGGTCACCGAGCACATCGCCGAGCGTGCCATGGCGCAGGAGTTCTATACGCGCCAGGAAGCACGCAACCGGGCCAAGCTGGCCGAGGATCCGCGGGCTGAAGTTCGCACCGTGGCCTGGACCGGCAAGCCGACCTACGTCGATCAGATATTCACCAGCCTGAAGACGGTGTTCGTCGGCTTCCTGCTGGCGACCCTGATCGCGGTGCCGGTGGGCATCTTCTGCGGCTTGTCGAAGACGGTGCAGACAGCCCTCAATCCGCTGATCCAGATCTTCCGTCCAGTGTCGCCCCTGGCCTGGCTGCCGATCGTGACGCTGATCGTCAGCGCGGCTTACGTCACCACCGGCGAACCGATGTTCGAGAAATCCTTCCTCATCTCGGCGATCACCGTCACGCTCTGTTCGCTGTGGCCGACGCTGGTCAATACCGGCATCGGCGTCAGCTCGGTCGACCGCGACCTGCTCAATGTCTCGCGGGCGCTGCAATTGCCGGCCGGCATCAAGGTCCGCAAGATCATCGTGCCCTCGGCCCTGCCCTACATTTTCACCGGCATGCGCCTGTCGCTCTCGGTCGGCTGGATGGTGCTGATCGCCGCCGAAATGCTGGCGCAGAACCCAGGACTGGGCAAGTTCGTCTGGGACGAATTCCAGAACGGCAGCTCGGATTCCCTCGGCCGCATCATGGTCGCGGTGTTCACCATCGGCTTCATCGGCTTTCTGCTCGATCGCCTGATGATGGCCCTGCAATCGCTGGCTACCCGCCGCTGAACGGAGATTTGCCATGAACGCTGTCGCAACCCAGTTCAACATCGGGGACACGCTGGAAATCCCGCCCTTGTCGCAGCCGGTCGCGCGGACGGCCACTGCCGCCGTCGCGCCAGCGCCGACTTTCGCCGTGGCAACCGGCGGCGCGCTTCCTCTGGCGCTCGAACTGCGCGGCGTCAGCAAGGGTTTCGGCCCCGCCCGCGCGCGCAGCGAAGTGCTGCACGACATCGACCTGGCCGTCGCGGAAGGCGAATTCCTCGCCATCGTCGGTTTTTCCGGCAGCGGCAAGACCACGCTGCTCAATCTGCTGGCCGGCTTCGTCGCGCCCGATGTCGGCCAGGCACTGAAGCAGGGCCAACCCATCGCCGGTCCCGGTCCCGACCGCGGCATCGTGTTCCAGAATTACACGCTGATGCCCTGGCTCAACGTGGTCGACAACGTGCAACTGTCGGTCGACGCGGTCTTCCCGCAGTTGTCGAAGGCGGAACGGCGCGAGCGCACGCTGCATTACGTGAATATGGTCGGCCTCTCGCATGCGGTGGATCGGCGTCCGGCCGAACTGTCCGGCGGCATGCGCCAGCGCGTTTCGGTGGCACGTGCCCTGGCCGCCAGCCCGGACGTGCTCCTGCTCGACGAACCGCTGTCGGCGCTGGATGCCCTGACGCGCGCCAAGCTGCAGGATGAAATCGTCCGCATCTGGAGCGAAGACAGGAAGACGGTGCTGCTCATCACCAACGACGTCGATGAAGCGCTGATGGTCGCCGACCGCATCATTCCGCTGGAGATCGGACCGCGCGCCTCGCTGGGCCCCTCCTTCAACGTAGATATTCCCCGACCGCGCGATCGTCGCGCCATGAATCATGACGCGGGCTTCCACCACCTGCGCCACGACATCACCGAATGGTTGATCGCGGCGGGTCGCCAGCGCGCCGAAGGCGCCGAAGCCACTCAGGCGATCGAGGCGCCGACGCTGGTGCCGCACGTCGATCGTCACCATCGCTCGCTGGCGTCGGCATTGCGCCTGCGCCACGCCGCCCAGACCGAGCGGATGGAAGCGGCCGAAGCGGCCGAACTGGCGCAGCCGGTGCGTCTCGATGCCGCCATCGAGACGCAGCGCGGCGACGAGCGCTTTGTCGATTTCACGCAGTTGTCGAAAATCTACCCGACCCGGAACGGACCGCTCAAGGTGGTCGATGGATTCGACCTGAAGATTCGCCGCGGCGAATTCGTTTCCATCATCGGCCACTCGGGATGCGGCAAATCCACGGTGCTGTCGATGGTGGCCGGCCTCACGGACATATCCGAGGGCGGCATCATCCTCGATGGCCGCGAAGTCGCGGCGCCCGGACCCGACCGCGGCATCGTGTTCCAGGCCCCCAGCCTGGTGCCCTGGCTGACGGCGCGGGAAAACGTGCAACTGGCGGTGGATCGCGTCTTCGGCCACGCCGACGAGGGCGAGCGGCGCAAGGTGGTCGAGTACTACCTCGCCCGCGTCGGCCTCGGCGACGCAATGGACAAGCCCGCCAGCGAGCTTTCCAACGGCATGCGCCAGCGCGTCGGCATTGCGCGCGCCTTTTCGCTGTCGCCCAAGCTGCTGCTGCTCGACGAGCCCTTCGGCATGCTCGACTCGCTGACGCGCTGGGAACTGCAGGAGGTGCTGATGGAAGTCTGGGCGCGCAATCGCGTCTCGGCGATCATGGTCACCCACGACGTCGACGAAGCCATCCTGCTCGGCGATCGCGTGGTGATGATGACCAACGGCCCGAATGCCAGGGTCGGCAAGATTCTCGACATCCCGCTCGAGCGGCCGCGCACGCGTCGGGAGCTGCTGGAGCATCCCCGCTATTACGAACTGCGCGAAGAGTTGATCGGTTTCCTCGAGGATTGCGATCACTGATGGCCAGTGTCGCCATGAATATGCAACCGGAAAACAAGGACGCATCATGAGAAAGCAGAAACTCGTCGTCGTCGGCAACGGTATGGCCGGCATCCGCGCCGTGGAAGAGCTGCTGAAGCTCGCGCCGGACCTCTACGACATCACGGTGTTTGGTGCCGAGCCGCACGGCAATTACAACCGCATCCTGCTCTCGCCGGTGCTGGCGGGCGAGATGACCATCCAGGACATCATCCTCAACCCGCTGCAGTGGTACGCGGACAACGACATCGGCCTCTACACCGGCAAGACCGTGACGAAAATCGATCGCACCGCGCGCAAGGTCATCGCCGACGACGGCACCGAGGAAGAGTACGACCGCTTGCTGCTGGCCACCGGCTCGACGCCCTTCATCCTGCCGATTCCCGGCAACGACTTGCCCGGCGTGATCAGCTATCGCGACATCAAGGACACCAACGAGATGATCGCCACCGCCGCCACGCACAAGCATGCGGTGGTGATCGGCGGCGGCCTGCTCGGCCTCGAAGCCGCCAACGGCCTGCGCTTGCGCGGCATGGACGTCACCGTGGTGCATCTGATGCCCTGGCTGATGGAACGGCAACTGGACAAAACCGCCGCCGACATGCTGAAGACATCATTGGAGGCGCGCGGCCTCAAGTTCCTGCTGGAAAAGCAGACCGAGGCTTTGATTCAAGGTGAATCCGGTCGCGTTGCTGCCCTGCGTTTCAAGCCTGCCCCGGGCGAGGACCCGGGGAATGGCCTCGAAATTCCCGCCGACCTGGTGGTGATGGCGGCCGGCATTCGCCCCAACACGGCGCTGGCCGAATCGGCGAAGATTTACTGCAATCGTGGCATCGTGGTAAACGACACGATGCAGACCTACGACCCGCGCATCTACGCCGTCGGCGAATGCGTCGCGCACCGCGGCATCGCCTATGGCCTCGTCGCGCCGCTGTTCGAGCAGGCCAAGGTCTGCGCCAACCACCTGGCCAACTTCGGCATCGCACGCTATACCGGTTCGGTGCTGTCGACCAAGCTCAAGGTGACTGGCATCGACCTCTTTTCCGCCGGCAATTTCATGGGCGGCGAGGGGACCGATGAAATCGTGCTCAACGATCCCTCGGGCGGCGTGTACAAGAAGCTGGTGGTGAAGAACGACACCCTGGTCGGCGCCGTGCTCTACGGCGACACCGCCGACGGCGCCTGGTATTTCCAGCTGGTCAAGGACGGCCAGAATATCCACGAGATCCGCGACCACCTGATGTTCGGCCAGAATCATGTCGGCGACGTTGGCCATGCCGGCAAGACGCTGGCCGCGACCATGGCCGACGACGCCCAGGTCTGCGGCTGCAACGGCGTCTGCAAGGGCGACATCGTCAAGGCGATCAAGAGCCAGGGCCTGTTCACACTGGATGACGTGCGCAAGCACACCAAGGCGTCCTCCTCCTGCGGCTCCTGCACCGGCCTGGTCGAGCAGATCCTCGCCTCGACAGTCGGCGGCGCCTACACGCCGGCGGATACCAGAGACAAGCCGATGTGCGGCTGCACCGACCATGCCCACGGCGTGGTGCGCCAGACCATCCGCGAGCGGCACCTGATCACCATTCCCGATGCGATGAGCTACATGGAATGGAAGACGCCCAATGGCTGCCCGTCCTGCCGCCCTGCGCTCAACTACTACCTGATCTCGACCTGGCCGGGCGAGGCGAAGGACGATCCGCAGTCGCGCTTCATCAACGAGCGCGCGCACGCCAATATCCAGAAGGACGGCACTTACTCGGTGATACCGCGCATGTGGGGTGGGCTGACCACGCCGGCCGAGCTGCGCACGATTGCCGACGTCGCCGAGAAATACGAGGTGCCGACCGTGAAGATGACCGGCGGTGCGCGCATCGATCTGCTCGGCATAAAAAAGGAAGACCTGCCGAAAGTCTGGGCCGATCTCGGCGCGGCGGGCATGGTCTCGGGCCATGCCTATGGCAAGAGCATCCGCACCGTGAAGACCTGCGTCGGCGCCGAGCACTGCCGCTTCGGCACGCAGCGCTCGATGGCCATGGGCGTCAAGCTGGAGCGCATGCTGTTCGGCATGTGGAGCCCGCACAAGGTCAAGCTGGCGGTCAGCGGCTGCCCGCGCAACTGCGCCGAGGCCGGCATCAAGGACATCGGCGTGATCGGCGTGGATGCCGGCTACGAGCTGTATGTGGCCGGCAACGGCGGCATCAAGACCGAAGTCGCGCAATTCCTCTGCAAGGTCAAGTCGGACGAGGAGGTCATGGAGTACTCGGGCGCCTTCCTCCAGCTTTATCGTGAGGAGGGCTTCTACCTCGAACGCACCTGTCATTACGTCGCCCGCGTCGGCCTCGACCATGTCAAGGCGGCGGTGGTGGATGATCCGCTGCGGCGCAAGGACTTGCTCGAGCGCCTGCTGTTCGCCCTGCAGGATTACGCAGATCCGTGGCAGGCGGCGGTGGCGCAGCCGGCGCTGCGCCGCGAGTACCAGGTCATCGAGATCAAGGAAGCCGAGGTGGTGTCATGAGCGGATGGATCAAGGTCTGCGCGCTTGCCGAGATCGCGCCGCAGGGCAGCCGCGTGGTCGCCTCGTCGCAGGGCCACATTGCCATCTTCCGCACTGCCGGCGATGGAATATTTGGCCTCCACGACAAGTGCCCGCACAAAGGCGGGCCGTTGTCGCAGGGCATCGTGCACGGCGACACCGTGACCTGCCCGCTGCACGGCTTCAAGATCGGCTTGAAGGATGGCGAGGCCGTGGCGCCGGACAAGGGCTGCGCGCGGCGCTTCGAAGTGAAGCTCGATGGCGGCGCGGTCTGGTTGCAGCTCGATGCCTGAGCGATCATGCCCCTCTACGTGCCTGTAGGAGCCAGCTTGCTGGCGAAGTCCCCGGATCGCCGTAGGAGCCAGCTTGCTGGCGAAGGCCCGGATCGCGAGCAAGCTCGCTCCTACACTTAGCCCCGCCCATGGAAACCCGTTCGTCCTGTCCGTATTGTGGTGTGGGTTGTGGAGTCATCATCGAACACGATGCCATGCAGGTCACCGGCGTGCGCGGCGATACGGACCATCCGGCGAACTTCGGCCGGCTGTGCACCAAGGGCGGCACGCTGCATCTGACCATGACGCCGCAGGTGATGGCGCAGCGCCTCATGCATCCGCAATTGCGCCGCGAGAAGTTGGCTCTGCGCGAACGGGTAAGCTGGGACGCCGCGCTCGACCATGCGGCGGAAAAATTCGCCCGCGCCATCCGCGAGCACGGCCCCGACAGCGTCGCCTTCTACATCAGCGGCCAGTTGCTGACCGAGGACTACTACGTCTTCAACAAGCTGGCCAAGGGCCTGATCGGCACCAACAACGTCGATACCAATTCGCGCCTGTGCATGAGCTCGGCGGTGGCCGGCTACAAGGCCACGCTGGGCGCCGACGCGCCGCCATGTTCGTACGAAGATATCGATCACGCCGACTGCCTGCTGATCGCCGGCTCGAATACCGCCTGGGCGCATCCGGTGCTGTTCCGTCGCATCGAGGACGCGCGCGCGGCCAATCCCCAAATGAAACTCATCGTGGTCGATCCGCGCCGCACCGACACGGCCGAAGCCGCCGACTTGCACCTGGCCATCCTGCCCGGCACCGACATCGCACTCTACAACGCGATGCTGCACGTGCTGCTGTGGGAAGACCGGGTCGACCTCGACTACATCCGCGCCCATACCGAAGGCTTTGACGCGCTGAAGACCCTGGTGCGCGACTACACCCCGGCCATGGCAGCCGACATCTGTGGTGTGAAAGCGGAAGACATCGGCACCGCGGCGCGCTGGTTCGGCCAGGCACCGGCCGCGCTCTCGCTCTACTGCCAGGGCCTCAACCAGTCCAGCCACGGCACCGACAACAATGCCGCCATCATTCACCTGCATCTCGCTACCGGCAAGCTCGGCAAGCCCGGTTGCGGCCCCTTCTCGCTGACCGGCCAGCCCAATGCGATGGGTGGGCGCGAGGTCGGCGGCCTTGCCAACCTGCTTTCGGCCCATCGCGACATGGCCAATCCGGAACATCGCGCCGAAGTCGCGCGCTTGTGGGGCGTGGCGGACGTGCCGGCCAAACCGGGCCTCACCGCGGTGGAACTGTTCGAGGCCGTGCATCGCGGCGAGATCAAGGCGCTGTGGATCGCCTGCACCAACCCGGCGCAGTCGCTGCCAGACCTGACGAAAGTGCACGAGGCGCTGGCCAAGTGTCCCTTCGTCGTATTGCAGGAAGTCAGCGCCGACACCGACACGGCCGCCTTCGCCGACCTGCTGCTGCCGGCCGCCGGCTGGGGCGAGAAGGAAGGCACGGTAACCAACTCCGAGCGCCGCATCACGCGGGTGCGGGCGGCGGTGCCGGCGCCGGGCGAGGCGCGGGCCGACTGGCGCATCGCGGTGGATTTCGCCCAGCGGCTGGAAAGTCGGCTCTCGCGACACGGCGTCACGCTGTTCCCCTATGAGAATGCCGAGCAGATTTTCAACGAACACTGCGCCACCACCATCGGCCGCGACCTCGACATCGGCGGTCTGTCCTACGCCCTGCTGGAGCAATCCGGTCCGCAGCAATGGCCCTTGCGCAGTGGCACCTCGGCAGGCACGCCGCGCCTCTATGCCGATGGCGTGTATCCGACCGCCAGCGGCCGTGCCCGCTTCACGCCAACGCAGCACCGGCCGCCGGCCGAGCCTACCGACCCGCGCCATCCGCTGCACCTCAACACCGGCCGCCTGCGCGACCAGTGGCACGGCATGAGCCGCACCGGCAGCGTGCCACGCCTCGCCGCCCATGCCCCGGAACCGGTTATCGAAATGAACGCCCTCGACATGGAGCGGCGCGGCATTGCCGACGGCGACCTGGTGCGGCTCAAGGGCAAGCGCGGCACGCTGCTGCTGCGCGCGGCAGCGTCGAGCACCCTGCGCCCGGCACAGACTTACGTACCGATGCACTGGGGCGGGCGTTTCATGTCCGGCCGCGGCGTAAATGCCCTGACCCTTCCGGCCAACGACCCGGTCTCGCACCAGCCCGAACTCAAGCACGCCGCGGTGCAGGTCGAAAAATTCGCCACCGGCTGGCAACTGGTGGCCATGCGCCGCGACGACGAAGGCGGCCTGCACGCCAGGCTGCAACCGTGGCTGGCGCGCTTCGACTACGCCACGCTGACCTTGGTCGGGCGCGAATCCACGGTGGTCGTGCTGCGCGCCTGCGGTGGCACGGATAGTCCGGCGCCGTCGCCCGAGCTGCTGGCCGAACTCGCCGCGGCGATGGGCCTCGATTCACCCGCGGCGCTGGCCTTCAACGACGCCCGGCGCGGCATCGCCAAGCGCGCCCTGGTCGAGCACGACTGCCTCGCCGGCGCCTTGCTGTGCAACGAAACCCGCGCCACCGACTGGCTGCTCGACCTGATCGCCCGGGGAGGCAGCACCGCCGAACTGCGCAAATGGCTGTTCGCCCCGCTGGCGACCCCGCCCGCCGCCGGCCCCGCGCGCGGTCGCATCGTCTGCAATTGCTTCGATGTGTCGGAGAACGAAATCCGCGGCGACCTCGCGGCCGGTCTCGATCTTGCTGCGCTACAGGGGAAAAGCAAGTGCGGCACCAGTTGCGGCTCCTGCCTGCCTGAGTTGAAACGCCTGGCGGTGCAGCGGGCCGCCGCGGCGCCCACCGGCGCTTGACGAAGCGCATGGCCCGCACCTCGTGACGGGCGTCGCGCTCGGCGCAACTCAGGCGACGGCCTTGGCCGCCTCCCAGACCTCGATGGCTTTGCGCAGTTTGTCCGGCAACGGCCGCGACGTCTTGCTTTCCGGGTCGGCGTTGACGTAGACGATCTCGCCGCTGATCAGGCGCTCGCCGTCGCGGAGGATGCCCATCTCGAATGTCATGCTCGAATTGCCGAGCCTGGCGGCGCGCACGCAGACGTCGAGGAATTCGTCGTAGCGGGCGGAGGCGTGGTAATTGATCACGCTACGTACTGCAAACAGGTCGCCGCCGGTACCGGCGATGCCCTCCGGGTAGGGCAGGCCGATGGCGCGCCAGTATTCGGTGATGCCGATGTCGAAATAGGTCAAATAGTGGCCGTTGAAGACGATCTGCTGCGCATCGATTTCGGCCCAGCGCACGCGCAGCCGGTGGCGCAGGCGGAAAGCGGAAAGTTCCGAGGGATTCTTCATATCAGGCCTCTTCGGTGAGCAGCGAGACGCCGAGCAGGGCGCGGCGCTTCAGCCACGGGCTGGGACGGTAGCGCGGATCGCCATAGAAATCCTGCATGGCTTCGAGGATCGCCAGCACGCCCCGGGCGCCCAGGGCATCGCCGAAGGCCAGCGGGCCCTTGGGATAGGCGAGGCCGAGGGTGACCGCGCGGTCGATGTCGGCCGGCTCGGCGACGCGCTGCTGGGCGATATCGCAACCGATGTTCACGATGCAGGCGACGATGCGCTGGGCGACGAAGCCGGCGCTGTCGTGGATCAGGCTGACGGGCGAGCCGTCGGCGGCAAACAGGGCGTGCGCCGCGTCGCGCATGGCCGCCGTCGTCAGCGGCGTGGTCATCAGGGTGCGGCGCGGGCTCGAGCCGGCCGTGATGCCGAACAGGCAGTCGATGGCGACGCTGCGGCGGGGGTCGAGGCCTTGCCCGACGCAGCAGGTGGTGGCATCCGCTCCGAGCGGGGTGACGATGCACAGCGCCTCGTCACTCGGCAGGTAGTCGGTTTCGACAATGACTCCGGCCGCGGTGGCGATCTCGCGCAGGACATCGGCCCATTCCGGATGGGTCTGGCTGACCCAGATACGGGCCGGTTTGGCGGCTGGCACAGGCGTCTGCGGCATCGCTTCCGGCTTGCCGCTGGCATAGGCGTAAAAGCCGCGGCCGGTCTTGCGCCCCAGCAGCCCGCCGGCCAGTCGCTGCGCCGCGAGCGCCGAGGGCCGATAGCGCGGCTCTTCGTAATACTGGTGGTAGATGGACTCCATCACCGGCTGCGAAACGTCGAGGCCGGTGAGGTCCATCAGTTCGAAGGGCCCCATGCGAAAGCCGGCGGCCTCGCGCATGATGCGGTCGATTTCCCAACAATCCGTGACGCCTTCGCCGAGGATGCGCAGCGCCTCGGTGACGAAGCCGCGGCCGGCGTGATTGACGATGAAGCCCGGCGTGTCGCGGGCAGCGACCGCCGTGTGGCCCATGCGCCGTCCCAGCGCCAGCAGCGCCTCGCAGGCCCACGGCGCGGTGAGAAGGCCGTCGATGACCTCGACGATTTTCATCAACGGCACGGGATTGAAGAAGTGGAAGCCGGCGACGCGCTCGGGCCGCTTGCAGGCTGCGGCGACGGAGGTCACCGAGAGCGACGAGGTATTGGTGGCGAGGATGCACTCGGCTCCAATGATGTCTTCCAGTTGCTGGAATACCTTCTGCTTGACATCGAGATTTTCGACGATGGCCTCGACGATGACCTGCGCCGAAGCCAGTTCATCGAGCTTTGCCACGACTTCCAGTTTGCCCGTTGCGGCGGCGAGTGCTTCGGCCGGAATCTTGCCCTTGTCGGCCAGCTTGCCCAGCGTGGCGACGACGGTCTCGCGGGCGCTGGCGGCCGCGCCGTGCAGGGCGTCGAACAGCAGCACGCGAATGCCGGCTTGCGCGGCGATCTGGGCAATGCCGCGGCCCATGGCACCGGTGCCGACGATGCCGATGCAAAGCGAAGGCGACTGGATGTCGACGGACATGAGGAATTCTCCTGGGAGCTTTATGCGTCTGGCCTGACCGCGGTGCGACCGGACCGGGCGGGTCGTTCAGTGAGCTACCAGAGCTTCCACCACGGCTCGGGGCGGTTGAGGCCGCGCGCGTAGTACTCGCTCTGAAGGATAGGAAATTCAACCGCACAATTCAAACAAAGGATAGGAAATTCAACCGCACAATTCAAACAAAAAAGGATAGGAAATTCAACCGCACAATTCAAACAAAGGATAGGAAATTCAACCGCACAATTCAAACAAAGGAT
>MNXU01000011.1 GCA_001872285.1 Betaproteobacteria bacterium CG2_30_68_42
CATGGCCGCCGTCAGCGTCGTCTTGCCATGATCCACGTGACCAATCGTGCCCACATTCACATGCGGCTTCTTGCGCTCATACCTGGCTTTGGACATGTCGGATGTCTCCCGTCACTTCTTGTTGATCACCGCCTCGGCGACGCTCTTGGGCGCCTCGGCATAATGCTTGAATTCCATGGTGTACGTGGCGCGCCCCTGGCTCAGGGATCGAAGCTGGGTCGAATAGCCGAACATCTCGGCGAGCGGCACCTCAGCCTTGATCACCTTGATTCCCGCCGCCTGGTCTTCCATTCCATGCACGATTCCCCGGCGCCCGGACAGATCCCCCATGACGTTGCCCATGAACTCCTCGGGGGTTTCGACCTCGACCGCCATCATCGGCTCCAGAAGGACCGGGGAGGCCTTGTGCATCGCGTCCTTGAAGGCCATGGAGCCGGCCATCTTGAAGGCGTTCTCGTTCGAATCGACCTCATGGTACGAGCCGTCGAACAGCGTCACCTTGACATCCACGACCGGAAATCCGGCCAGCACGCCGTTCGAGAGCGCACCGACGACACCCTTGTTGACCGCAGGGATGTACTCGCGCGGCACCGACCCGCCCTTGATCGCATCGACGAACTCGAACCCCTTCCCGGCCTCGTTCGGCTCGACCTTGATCCACACATGCCCGTACTGGCCGCGGCCGCCGGTCTGCTTGATGAACTTGCCTTCCTGCTCGACCGCCTTGCGAATCGCCTCGCGGTAGGCCACCTGGGGCGCACCGACGTTCGCCTCGACATTGAATTCGCGGCGCATGCGGTCGACGATGATCTCCAGGTGCAGCTCGCCCATGCCCGAGATGATGGTCTGCCCGGATTCCTCGTCGCTGCGCACGCGGAAGGACGGATCCTCCTGCGCCAACCGGTTGAGGGCGACCCCCATCTTCTCCTGGTCGGCCTTGGTCTTGGGTTCGACCGCAACATGGATCACCGGCTCGGGGAACTCGATCTTCTCGAGCGTGATCGGCGCCGCCGGATCGCACAGGGTATCGCCGGTGGTCACGTCCTTCATCCCGACGACCGCAGCGATGTCGCCCGCCCACAGTTCCTTGAGTTCCTCGCGCTGGTTGGCATGCATCTGCAGAAGACGGCCGATGCGTTCCTTGCGGTCCTTGATCGGGTTATAGACCTGATCGCCCGAGTTCAGGACACCGGAATAGACACGAATGAAGGTGAGCTGGCCGACGTAGGGATCGGTCATGATCTTGAACGCCAGCGCGGACAGCTTCTCGTCGTCGGCGGCCCGGCGCCCGTCCGCTTCGCCCCCTTCGGCGTGCCCCTTGACCGGCGGGATGTCGACCGGCGAGGGCAGGAAGTCGATCACCGCATCGAGCATCGCCTGCACGCCCTTGTTCTTGAAAGCCGAGCCGCACAGCATCGGCACGATCTCGCTGGCGAGCGTACGTGCGCGGATTCCGCGCTTGATGTCGGCTTCCGAAAGCGTGCCTTCCTCGAGGTACCGGTTCATCAGTTCCTCGTTCGCCTCCGCTGCGGCCTCGATCATCTTCTCGCGCCACTCGCGCGCCTTCGACACCAGTTCGGCGGGAATCTCGCGCATTTCGAATTTCATGCCCTGGGTGGCATCGTCCCAGTAGATCGCCTTCATGGTGACGAGGTCGACGAGCCCCTGAAACCTGTCTTCCGCACCGATGGGAATCTGGATCGGCACCGGGTTGGCCTTGAGCCGGCCGCGCATCTGCTCGTAGACCTTGAAGTAGTCCGCGCCTTGGCGATCCATCTTGTTGACGAAGGCGAGCCGCGGAACCTTGTACTTGTTGGCCTGCCGCCAGACGGTTTCGGACTGCGGCTGCACGCCGCCGACGGCGCAATAGACCATGCAGGCACCGTCGAGCACGCGCATCGAGCGCTCGACCTCGATGGTGAAATCCACGTGCCCGGGCGTGTCGATGATGTTGATGCGGTGCTCGGGGTATTTCCCGTCCATGCCCTTCCAGAAACAGGTCGTGGCGGCCGAGGTGATCGTGATGCCGCGCTCGCGTTCCTGCTCCATCCAGTCCATGACGGCGGCACCGTCATGCACTTCGCCGATCTTGTGCGAAACGCCGGTGTAGAAAAGGATGCGCTCCGTCGTCGTCGTCTTTCCGGCGTCGATATGCGCGGAAATGCCGATGTTGCGGTAGCGATCGATCGGGGTCGTGCGTGCCACGTTGTCAGAACCTGTCTAGTCGATCCTCGGCCGCAGTGCCAGGGCGCTGCCGCCGAACCTTCCGCGCCGCACGGTCGTGCGGCGGCCGTTCAGAACCGGTAGTGCGAGAACGCCTTGTTCGCCTCCGCCATGCGGTGAATCTCTTCGCGCTTCTTGATCGCACCGCCCCTGCCTTCGGCCGCTTCCATGAGTTCGCCCGCAAGGCGCATGCCCATGGATTTCTCGCTGCGTTTGCGTGCCGCCTCGCGGATCCAGCGCATCGCAAGCGCCGCACGGCGCACCGGGCGCACTTCCACCGGCACCTGGTAGTTGGCCCCACCCACGCGCCGGCTCTTCACCTCGACCACCGGCTTGACGTTGCCGACCGCCTGAAGGAACACATCCAGCGGCTCCTTGCCGCTCTTGCTCTTGATCTGGCCCAGGGCCCCGTAGACGATGCGCTCGGCGACCGACTTCTTGCCCCGCGTCATGATGACATTCATGAACTTCGAGACATCGACGCTGCCGAATTTCGGATCCGGCAGGATTTCGCGTTTGGGAACTTCTCTGCGACGTGGCATGGCGACCTCGAATCAGGCTTTCTTCGCGCGCTTGGCGCCGTACTTGGAACGGCGCTGCTTGCGGTCCTTGACACCCTGGGTGTCGAGGCTGCCGCGCACGATGTGGTAGCGCACCCCCGGCAGGTCCTTGACGCGCCCGCCGCGGATCAGCACCACCGAGTGCTCCTGGAGATTATGACCCTCGCCGCCGATGTACGAGATCACCTCGAAGCCGTTGGTCAGCCGCACCTTCGCGACCTTGCGCAAGGCCGAGTTCGGCTTCTTCGGAGTCGTGGTGTAGACGCGGGTGCAGACCCCGCGCTTCTGGGGGCAGGATTGCATCGCCGGCACCTTGCTCTTGGCGCGCGGCGCCCGGCGCGGCTTGCGCACGAGCTGATTGATTGTTGGCATGTTCCGAATATCCCAAAAAGCCGAGGCGGGCCTCCCACCAAAGGACCGCCTCGGGTCGTTGATACCGGTGGCGCCGCGCTGCGATTGGCCCGGCGCTAAAAAGACGGCGGATTATAGGGGCCCTGTTGCAGAGCGTCAACTGGCTTGCACGTTTTCTCCCGCCGGCACATCGAACGGCTCGGCCTCCGGTTCCTCCGCGACCAGCGGACGCCCGGTGGCGACGTCTTCGCCCGCCTCCTGCATCTTGCGCACGCGATGGTAGGCGAGACCGGTGCCCGCCGGAATCAGACGGCCGACGATGACGTTTTCCTTGAGCCCTCTGAGTTCGTCGCGCTTGCCCATGATGGCCGCCTCGGTCAGCACGCGTGTGGTCTCCTGGAACGAGGCCGCCGAGATGAACGAATCGGTCGACAGGCTGGCCTTCGTGATCCCGAGCAGCACGTGTTCGTACTGTGCGGCACGCTTGCCCGCCGCGATCAGCCGGTCGTTCGCGTCCAGCACGTCGGAGCGCTCGATCTGCTCCTCGCGGATGAACCCGGAGTCCCCCGGATCGGTGATCACCACGCGCCGGAGCATCTGGCGCACGATGACCTCGATGTGCTTGTCGTTGATCCTCACGCCCTGCAGCCGATAGACGTCCTGCACCTCGTCGATGATGTAGCGCGCCAGTTCCTCCACGCCCTTCAGCCGCAGGATGTCGTGGGGTTCCGGCGGGCCGTCGACGATGACCTCGCCCTTGTTGACCACCTGGCCGTCGTGCGCGGTCACATGCTTGTCCTTGGCGATCAGGTAGTCGTGCGCGACACCGTCCGGCTCGGTGATCACCAGGCGCTGCTTGCCCTTGGTGTCCTTTCCGAAGGACACCGTCCCGGTAACCTCGGCGAGGATGCCGGCGTCCTTGGGCGAACGCGCCTCGAACAGCTCCGCGACGCGCGGCAGGCCCCCGGTGATGTCGCGCGTCTTCGCCGACTCGTGCGGAATGCGGGCGAGCACGTCGCCCACCGACACCGGCTGGCCGTCGCGCACCGCGATCACCGAACCGACCTGCAGCGTGATCGCGACCGGATGGTCCGTGCCCGCGATCCGGACTTCCTCGCCGGCCTCGGTAAGCAGCTTGACCTGCGGGCGCAGACCCTTGCTGGCCGCACCCGCGCGCCGCTTGGCATCGATCACCACCAGTGTCGTCATGCCGGTCACGTCATCGACCTGCTTGGCGACGGTGACACCCTCCTCGATGTGCTCGAACTTCACCGTGCCCGCGTATTCGGTGATGATCGGCCGCATGTGCGGATCCCAGGTGGCGAGCGGGGCTCCGGCCTTGATCGTCCGGCCGTCATCGACCAGAAGGGTGGCGCCGTACGGAACCTTGTGCCGCTCGCGCTCGCGCCCGAGTTCGTCAGCGATCACCACCTCCGCCCCGCGCGCGATGACGATCTTCTCGCCCTTCGCGCTGGTCACGTAGCGCATCGCCTGGGTGAAGCGCACCACGCCCGCGCTCTTGGCCTCGGCGTGGCTGGCGACGGCGGCACGGGTCGCCGCGCCGCCGACGTGGAAGGTGCGCATCGTGAGCTGCGTTCCCGGCTCGCCGATGGATTGCGCGGCGATGACCCCGACCGCCTCGCCCACATTGACCAGGCTCCCGCGGCCCAGATCCCGCCCGTAGCACTTGGCGCACAGCCCGAACCGGGTCTCGCAGGTCAGCGGCGTGCGCACCATCACCTCGTCGACACCGAGCTGTTCGATCGCATCGACCGTATCTTCGTCGAGCAGCGTTCCGGCCGGGACGACGATTTCCTGGGTATCCGGGTTGACGACGTCGGTGGCCACCACGCGCCCGAGCACGCGATCCTTGAGCGGCTCGATGACCTCGCCGCCCTCGATCAGCGCCTTCATTGCGAAACCCAGGTGCGTTCCGCAGTCTTCCTCGGTGACCACCAGGTCCTGCGTGACGTCGACCAGGCGGCGGGTCAGGTAACCGGAATTCGCCGTCTTGAGCGCGGTATCGGCCAGGCCCTTGCGGGCACCGTGGGTCGAGATGAAGTACTGAAGGACGTTCAGCCCTTCGCGGAAGTTGGTCGTGATCGGCGTTTCGATGATGGAGCCGTCCGGCTTCGCCATCAGCCCGCGCATTCCGGCGAGCTGGCGGATCTGGGCGGCCGAGCCGCGCGCGCCCGAATCGGCCATCATGTAGATGGAATTGAACGACTCCTGCCTGACGCGCTTGCCGTGGCGGTCCGTGACCTCCTCGTGCGAGAGCTGCTCCATCATGGCCTTGGCCACCTGATCGCCCGTGCGCCCCCAGATATCCACCACCTTGTTGTAGCGCTCGCCGTCCGTCACCAGGCCGATCTGATACTGCTGCGCGATCTCCTTCACCTCGCGCGCGGCCGCGCCGATGATGCCGGCCTTCTGCACGGGCACGAGCATGTCGTCGATCGCGATCGAGATGCCGGCCCGCGTCGCGAGCGAGAACCCGGCATTCATGAGCCGGTCGGAGAACACCACGGTCTCCTTCAGGCCGCAGCGGCGGAAGGCGCCGTTGATCAGGCGCGAGATCTCCTTTTTCTTGAGCGCCTTGTTGATCAGCGAGAACGGAAGTCCTGGGGGAAGGATCTCGGAGAGCAGGGCGCGCCCGACGGTCGTCTCGTAGCGGGTGATCTTTTCCTGGCGCTCGCCCGCCGCGGTGATCTCCACTTCGCGGATCCGCGCAAGGATGCGCGCGTGCAGTTCGGCCTGGCCGGACTCGAACGCCCGCTTGACCTCGGCCACGTCGGCGAACGCCAGGCCCTCGCCGCGTGCGTTGATCCGCTCGCGGGTGGCGTAGTACAGCCCGAGCACGACGTCCTGGGTCGGCACGATGATCGGGTCGCCGTTGGCCGGCGAGAGGATGTTGTTCGAGGAAAGCATCAGCGTGCGCGCCTCCGCCTGGGCTTCCAACGAGAGCGGCACGTGTACCGCCATCTGGTCACCGTCGAAGTCGGCGTTGAAGGCGACGCACACCAGCGGGTGGAGCTGGATCGCCTTGCCCTCGATGAGCACCGGCTCGAAGGCCTGGATGCCCAGCCGGTGCAGCGTGGGCGCGCGGTTGAGCATGACCGGATGTTCGCGGATGACTTCGGCCAGGATGTCCCAGACTTCGGGCCGTTCCTCTTCGACATGCTTCTTCGCCGCCTTGATCGTCGTGGCGATGCCCATCTGCTCCAGCCGGTTGAAGATGAACGGCTTGAACAGCTCCAGCGCCATCTTCTTCGGCAGGCCGCACTGGTGCAGCTTGAGTTCCGGGCCGACCACGATCACCGAACGCCCCGAGTAGTCCACCCGCTTGCCGAGCAGGTTCTGGCGGAAACGCCCGCCCTTGCCCTTGATCATGTCGGCGAGGGATTTCAACGGGCGCTTGTTCGCCCCGGTCATGGCCTTGCCGCGGCGTCCGTTGTCGAGCAACGAGTCGACGGCCTCCTGGAGCATGCGCTTTTCGTTGCGCACGATGATCTCGGGCGCCTTGAGCTCGAGCAGCCGCTTGAGCCGGTTGTTGCGGTTGATCACGCGGCGGTAGAGATCGTTCAGATCGGAGGTCGCGAAGCGCCCGCCGTCGAGCGGAACCAGCGGACGCAGGTCCGGCGGCAGCACCGGCAGAACCTCGAGGATCATCCATTCCGGCTTGATTCCGGAGCGCTGGAACGCCTCCAGCACCTTGAGGCGCTTGCTGAATTTCTTGACCTTGGCTTCGGACCCGGTGCTCTCGAGATCCTTGCGCAGCGCTTCGATCTCGGCGCCGAGATCCAGGGTGCGCAGCATCTCGCGCACACCCTCCGCGCCCATCGATGCCGAGAAGTCGTCGCCGTACTCCTCGACTTTCGCCAGGTAGTCGTCCTCGGTCAGAATCTGGCCGCGGCGCAGGGTGGTCATGCCTGGCTCGTAAACCACGAAGGCCTCGAAGTACAGGACGCGCTCGATGTCGCGCAGCGTCATGTCGAGCACCATCCCCAGGCGCGAGGGCAGCGACTTGAGGAACCAGATGTGGGCGACCGGGGAGGCAAGTTCGATGTGGCCCATGCGCTCGCGCCGCACCTTCGAGAGCGTCACTTCGACGCCGCACTTCTCGCAGATCACCCCGCGATGCTTGAGGCGCTTGTACTTACCGCACAGGCATTCATAGTCCTTGACCGGCCCGAAGATCTTGGCGCAGAACAGGCCCTCGCGCTCCGGCTTGAAGGTGCGGTAGTTGATGGTCTCGGGCTTCTTCACCTCGCCGTAGGACCACGAGCGGATCTTCTCGGGGGTCGCGAGTCCGATCGTGATCGCATCGAACTCCTCTTCCGGCGCTACCTGTTTGAACAGATCGAGCAGTGCTTTCATGTTCGGCTCCGAGCGGCAATTCGTTTCTCGCCAGTGCTGAATGAGGCGCCCCGTACGCCGGCCGCTGGCTACCGGCCGGCGCGAGTGCGAAGAATCAGAAACGCTTCAGATCGATGTCGATCGCAAGAGAACGAATCTCCTTGACGAGCACGTTGAAGGACTCCGGCATGCCGGCGTCGATCTTGTGTTCGCCCTTCACGATGTTTTCGTAGACCTTGGTGCGCCCGGACACGTCGTCCGACTTCACGGTCAGCATCTCCTGCAGCGTGTAGGCGGCACCGTAGGCTTCCAGTGCCCACACCTCCATCTCGCCGAAGCGCTGCCCGCCGAACTGCGCCTTGCCGCCGAGCGGCTGCTGGGTCACCAGGCTGTACGGGCCGGTCGAGCGCGCGTGCATCTTGTCGTCCACCAGGTGATGCAGCTTCAGGATGTGCATGTAGCCCACCGTGACCGGCCGGTCGAACGCATCGCCCGTGCGCCCGTCGTGCAGCGCGATCTGCCCGCTGCGCGGAAGCCCGGCGAGATCGAGCATTTCCTTGATCTCCGTCTCATCCGCGCCGTCGAATACCGGGGTGGCGAACGGCACGCCGTTCTCGAGGTTCCCGGCGAGTTCCATCACTTCCCGGTCGTCGAGCGAGTCGATCCGCTCGCCGGCCCCGCCCCTGCCATAGACCTCGTCGAGCAGCTTGCGCACTTCGGCAGCGGCGGCGTGCCTCCTGAGCATCTCCCCGATCTTCATTCCGATGCCCTTCGCCGCCCAGCCCAGGTGCGTTTCCAGGATCTGGCCGATGTTCATCCGCGAAGGCACCCCGAGCGGATTGAGCACCATGTCGACCGGCGTCCCGTCGGCCATGTACGGCATGTCCTCGACCGGTACGACCTTCGAGACCACACCCTTGTTGCCGTGGCGCCCCGCCATCTTGTCGCCTGCCTGCAGGCGCCGCTTGACCGCCAGGTAGACCTTCACCATCTTCTGCACGCCCGGAGCCAGCTCGTCGCCCTGGGTCAGCTTCTTCTTCTTGGCTTCGAAGGCGAGATCGAAGTCCTTGCGCGTGCGATCGATGCTGTCCTTGAGGGCCTCGAGCTGGCGCGCGAGATCCTCGTCGGCCATGCGAATGTCGAACCAGTGGTGCGGATCGAGCGATTCCAGGTACTGCCTGGTGACCCGGGCGCCCCTGGCGAGCTTTTTCGGGCCGCCGTTCGCAGGCTGCCCGACGATGAGCCGCTCGATCCGCGCGAAGGTGTCCCGCTCCACGATGCGAAGCTGGTCCGCGAGATCGATCTTGAAGCTCTTGAGCTGATCGTCGATGATCGACTGCGCCCGCTTGTCGCGCTCGATGCCCTCGCGGGTGAAGACCTGCACGTCGATGACGGTACCGGTCATTCCCGAGGGCACCTTCAGCGACGTGTCCTTGACGTCGGAGGCCTTCTCCCCGAAGATGGCGCGCAGCAGTTTCTCCTCGGGCGTGAGCTGCGTCTCGCCCTTCGGCGTGACCTTTCCAACCAGCACGTCGCCCGCTTCCACTTCGGCCCCGATGAACACGATCCCGGACTCGTCCAGGCGGGAAAGCTGCGCCTCGCCCAGCGAGGCGATGTCGCGCGTGATGTCCTCCGGCCCGAGCTTGGTGTCGCGCGCGACCACGGTGAGTTCCTCGATGTGGATCGAGGTGAAGCGATCGGTCGCGACCACCCGCTCGGACACCAGGATGGAATCCTCGTAGTTGTAGCCGTTCCAGGGCATGAACGCGACCAGCATGTTCTGGCCGAGCGCCAGCTCGCCGAGGTCGGTGGAGGCCCCGTCGGCGATCACGTCGCCCTTGGCGATGACATCGCCCACCTTCACCACCGGTCGCTGGTTGATGTTGGTGTTCTGGTTGGAGCGCGTGTACTTGATCAGGTTGTAGATGTCGACGCCCACTTCACCCGCCACCGTCTCCTCGTCGCTCACCCGCACGACGATCCGGTTGGCATCGACGTAATCGACCGCACCGCCCCGCAGTGCCTGCACCGCGGTGCCGGAGTCGACCGCGACGGTACGTTCGATCCCCGTGCCCACCAGCGGCTTCTCGGCCCGCAGGCAGGGAACCGCCTGGCGCTGCATGTTCGAGCCCATCAGCGCCCGGTTCGCATCGTCATGCTCGAGGAACGGAATCAGCGAGGCAGCGACCGAGATGATCTGCGAGGGCGCGATGTCCATGTACTGGATTGCGTCCGGGACCGACATCATGAATTCGCCGTTCGCCCGGCAGGAAACGAGCTCGTCGGACAACTTCCCCTTCTTGTCCAGGCGCGCATTGGCCTGGGCGATCACGTACTTGCCCTCCTCGATCGCCGACAGATAGTCGATCTCGTCGGTCACGAGCCCGTCCACGACGCGGCGGTAGGGCGTCTCGAGAAAGCCGTACTGGTTCGTGCGCGCATACAGGGCGAGCGAATTGATCAGGCCGATGTTCGGACCTTCCGGCGTCTCGATCGGGCAGACCCGGCCGTAATGGGTCGGATGCACGTCGCGCACTTCGAAGCCCGCACGCTCGCGCGTCAGCCCCCCCGGTCCGAGCGCCGAAACCCGGCGCTTGTGGGTGATCTCGGAGAGCGGGTTGGTCTGGTCCATGAACTGCGAGAGCTGACTCGAACCGAAAAACTCCTTGATCGCGGCCGAGATCGGCTTGGCATTGATCAGATCATGCGGCATCAGGTTGTCCGACTCCGCCTGCGAAAGACGCTCCTTGACTGCCCGCTCGACCCGTACCAGCCCGGCGCGGAACTGGTTCTCGGCCAGCTCGCCGACCGAGCGGACGCGACGGTTGCCCAGGTGATCGATGTCGTCGATTTCGCCGCGGCCGTTGCGCAGCTCGACCAGGATGCGGATCACCTCGACGATGTCGCGCGGGCTCAGGGTGGGGCGCCCCTCGATGCGCGCTTCGAGCTTGGCTGGAGTGATGCCCTTGGACTTGAGTTCGGCGAACATGCGATCGACGATCGCCTGCGCCTCCTCGCGCGTACCTGCGCCCTCGAGGCTCGCCTTGTTCAGCGAGAGTTCGGGGCAGTTTCCGAACCAGCTCCGGATCGCGGTCCAGGCTTCGCCATGGCGGCCGATGCCGCGATCGATGAGGCGCACCTGGTAGCTGACCTCGGAGGCGGCGCCGATCCGGCGATTGAATTTCATCCGGCCGACCGCTGACAGATCGTAGCGCTCCTCGGAAAAGAACAGGCCGTTGAACAGCGTCTCCACCGCGTCCTCGGTCGGTGGCTCCCCGGGCCGCATCATCCGGTAGATCGCCACGCGGGCACCGAGGCGGTCGGCGGTATCGTCGGAGCGCAGGGTGTGCGAGATGTAGGGGCCGCGGTCGAGGTCGTTGATGTAGAGCGTGTGCAGCTCCCCGACGCCGGACGCCGAAAGCCTGGCGAGCAGTTCCTCGCCCACCTCGTCGTTCGCGCGCGCCAGGATCTCTCCGGTCTGCGCGTCCACGATGTCGTGCGCGAGCACCCGGCCGGCCACGAAATCCTCGGGCACGACGATCTTCCTCACGCCGGCATCGGCCAGCTCGCGGATGTGCTTGGCAGTGATGCGCTTGTCCTTGGCGACGATCACCTTGCCTTTTGCGTCGGTGATGTCGAACCTGGCCACTTCTCCCCCACGCAGCCGATCCGGCACCAGTTCGAACTGAATGCCCTTTCGCGAAATGTGGAAGGTGTCGAACTCGAAGAAGGATGCGAGAATCTGCTCGACCGTCATCCCGAGCGCCTTGAGCAGAATCGTCACCGGCATCTTGCGCCTGCGGTCGACCCGGAAATAGAGGAACTCCTTCGGATCGAACTCGAAATCGAGCCACGAGCCGCGGTAGGGAATGATGCGCGCCGAGAACAGCAGTTTCCCCGAGCTGTGGGTCTTGCCTTTGTCATGCTCGAAAAAGACGCCCGGCGAGCGGTGGAGCTGGGAGACAATGACCCGCTCGGTGCCGTTCACCACGAACGAGCCGGTGCCCGTCATGAGCGGAATTTCGCCCATGTAGACCTCCTGCTCCTTCACCTCCTTGATCGTTTCCTTCGACGCTTCCTTGTCCAGGATCACCAGCCGCACGCTGGCGCGCAGCGGAGAGGCGAACGTGAGCCCGCGCTGCTGGCATTCCTTGACGTCGAACGCCGGCTCGCCGAGCACATAGCGGACGTATTCCAGGCGCGCGTTTCCGGAATGGCTGGCGATCGGAAAGACCGACCGGAACGCAGCCTCCAACCCCTGGATCTTCCGGTTCTCCGGTGCGACATCCACCTGCAGAAAGCTCGTGTAGGATTCCAGCTGCGTGGCCAGAAGGAACGGCACGTCGAGAACGCCCGCGCGCTTTGCGAAGCTCTTGCGGATCCGTTTCTTCTCAGTGTAGGAATACGTCATCGCTGCTCCAGAGGAATGTCAGACGTCGAAAAGCAAAAGACAGCGGCCGGCGCGCGGAATTCCCGCCGCCGGTACACCATCCGTAGTACCAACTGAACCGTCGCAACCGTTTCATGCAGGGGCGGACGAGCCAGCGCCCGCCGCCCCCGAGCCCTCCGAACTATTTGATCTCGACCTTCGCGCCGGCCTCTTCCAGCTGCTTGCGAATCGCCTCGGCGTCGGCCTTGGAAACACCCTCCTTGACCGGCTTGGGCGCACCATCGACGAGATCCTTGGCTTCCTTCA
Source organism: Betaproteobacteria bacterium CG2_30_68_42 (assembly GCA_001872285.1). GTDB lineage: Bacteria > Pseudomonadota > Gammaproteobacteria > Burkholderiales > Rhodocyclaceae > CG2-30-68-42. The sequence goes on from MNXU01000011.1 coordinate 12,187, forward strand.
GGCCGAGGCTGGTGACCGCACGCACGACCTTGATAACATTCACCTTGTTCTCGCCGAAACTGGTAAGGATCACGTCGAACTCGGTCTGCTCCTCGGCTGCCGGCGCGGCCGCACCCGCCATCGGGGCGGCGACCGCAACCGCGGCGGCCGCCGCGGAAACGCCGAACTTCTCCTCCATGTCCTTGATGAGGGCAGAGAGGTCGAGGACGCTCATGGCGCCGATCGCTTCGAGAATCTGTTCTTTCGTAATTGCAGACATCGCTTGTCGCTCCTGAATATCGTTGCTCGAACCCGGTCGCCGTTACGAAGCCGGGCAATCCTGAACTGCCGTGCCGGACGCAGCCGTGGGGTTACGCACCCTGCGCCTGCCTTGCTTCGGCCACCGCCGCGAGCGTGCGTACGAACCTTGCCGGAATCTCGTTCAAGGTCCGCACGAACTTCGCGACCGGCGCCTGCATCGTGCCCATGAGCGTGCCGAGCAGTTCCTCCCTGCCGGGCAGCGACGCCAGCGCCTGGACGCCTTTCGCGTCCATGACGTGGTTCGGCATCGCGCCGGCCTTGAGAACAAACTTCTCGTTGCCCTTGGCGAACTCGCTCAACACCTTCGCCGCCGCGGTCGGGTCTGCGGAGATCCCGTAGACCAGCGGGCCGGTCAGATGCTGGCTCAAGCCCTCGAAAGGCGTGCCGGCGACGGCCCGCCTCGCGAGGGTGTTCCTCAACACGCGCAGGTACACTCCCCTCTCGCGCGCCTTCACGCGCAATCCGGTGAGGCTGCCCGCTTCCAGACCACGGTACTCTGCGACGACGATCGCCTGCGCTCCGGCAAGACGCCCGGACACATCGGCCACCACCGCCTTCTTCTGCTCCAGATCGAGTCCCAAGGTCAGCTCCCAGTAACGATGAAAAACGCTCCGTACACCCGGCGAAACCGGTCTTCCGGCCCTCCGGAGTACGGAACTGCCACGGCGACCTTCATTCAGCAACCCGGTGTCCGCCCTTCGAACCGCGAAGGTCGTGCCGGGATCCTGGTTCGGGGTGCGCCATCTGCGTAGGTGTCAGACATCCGGTATCAGGGATACAGGGATCGGAAAACCGGCATGCGTTCGCCTCTTCCGCCCGAATACCTTCGCCTGTCATTGAACCCCGAGGTGCCTACGGTCTTTGACAACCCGTCCGGCCCCGGGAAGGCGGCCGGACGGCCCAAAGCTCATTCATTGCATGCGCGGCCACGCGTCGCGCTCCGGCCTCACTGCGTCAGGCTCGACGGGTCGACGCGAACGCCCACACCCATCGTGCTCGACAACGAAACCTTTTTCAGATAGATCCCCTTGGCGGTCGCCGGCCGCGCCTTGTTGAGCGCATCGATGAGCGCCCCCAGATTCTGCCTGAGCGCCTCGGCCGTGAAAGACGCACGCCCGATCGTGCATTGGACGATGCCCGCTTTGTCGGTGCGGTACTGCACCTGACCGGCCTTGGCGTTCTTCACCGCAGTGGCCACATCCATGGTCACCGTCCCCACCTTCGGGTTGGGCATCAGGCCGCGCGGGCCCAGGATCTGGCCGAGCGGACCGACCACCTTCATCGCATCCGGGGTGGCGATGGCGACGTCGAACTCGATCGTTCCACCCTTGACCGTCGCGGCGAGATCGTCGAACCCGACCACGTCGGCCCCGGCATCGCGGGCCGCCTGCGCCTTCTCGCCCTGCGCGAACACGGCGACCCGCAGCGTCTTGCCGGTACCGGCCGGAAGCACCACCGAACCCCGCACGACCTGGTCGGACTTCTTGGCGTCGACTCCGAGGTTCACCGCAACGTCGATCGACTCGACGAACTTCGCAGTGGCGCAGCTCTTCACCAACTCGAGCGCGCCGTCGATCGGATAAGCCTTCGCCGCATCGACCTTACCGCGCAAGCCTGCGATCCGTTTGGATTGTCTGGCCATCTCACATCCCCTCCACGATCACGCCCATGCTGCGAGCGCTGCCTGCGATCGTTCGCGTGGCCGCATCCAGGTCCGCCGCAGTGAGGTCCTTCATCTTGGCCCTGGCGATCTCCTCGGCCTGCGCGCGGGTGATCGTGCCCACCTTGTCGGTGTGCGGTTTGGCGGACCCCTTCTCGATCCTGGCCGCCTTGCGGATCAGCACCGAAGCCGGCGGCGTCTTGATGAGGAAGGTGAAGCTCTTGTCGGCGAACGCCGTGATCACCACCGGCAGCGGCAGCCCCGGCTCCACGTTCTGGGTCTGCGCATTGAAGGCCTTGCAGAATTCCATGATGTTCAGGCCGCGCTGGCCGAGCGCGGGGCCGATCGGCGGGCTGGGATTGGCCTTGCCCGCCGGCACCTGCAGCTTGATGAAACCGATGATCTTCTTTGCCATGATTGCTCCTGAGTGGGTGGTCGCGGATGTGGGTGGCTCGCTGCGGCCGGCATGCATCCGCCGCGCGCAAGCGTGTCAATCCCCGTTCATCCTCCCCGTTGCCGACGCCGGCAGCCCGACGCAAGATTCGCGCGCTCCCGGATCCCTGCTGCTCACGCCTTCTCGACCTGTGCAAACTCCAGTTCAACCGGTGTCGCGCGGCCGAAAATCGTGACCGATACGCGCAGCCGGCTCTTCTCGTAATTGACCTCCTCGACGGTGCCGTGAAAGTCCGTGAATGGCCCTTCCTTCACCCGTACGCCCTCTCCGGCTTCAAACAGCACCTTGGGCCGGGGTTTCTCGACGCCCTCCTGGATCTGCTGGAGAATCTTCTTCACCTCCGTCTCCGAAATCGGCGTCGGCTTGGTCGCCGTGCCGCCGACGAATCCGGTGACCTTCGGCGTGTTCTTCACCAGGTGCCAGGTGTCGTCGTCCATCTCCATCTCCGCCAGCACATAGCCGGGAAAGAACTTGCGCTCGGAGATGCTCTTCTGGCCGCCCTTCATCTCGACGACCTCCTCGACCGGCACCAGGATCTGGCCGAACTTGTCCTGCATTCCGGAGCGCGCGATGCGTTCCAGCAAGGCGCGCTGAACCGATTTCTCGAAGCCCGAATAGGCGTGCACCACATACCAGCGTTTGGTCATGATTTCGTCCAGCCCAGGATCACGTCATAGACGACCCACTGCAGGCCCTTGTCGGTGATCCACAGGAACACGGCCATCAGGACGACGAAGGCGAATACCACGCCGGTCGTCTGCATCGTCTCCTTTCGTCCCGGCCACACCACCTTCTTCGTCTCGACGACGGTTTCCCTGCCGTAGACGAGAAAGCGCTGTCCCGGTTCGGTGAACCAGGCTACCGCGGTTCCCGCCGCCACCCCGCCGAGCACCGAGAGCACGCGCAGGATCAGCGCCTGGTCGGAGAGCAGGTAATAACCAATCAGACCGAGCGCGACCAGCAGAAGCGCCGCAGCGAACTTGATCTTGTCGCCCATCTAGTCCAACCCAGCGAAGCAGGTGGCAGGGGCAGAGGGAATCGAACCCCCAACCTTCGGTTTTGGAGACCGACGCTCTGCCAATTGAGCTATGCCCCTTTTCAGGAATCAGGGATCAGGGATCAGAAGACGGCTCTGTCCCCGCTCCCGAAGCCGTCACTCGATGATCTTTGCCACGACGCCGGCGCCCACGGTGCGGCCGCCCTCGCGGATGGCGAAGCGCAGCCCCTCTTCCATCGCAATGGGCGCAATGAGCTTGACCTGCATCGTGATGTTGTCCCCCGGCATCACCATCTCCGTGCCCGAGGGCAGCTCGATGGAGCCGGTCACGTCGGTGGTGCGAAAGTAGAATTGCGGCCGGTAGCCG
>MNXU01000053.1 GCA_001872285.1 Betaproteobacteria bacterium CG2_30_68_42
TCGCCGTCAGCACTTATCCCCCGGAACGTGGCTCCGTAGTGGTGCGGGTTTACCTGGAGGGCGCAACGGTGGAAGACAGCACCCGCCGGAAGCGCCCTTGCTTTGGCCATCGGATCCTTGGAATTCACGATTTCCCTCCGTAAGGCGGCGAGTTCTCGCGCACCTGCATCGGCTTCGTCATCGCGTTCACCGCCAAGTAGTAGTGCGCCACCTTCGTCACCTCGTTCCAGTCGAGACGCGCCGGGTCGCGGATCGGCTCCTGGAGTCGCGGAACATTGTCGCAGTCGGTGACGACGTAGAGCCAGAAACAGTCGGGACGGTCTTCTGCCACGCGGCGCTCATTGGGCGTGAGCAGGATCGTGCCGGTCGCCGCGCCAAGGCCCTTCACCTCGATGAGGCGCAGATCTCCGGAAGCAAGATCGAGGCTCGTGACGTCGTAACCGAGGTTCTTCTCGGAGACGTCGTAGACCTGACGACCTTGCGCCTCCTCGTGCTCCATGACCACGCGCATGGCGATGACTTCGGTCTCGAAGTTCGGTTTGAGACGCCGGATCTCGGGCGCCTCGCGCTCGGGGTGCGGCAGCGCGAGGACGCTTGCGAGCCGCTCGACTGCCTGAAGCGTGAGCGCCCGCTGGCGATCGAGGTCTATCCTGCGGCGCTCGCGACGGGCAAGCAGCTCCGAATGGCGACTCTCGGCCTGCGCGAGTCGTCCCTCCGCTCCGGGCAGCTTCTGGTCCACGTCGGACGCCGCCCGGCCGATCTCCTCGTCCGCGCGCTGGAGCAGCTCGGTGAGCGACAGCTCGACGTGGGCGCTGACCCGCTCGACCTCGGAGAGGCGATCCTTTCGAGTTTCTTCGAGGAAGGGCTCGAGCGCGTGTGTGTGGAGCCAGGTCGTCGCCTCGGGGAGGGCCGCAACCGCGGGCATCTCGGGCGGCGCATCCGCAGGCGCGAAGTTGCCGAGCAGGCCGGGCTCCTGGAGCCGAGGGTCGCCGTCCTCGGGGATCTCCACCGCGAAGAGCCGCTCGTGGACCACTTGCCCGAGTCCGTCCACCACGCGCGCTCGGTAGAAGTCGATGCGCGCAGGGGCTTCGTGCTGGAGCGAATGGAAGGTGGCGCCCTTACCGAGAACGTCGAGCGCCCGCGCTTGGGTGTGACGCCGGATCGCCTCGAAGAGCGGATGGCCGGGCGTGACCCACTCTAACTTCTCGGTTTCGGCTGTTTCGCGGTCGGTTGAGCAGCGCGGATACCGGTCCGCGAGGCCCGGGAGCTTCCAGTCCGAGTCCCTCTCGTAACGACGGAGGATCGAGGGCGTGCGCGCCGGCTCGAAGGCGTGCGGCACGCTCGGGACCATCTTGAGCGAGAGAGGCACGAACTCGGCCGCCTCACGGAGAAAACGCGCGATGGTCTCCGGCACGACGCGCCGCTCCTGCGCCCGCGCGCGCCGCTCGATCAGCATCTCGAGGTTGAGCTTCTTGCTCGCGAGCCCCTCGAGGGCGTTCTGGCAGATGGCGCGGAACTGCTCTTCGTCGACGTCGCGGAGCATGCGCTCCTCGAGGTCGGCGTCGCCGAGCTTCCCGGCGTAGTAGTCGCGCAGCACGCGCTCGACGTGGGCCGCGGGCAGCACCTCGCCGACGACGTTGAACACGGCGTCGTCGTCGAGCGCGTCACGGATCTCCTGCAGCTTTTCGTGCAGCCGCTGCAGGACGCGGCCTTCTATGGTGTTGGTGGCCACGAAGTTGAAGATCAGGCAGTCCTTTCGCTGCCCGTAGCGGTGGATGCGGCCCATCCGCTGCTCGAGCCGGTTCGGGTTCCAGGGGATGTCGTAGTTGAAGAGGATGTTGCAGACCTGAAGGTTGATCCCCTCGCCTGCGGCCTCGGTGGCGACCAGAACCTGGATCTCGCCTTCGCGGAACTGCTGCTCGGCGTGGAGGCGGGTGCCCGGCTCGTCACGCGAGCCCGACTTCATGCCGCCGTGGATGCAGCCGACGCGGAAACCCCAGATCTTGAGGCGACCCATGAGGTAGTCCAGCGTGTCCTTGAACTCGGTGAAGAGGAGGAGGCGCTGGTCCGCGTGGTCGAAGAATCCCTCCTTCTGGAGCAGCGCCTTGAGCTCCGAGAGCTTGGCCTCCGTGCCCGCATCCTCGACCGCCTGGGCCTGGACGGCCAGGCGCCGCAGCTCCCGGACCTCATTCCGCACCTGCTCGGCGCTCCCAGCCAGCGTGATCGCTTCGATCAACGCCTCCAGCCGGTCGCGCTCGCTCTCTTCCATTTCTTCGAGTTCTTCGGGATCGGGGAGGACGGGCGGCGCCTGGCGGGCGAGATCCTGCGCGCGTTCGAGACCCTCTTCGAGGCGCCGTGCGCGGTTCTCGAGCGAACGCCGCATGGCGAAAGTGCTCGACGCGAGCCGCCGCTGGTAGAGAGACATCAGGAAACCGATCGCTCGCGCCCGCGGATCCTCGCCCTCGGCCGCGGCGCGGGCGCTCTCGCGCTTCACGAAGCGCGTCACGTCGCGGTAGAGGTCGAACTCCGCGCCGTCGATGTGGAACTCCACGGTGTGCGGGATGCGCCTCGTGAAGATCGGTTTGGCGCCCCAGGTCCCGTCCGCCCGCAGCTCGGGGAAGTAGACCATCGCCTCCTTGGTGCGGCGCAGGTAGAAGGGCGCGCGCCGGCGGTCCATGGCCTCGCGGATCGACTTCACGTCGGCGTAGCAGTCGGCGTCGAGCAGTTGCAGGAACAGGCTGAAGTTCTGCGGGTCGCCCTTGTGGGGCGTCGCGGTCAGCATCAGCATGTGGTCCGAGGTGTCGCGCAGCAGCTCGCCCAGCTTGTAGCGCAGGCTCTTGTGCGAGTCGTCGGCGGCCGACATGCGGTGCGCTTCGTCCACGATCACGAGGTCCCAGTGGACCTGGCGCAGCCCCGGGAGGATGTCGGCGCGCTTGGCGAGATCCAGAGACGTGATGACGCGATTGCGCTCTAGCCACTGATTCACGCCGAACTGGTCGCGGATGTCCTGGCCCTTCATCACCAGGAACGTGGTATCGAACTTCTCCTTCAGCTCGCGCTGCCACTGGAAGGCGAGGTTCGCGGGGCACACGATCAGGATGCGTTCCGCGAGCCCGCGCAGTTCGAGTTCGCGGATGAGCAGACCCGACATGATCGTCTTGCCGGCCCCGGCGTCGTCGGCCAGCAGAAAGCGTACGCGTGCGAGCTTGAGCAGGTAGTCGTAGACCGCCTCGAGCTGATGCGGCAGCGGATCGACGCGCGAGATCGAGAGCCCGAAGTAGGGATCGAACTCGTAGGCGATGCCGAGCGCGTAGGCCTGGAGACCGAGCCGCAACAGGCGTCCGTCGCCATCGAACGAGTGCTCCGCATCGAGAACCTTGAGGCGATCGAAATCGGCCGCTGCCAGCGTGACCTTGCGGAACCGCTCGGACTGCGTCCCCACCAGGCCGACCACCCAGCTCGACGGGCCGTTGGCCTGCACGGTCTCGACCCGCATCGGCTCGTTGAAGAGCGAGCCCGTGACGATCTGCCCGCAGCCGATGGGAGGAGCCGAGGTGGTCATCGTGGCGGCGACGCCTTCAAGTGGAAATGCTCACGAGTGATCTTTCGCGTGTTCGACCCACGTGATCGAATCCCGGCGGACTTCGCAGGCGGGCCGGCCGCCGATCGTCAGGGGGCGCCGCGATTCGGGCGTGGGTATGCGGTCCGGATCATATCAGCGCCACAGCCCGCCGAGGCCGGCCAGCGCGAGGAAGAGCAGGGCGAGATGCGCGATCGACCACAGCCGGTAGCGGCGGGCGAGGCGGTCGGGATCGAGGTCGGAGACGAGGTACAGGCGCCCGTCGGGCGGGCGAGCGACCACGTGCAGCTCGCCGGCCGCGAGCGCTTCGCGCCGCCCGCGCTCGACCTCGCGGCGTGCCTGACTGCGCGCGAGTTCCCATTCGCGCAGGTCGATCGTGCGGTCGCCATCCAGATCGAAGCGCTCGGCAAGCCGCTTCGGGTCCTTCTTCCACTGCGCGAGCAGCTCGCGCGTGCCGGCAGCGGCGTCGGGGCCGGCATCGATCGCGCCGCGCGTGCGGAAATCCCCGAGCACGTAGAGCGGGTCGTTCTCGATCAGCGACCACTGGGTGTAGCGGCGGCCCCCCTGCGTCCAGGTGTCGCGGCGCTGAACCAGCAGCTCCGCCCCCTCGGGATCGACCAGACACTCGCCGCTGCCGTCGGTGAGCACGAACGAGTCGCTGCTCTCGCCGGACCCGTCGGGCACCCAGCGATCGTTGCTGCGCCGTTCGATGCGGTAGCGGAACCACAGGCAGGGCAGGGCGGTGAGCGGGCTCACCAGCGGCGTGCCGCCGGGAGCGCGCCCGCGGCCCCTCAGCTCGACGTAGCCCTGGGCGGCGGAGCCGATGCGCGCGGTGGGGGTGTCGCCGATCGCGCGCGCGCGGCGCAGTGCCGCGCTCCAGGCAATGATCGAGACCGCCGCGGCGAGCCCGAGCGCGCCGAGCCGGATCGGCAGGGGGATGTCCTGCGCGGCGACCACGAACAGCGCGAGCTGGCCGGCCGAGGTGACGAGCCGCGCGGTTTCGCGGCGCAGCCGGACGAGCATGGCGCCGCTTCAGCCGCCTGTCGCCGCGCCGTTCAGCGTGCGGCGAACAGGGCCTTCACGTCGACGTCGGTCTTCTCCGCGGCCGCGAATTCCAGCAGGGGCCTCGTCCCGAAACCGAAGGCTCCCGCGATCAGGCTGTCGGGGAACTGCTCGACGCGCACGTTGTTCGCATTGACCGCCTCGTTGTACAGCTCGCGGCGGTCGGCGATGGCGTTCTCGATCTGGCTGATGCGTGCCTGGAGGGCGGCGAAGTTCTCGTTTGCCTTCAGTTCCGGATAGGCCTCGGCGATCGCGAACAGCCGGCCGAGCCCGGAGCGCAGCGCGCCCTCGGCCGTGCCCAGCGCGGCGACATCTCCCGCCTCGGCTGCCGCGTGCACACGGCCGCGCGCCTCGATCACCCGCTGGAGCGTCGTCTGCTCGAACTCGCGGTACTGGCGGCAGACCTCGACCAGCTTCGGCAGCTCGTCGTGGCGCTGCTTGAGCAGCACGTCGATGTTGGCCCATGCCCGCGCGACTGCGTGCTTGAGGCTCACCAGGCCGTTGTAGAGCAGGACGGCGTAGGTCGCCACGACCAGGATCGCTCCCAGGATCAGCGCTGCGGTGACGCTCATCGTACGTCTCCCCGGTTCGATTGGGCGGCATTATCCGCCGGGCCGCCGTCGGCATCCAGCACCGCGCCGCGGGCATGCTCGGGAACGCCGATGCGCTCCAGGGTCGCATCCAGCGGCAGGCCGATGAGCGCCGCAATCTCGCGGTAGTCGTCGGGCAGCGCGGCGTCGTTCCAGCCGCCGGCCGCGTGGCGGGCGAGGCTCACCGCGAGGGCGACGTTGCGCACGCGCGGATTCGCGGCATGTTCGTCGTCCATCAGCCGCAGCAGCAGCTCCGGCAGGTTCCACGCGCGCGCGAGCGCGAGCTGGAGGTCGAGCACCGCGACGCCGAGCACGCTGCGCTGGGCGTCGCGGCTGCGCAGGGCGCGGTCGGCATCCTGCATCGAGCGGATTCTGAGGGCCAGCGTGGGGGCCACGCACCAGAGCAGCATCTCCGCGAGGTCGTGGAGCAGGGCGGCTACGGTGACCTCGTCGGCATTCAGATCGCGGCGCTGCACCGCCCAGTCGCGCGCCCAGTGTGCGGCATGGCGCGCGCGCCCGACGACCTTGAGCAGCCCCAGCAGCGCACGGGGGTGGGCGGCGAGGCGGTCCTCGATCACCGGCGGATCGGCGAAGCTGCGGAAGAACGGCGCGATGCCGAGCATCATGATGGCATGGCCGATGGTCGAGATCTCCGCGCTGCGGGCCGGGTTGCGGTGCGATTCGATGTAGCTCAGCACCCTGGTCGCGAGCAGCGGATCCTGGAGCACGACCGCGGCGATGTCCCTGCCGTCGAGCGCGTCCTGGTCTGCGGCCAGGACTTCGAGCGCGTGTGCCGAGGAGCGCAGCACCGGAAGCTCGACGTGGCTGAGGTAGGAGACCCAGGCATCGAGGCTCCTGAACGGTGCTTCGATCACCGCACGCATCCTGGATTCGCGGAAATGCCCGTTCCCGGCCCGTGCCGGCCCCCGGTGCGCTTGATTGTCCGAAGAATCCCTGTCATCGTTCCACGCCGTTGCGCTGCCTCGGCACGCAGGAAGACGTTCCGCGAGTACCCGGTTACGGCGTCCGCGGCGCGGCCTTGAACCCGAGAGGAGGAGTGGAGATGAAGCTCGTACGCCATGGGAAGCCGGGAGCCGAACGGCCCGGAGTGCTGGATGCGGCAGGAGGTCTTCGCGACCTCGGCGGCAGCATCGCGAACATCGGACCGGAGACGCTCGCGCCGGATGCGCTGCGGCGCCTGGCGGCGATTCGGCCGGAGACGCTCCCGGCGGTCGCGCAGGACGAGCCGCTCGCGATGCCGTGGCGCGGGGTCTCCAAGATCGTCGGCGTGGGGCTCAACTACCGAGACCATGCGAAGGAGGCCGGAATGCCGGTTCCGACAGAGCCCGTGCTGTTCATGAAGGCGCCGAGTTCATTGGCGGGCCCGCACGATGACATCCTGCTGCCGCCGAAATCGGAAAAGATGGACTGGGAGATCGAGCTCGGCGTGGTGATCGGGAGCCTCGCGCGGCGCGTGCCGGTCGAGCGCGCGCTCGAGTACATTGCCGGCTATTGCGTCGTCAACGACTTCTCGGAACGCGCCTGGCAGCTCGAACGCGGCGGGCAGTGGGACAAGGGCAAGTGCTTCGACACCTTCTCCCCGGTCGGCCCGTGGCTGGTGACCGCGGACGAGGTGGCGGATCCGCAGGTGCTCGACCTGTGGCTGGACGTCGATGGTGTGGCCAGGCAGCGCGGCAACACCGCGAACATGGTGTTCGGGGTCGCGGAACTGGTGAGCTACATCAGCGCGGTGATGACGCTCGTGCCCGGCGACCTGATCGTCACCGGGACGCCCGCCGGCGTGGCGATGGGCCGCAAGCCCGCGCCCTGGCTGCGCGGCGGCGAGGAGCTTCGCTTCGGCATCGGCGGACTGGGCGAGCAGCGACACCGCATCGTCGCCGATTCGCGTTAACGCGGAAGTCGCGCCAGCGGCTCACGATGCTCCCCTCTCCCGCTTGCGGGGGAGGGGCTGGGGGTGGGGGAACGCACTGGCGGCGTTCGTGCTTCGGGGCGGCCGGGCCGCCATGTCCGTTCGCTACCGCTCGCGATCGCGGTCCTGCTCGTCGCGCGCCCCGAGTCCCGTTCGCGCCGGCGAGGAGTCGTCGAGGAGCGAAGCGAAGATCCCGGCGATGAGCAGCACGACGAAGGCGAGGATGGCGAGCGCCAGCGCCTCTGGATTCGTCGCCGCGATGAACGCGGGCAGGAAGCTCGCACCGGTCAGCAGGAAGGTCGTCCAATCATCGATCATGTCGGCAGCCTCGTCGTCGCGGGCCTTCCGGTCGATGCGACGCGCGGCCCTCCAGCGGCTTTACGGCCCGGGCTCGGGCGGACTTGAAGCCTGCGCGGAAACGAGGCCGAGACCGCGCGCGTAGCGCCGCGCATTCTCCACATAACCGCGGGCGCTCTCCTCCAGCGCGGCCACTTCCTCGTCCGTGAGTTCGCGCACGACCTTGCCCGGCATCCCCATCACCAGGCTGCGCTCGGGAATGACCTTGCCCTCGGGGATGAGCGCCTTCGCGCCGATCAGGCAATGGCGGCCGACGACGGCGCGGTTCAGGATCGTGGCCTGGATGCCGACGAGCGATCCGTCGCCGATCGTGCAGCCGTGCAGCATGGCGAGGTGGCCCACCGTCACCGCGCGCCCGAGGGTCAGGGGGATGCCGGGGTCGGTGTGCAGGATGGCGCCGTCCTGGACGTTGCTGTCCTCGCCGATGGTGAGGACGTCGCGGTCGCCGCGCAGCACGGCGTTGAACCAGACGCTGGCGTTCGCGTGCAGCACGACCGATCCGATCACGGTCGCATTGTCCGCGACCCAGCACGATTCGTGGAGCCGCGGCACGCGTTCGTTCAGAAAGTACAACGGCATGGCCGCTCCCTGCTATCCGTTCCAGGCGAGGTCGGGCTCGCGTGCGGCGCGCACGTCGTCCAGCCTGCGCACCGGCAGCGTCCAGGGTGAGCCCTTGACCCGCTGCGGATCCCTGCGCGCCAGATCGAGGATCTCGGCGAGCGCATCGGCGAAGGCGTCCAGCGTCTGCTTCGATTCCGTCTCGGTCGGCTCGATCAGCAGGCACTCCGGGACCAGCGCCGGGAAGTAGGTCGTGGGCGCATGGAACCCCTTGTCGAGCAGGCATTTCGCTACATCCATCGCGCTCACTCCGGTTTCGTCCTTGAGCGGCTTGAGGCTGACGACGAACTCGTGGCTCGCACGGCGCGCCGGGAAGAACGGCGGCAGGCCGATGCGCGCGAGCCGCGCCATCAGGTAGTTCGCGTTCAGCGTGGAGAAATCCGCCACGCGCGCCATGCCCTCGCGCCCCAGCATGCGCGCATAGACCCAGGCGCGCAGCAGCACGCCGGCATTGCCCATGAAGGCCGACAGGCGCCCGATCGACTGCGGGCGCTCGCGCTCGCCGATCCAGCGGTAGAGGCCGCCCTCGCGCCCGAGGAGCGGCACCGGCAGGTAGGCAGCCAGCCGCTCCGATACGCCGACCGCGCCCGCGCCCGGCCCGCCGCCGCCGTGCGGCGTCGAGAAGGTCTTGTGCAGGTTCATGTGGATGGCATCGAAGCCCATGTCGCCCGGACGCACCTTGCCCAGGATCGCGTTGAGGTTGGCGCCGTCGTAGTAGGTGAGTCCGCCGGCGGCATGGACGATGCGCTGGATCTCGACGATGCCGGCCTCGAACACGCCCAGCGTCGACGGGTTGGTGAGCATCAGGCCGGCGGTCTGCGGACCGACCGCGGCGGCGAGCGCGCCGAGATCGACGTTGCCCTCGGCGGTGGTCGGAACCTCGCGCACCTTGAATCCGCACACCGTCGCGCTGGCCGGATTGGTGCCGTGGGCCGCGTCGGGGACGATGATCTCGTTTCGCGCGTGGTCGCCGCGCGCGCCATGGTAGGCGCGGATCATCGCCACTCCGGCGAATTCGCCCTGCGCGCCCGCCATCGGGGTGAGCGAGACGGCGGCCATGCCGGTGATCTCCGCTAGCATCTCCTGCAGCTCGTGCAGGCAGGCGAGGAAACCCTGGCCGGTGGCCTCGGGAGCGAGCGGATGTCGGGCGAGGAATTCCGGCAGCATCGCCAGCGCGTGCGCGGCGCGCGGGTTGTACTTCATCGTGCACGAGCCGAGCGGATAGAACTGCGTGTCGATCGAGAAGTTGCGCTGGGAAAGCCGGGTGTAGTGGCGCACCGCGTCCAGTTCCGAGACTTCGGGCAGCAGCGGCGGCTGCACGCGGCGCGCGCGCTCGGGGATGTCGTCGGTGTTTTCGCGGATGGCGGGGGCGAGCTGCGCGCTGCGCCGGCCCGGCCGGGAGAGTTCGAAGATCAGCATGAGAGAGCCTCCGCGAGCGCCTCGGCGTAGCGGTCGAGATCGGCTCCGGTCTTGGTTTCGGTCGCGCACACGAGCAGCGCGTGGCCGAGTTCCGGGTAATCCTGCGACAGGTCGTGGCCGCCGAGGATGCCGTTGCGGACCATGCGTTCGAGGACCCCGGCGGCGGGGCGGGGCAGGCCGATCGCGCGCTCGTGGAAGAACGGCCCCGGGAAGAGCGGGCGCACGCCGGGGATGGCCGCGAGGCGGGCACACAGCTCGCGCGTGCGGGCGTGCGAGGCGGCGGCGATGCGGTGCAGCCCTTCCGCACCCACGAGCGCGAGATGGATCGTCGCCGCGGCCGTCATCAGGCCCTGGTTGGTGCAGATGTTGGAAGTCGCCTTGGCGCGGCGGATATGCTGTTCGCGTGCCTGCAGGGTGAGGGTGTAGCCGGTCTTCCCGTCGAGATCGACGGTGCGCCCGACGATGCGTCCCGGCAGTTGGCGCAGCAGCGGCTGCTTGCAGGTCAGGTAGCCCAGATACGGCCCGCCGCCCGAGAGCGGGATGCCGAAGGGCTGGGCGTCGCCGCAGCAGATGTCCGCACCCGCGCCCGAGCCCCACCGCCCGGGCGGCGCGAGCAGCGCGAGAGCGAGCGGATTGCAGGCCGCGATCGCGAGCGCGCCGATCTCGTGCGCACGGTCGGTGGCCGCATCCGCATCCTCGATCACGCCGAAGAAGTTCGGCTGCGCGACGACCACCGCGGCCGCCTCCTGCGCGCCGGCGGCGATCGCCTTCCAGTTCGTGGTGCCGGAGGCCGCCTCCCAGGGCAGTTCCACGAGTTCGATGCCCTGCGCGGCGACGATGGAGCGCACGGTGCGCCGGTACAGCGGGTGGAGCGCGGCCGGGATCAGCACGCGGCGCGCGCCGCGCTTCGCGCGCACCGCCATCAGGATCGCCTCGGCAGCCGCGCTGGCGCCGTCATAGACGCTGGCGTTCGAGGCGTCCATGCCGGTGAGGGAAGCCATCATGCTCTGGAACTCGTACAGGAGCTGGAGCGTGCCCTGGCTCGCCTCTGCCTGGTAGGGCGTGTAGGAGGTGTAGAACTCCCCGCGCCCGGCGATCTGCCACACTGCGGCCGGGATGTGATGCTCGTAGGCGCCGGCGCCGATGAAGTTCAGCGCGAGTCCGTCGGCGCGCGCGCGCGATTGCATCAGCCGGGTGACCTCGGCCTCGTTCATCGCCGCGGGCAGGCGCTCCAGCCCGGCGCAGCGCAGCCCCGCCGGGATCTCGTCGAAGAGCGCCTCGATCGACTCGGCACCGATCTCGCAGAGCATCGCCCCGACGTCGGCCGCGGTGTGCGGGATGAAGCTCATGCTCAGTGGCTCTCCGACTCGGCTGCGTGCCGGTAGGCGGCTGCATCGAGCAGGCCTGCCATGGCGCCGGCATCGTCGGGCCGGATCCGGAAAAGCCACGCCGCATAGGGGTCGCGGTTGACGGCGGCCGGATCGTCCGTGGCCGGCGTATTCACGGCGACGACCTCGCCCGCGAGCGGCGCGTAGATGTCGGAGGCGGCCTTCACCGATTCGACCACGGCGCATTCCTCGCCTGCGGCCACGCGCCGGCCCGCTTCCGGCAGCTCCAGGAAGACGATGTCGCCGAGCAGCTCCTGCGCATGATCGGTGATGCCCACGGTCAGCGTTCCGTCGGCCTCCAGGCGCACCCATTCGTGGGTCGCGGTGTATCTGAGATTCTCCGGGATGTTCATGTTCCTTCCTCCATTGAGTTACGGGTCAGACGAGCGCCTTTCCGTGGCGCGCGAAGGGTGGCCGGACCAGCCTGGCCGCGAGACGTTTGCCGCGCACATCGACCTCGACTTCCTCGCCCGTGCGTGCGCCAGCGGGAAGCCGCGCGAGGGCGATCGAGCGGCCCAGCGTCGGGGCGAAGCTTCCGCTCGTGATCTGGCCTTCCCCGTGCGCCGAGTAGACGGTCTGGTGGGAGCGCAGCACGCCCTTGTCGAGCGCGAGCAGGCCGATCAACTGGCGCTGCGGCACCGCGGCATCGAGCGCCGCGCGGCCGGTGAAGTCGCGTGGCCGCGAGCGATCGACCGTCCAGGCCAGGCCCGATTCGAGCGGGGTGACGTTCTCGTCCATGTCCTGCCCGTAGAGATTCATGCCGGCTTCCAGCCGCAGCGTGTCGCGCGCGCCCAGCCCGGCGGGCCGGACGCCGGCCTCGAGCAGCGCCCGCCAGATCGCGGCGGCCTCGCCGGCGGGGACGACGAGCTCGAATCCGTCCTCTCCCGTGTAGCCGGTGCGGGCGATCATTCCCTCGCCCCTGGGGGCGGCCTGGAACGGGATCAGCGCCTCGCTGCTCGCGCGCGAGGCGGGCAGCGCCTGCCACACCAGGCCGCGTGCCTGCGGGCCCTGGACGGCGATCATGGCGAGATCGCGCCGCGGCCCGACTTCGAGCCGGCCGGCGAAGGGCTGCGCCTGCCGCGCCATCCAGGCGAGGTCCTTGTCCGCGGTGCCCGCGTTCGCGACCAGCCGGTAGCGGCCCTCGCCAAAAAAATAGACGATCAGATCGTCGATCACCCCGCCCTCCGGGGTGAGCATGCAGGAGTAGAGCGCGCGCCCCGGCGCCTTGAGCTTCGCGACGTCGTTCGCGATCAGGCGTTCGAGGTATTCGCGCGCGCCGGAGCCGATGACATCCACATTGAGCATGTGGGAGACGTCGAACATCCCGGCGTGCCTGCGCACGGCATGGTGTTCCTCGATCTGGGAGCCATAGTGCAACGGCATGTCCCAGCCGGAGAAATCGACGATGCGCGCACCCAGCGCGCGGTGGGATTCGTACAGCGGGGTCTGCTTTCCCATGGGTCCAGGCACCTCGGGTCGACGATCCGCACGCCCCGCGCGCAGCGCGAAGCCGTGCCGTTGCACCCCTCTGTCCTCGGTACCTGAGAGATTGCAGCGCGCTGGCGCGCCGCGTGCCCCTTCGGTGGACGCCGGCCGATGCGCCGTCCGGTGTCTCTCTCCAGATTCGATTCCCCTTGAGGGGAAGCGCCCGCGGTCCGTTTGCCTGAGCGATTACGGGTGCTGCGCCTTCGGCGGCGCCCCGCAGCCGCGCGGTGCGCGCTCTCCCGCGAGAGCGGGCGAACTATACCGAAGCGGCGATCGCGCCGCAACCGCGGCGGCGACGCGGGGATGGTATCCTCGACGCGGCTGGATGGTGGCGGCCGAGGCGCGGGAGAACCATGAGCGACTTCGCAACGACATCGGGCGATCCGCGAGGCGACGGCGCAGGGATCCGCGCAACGCGGCGCTGCTGGATTTCGCGCCTGCGGGGCGGCCGCCATCCGCGGGCGGGAGCACACCGATGTCGGATCTAGCCGCCCTCGGCGAGATCGTCTGGCCTTCGAGCCTGGCGCTCGCCTGGCTGGCCGGGGAAATCGGTCATCGCTGGCTGGGGCTGCCGAGGATCAGCAGCTACGGCGTGGTCGGCTTTCTCCTCGCGTCCGCGCAGGGCGGCTTCCTGCCCGATCCGCGCGACGGTCCCGCGGCGTGGCTCGCGGATGTCGCCTTCGGGCTGATCCTGTTCGAGCTGGGCTACCGCATCAACCTGAACTGGCTGCGGACCAATCCGTGGCTGGCCGTCACAAGTCTGGTCGAGGCAGGGGGCTCGTTCGTCGCGGTGTTCTTCGTCGCGCAGCGTTTCTCGGTCGCACCGGTGCCGGCGCTGCTGCTGGCGGCGCTAGCGATGTCGACCTCGCCGGCGGCGGTGGTGCGCGTGACCAACGAGCTGCACAGCTCGGGTCAGGTCACGGAGCGCACCCTGCACCTGTCGGCCTTCAATTGCGTGCTGGCCGTGATCGCCTTCAAGATCGTCGTCGGCTACGGCCTTCTGGTCAGCGACGGCGGCATCCTCCGGGCCCTCTGGAGCAGCCTGGCGGTGCTCGCGGTCTCCGCCGGGCTGGGTGCGGCTTTCGGCGTTGCGGTGCCGGGGCTGCTGCGCATGCTCGGCGGCGGCGAGCGCAATGCCACACTCGCCTTCGCCGCTGCGGTCATCGTCGCGACCGCGCTCTCGCATGCCCTGCAATTTTCGCCCCTGCTGGCGACGCTCGCCTTCGGCATCGTCGCGCGACATCGCCGCGTCGTGCTCTCCCCGGCGCAGCGCAACTTCGGCGCGCTCGGCGACCTGCTGACGCTGCTGCTGTTCGTCTTCGTGGCCGCGACGATCGACTGGCGCCATGCGGTCGAGGGCGCGGGGCTGGCGTTGGCCGTGATCGCGGTGCGTGTGGCGGTGAAGACGTCGGCCACGACCCTGTTCGCCCGCGCAAGCGGCCTGAGCTGGCGCAAGGGAGTGCTGACCGGGCTGGCGCTCACCCCGCTGTCGGTCTTCGCCATCCTGCTGCTGGAACAGTCGCGGTATCTCGGACTCGATCTGCTCGACGAGTTGAAGGCGATCATGGGCATGGTGCTGCTGCTGGAGGTGATCGCGCCGATCATCACCCAGCGCGCCCTGATCCGGGCCGGCGAGGCGACCGGCCGGGAGGAGGACTGAGCGTGCCGCTCGAACCCTTCAAGGCTTCCGGGTCCCTGACCCTGGGCGTCGAACTGGAGCTCCAGCTCGTCAATCCGACCGACTTCGATCTTTCGGCCGCCGCCTCGGACATGCTGCATCTGCTCGCGCGCGCGCCGTTTCCGGGCGACGTCAAGCCCGAGATCACCGAGAGCATGATCGAGGTGGCGACCGGCGTGCACCGCGAGTACGGCGCACTGCTCGCCCAGTTGCGTGTCATCCGCGACGCCCTGGTGGCGGCCGGCGATCGCATCAACGTGGCCGTCTGCGGCGGCGGCACCCACCCGTTCCAGCGCTGGTTCCGGCAGCGGATCCATTCGGCACAGCGTTTCAGGGAACTCTCCTCGCTCTACGGCTACCTCGCCAAGCAGTTCACCGTCTTCGGCCAGCACGTGCATGTCGGCTGCGAGAGCGCGGACGAAGCGCTCTTCCTGCTCCATGCGCTCAACCGCTACGTGCCGCATTTCATCGCGCTGTCCGCATCGTCACCGTACTCGCAGGGAGTGGATACGCTGTTCGATTCGGCGCGCCTCAACTCGGTCTTCGCGTTTCCGTTGAGCGGGCGGGCGCCCTTCCTGCTCGACTGGAAGGAATTCGAGGAGAACTACTTCGCCAGGATGGAAGCGAGCGGCGTGGTGAAGAGCATGAAAGACTTCTACTGGGACATCCGCCCGAAACCCGAATTCGGCACCATCGAGCTGCGGGTCTGCGACACGCCGCTCACGGTGGAGCGGGCCGCCGCCCTGGCCGGCTACCTGCAGGCGCTTTGCCGGCATCTGCTCTCGCGCGCCGAGCCGCCGCCGGTCGAGGAGGACTATTTTGTCTACAACTACAACCGCTTCCAGGCCTGCCGCTTCGGCCTGGAAGGCATCCTCGTGCATCCGCGCACGCACGAGAGCAGTACGCTGCGCGAGGACATCCTCGCGACGCTGCGGCGCATCCAGCCGCATGCAGCCACCCTCGGAAGCGAGGAGGCGCTGGTAGAGATCCACCGCGTCGCCGCACACGCGGGCAACGATGCCGGCGATCTGCGCCGGCGCCATGCGGAGGCGGGCAGCGTCGAGGGTGTCGTCGATGCAGCGGTGCGCCGTTTCCGTTCCATAGAGAGGAAATCGTCATGACCGGCCGTGGCAAGCCCATCCGCATCGGGCTGTCGGCGCGCATCTTCCATCCGGAACCGGACGCGCGCGGCATCCGCAGCAAGACCCTCCAGGTGCTGGAGCAGTCGGTGGCGCAGTGGGTGACGGTGCGCGACGTCCTGCTGCTGATGGTGCCCTCGGTGCTGCAGGACGGCGCGCTGATGCGCAGCAATATCCGGCTTCGCGATTATGCCGAATACCTGGACGGCCTGATCCTGCAGGGCGGCGCCGACGTCAGCCCGCGCGCCTACGGCGAGGAGCCGATGCGGCCGGAGTGGGCCGGGGATCCGGTGCGGGATGCCTACGAGATGGAGCTGCTGCACGAGTTCATGGAAGCCCGCAAGCCCGTGCTCGGCATCTGCCGCGGCATGCAGCTCATCAACGTCGCCTTCGGCGGTACCCTGTACCAGGACATCGCGCTCCAGGCGCAGGGCGCGTCTGCGCACCGGAGCGCCGAGTACGACCGCCACGTCCATGACGTGCGCTTCACCGAGGGCGGCCTGCTCTCGCGCCTGTTCGGCGCACCGGGCGGAGGTGTCGTGTCGATCCATCACCAGGCCGTGCGCACGCTCGGCCGCGAGCTCGAGGTCGAGGCGGTGTGCCCAACCGACGACGTCGTCGAGGCGATCCGCGGCAAGGAGCGCAACTTCGTGCTCGGCGTGCAGTGGCATCCCGAGTTCCACCGGCCGGGCTCCGTGACCGAGCTCGATTGCACGCCCATCCTCGACGAATTCCTCGCCGCCGCACGCAAGCGGCGCTGGTAGGCCGGCGCATCCACGGCCACGCGGCACGAGCCGCGGGGCAGTGACGGGGGTTGCGCCGCGATGGCACGCAGCCGCCGCCAGGCGAGCCCGCCTTGCCCGGAGGAGGGCGGTTTTCCGGGTGAGCACGGGCCGGCGTTGCGGCCCGACCGAAGTGCGGGACGCTTCCCCGTTCCTCCGCACGACCGGCAGGCGCCGATGGCTGCGCGGCCCGCCGATCTCCTTCATCCATGGCAGATCGATGTCCAGCACCTTGCCGTAGAAGAACGGCAGGGCGGACAGCGCCTGCCTGTGCGTGGAGGAAGACACCCCCCGCGAACCGGCCAGCCAGGACAGGAAGCCCTCCACCTCCGTAGCGCCCAGGGTCGAGGGATGGCGCAAGCCGTGAAAGCGGATGAATGCCCGCACCCAGTAGACATACGCCTCTTCGGTTCGTATACTGTAGTGCAGGTAGCGGACGCGCTCCCGGAGCCGGTCGAGCACCTTGACGGCCTTGAGCGGCGGGAGCGGTACGGTGCCGGTTTTCACGATCGTGTTAATACTGGTACTATGCACAGTCTAGGGCCTGCAAACCTGGAAAGCAAGGGCATCCGCACCAGATCAGCCGGACGGTGTTAGGGAGCAGCCGGCGATGTTAGGGCG
>MNXU01000002.1:0-5440 GCA_001872285.1 Betaproteobacteria bacterium CG2_30_68_42
GTTTCTTGAGAGAGAGCGCCATGCCGGCGAGGATCATGCGATTCTGGCTGCCCGACATGCCTTATACCTCCAGACTCGCGAACTCGACCCGGCAGCTGGTCTGGCGAGACTCGAAACCGGGCACCCATCGGCGCCGTGACGCTCAATCCCGAACGCGACTCCATCATAAAGACGCATTTGGCGGACAACCCTACTCAGCCGTTGGCTGCATGACCGAGGCGACAACTACCTTGACGCGCGCCGGTATTCGAGCATGCAGAAAAGAGGAAAACGGCGGCCGCCACGTATAGGTCAGGGTGATGCATTCCGCGTGGATTACCGGTGTCACAAAGCCGTTTTGCGCCAGCGCCTCACCGACTTCCTGAAGCTGGTCTGAAAATACCGCTTGATCTCGCCGGTAAACCGTTGCCGTACGTGGTGGGTACGCTCGATCAGACCGACGTGGCGCTGAACGTCGATGCCCGTCAGGGAGATAATCCTTAAGCCTTGATCGCGGACCCATTGCACGTTGGCCAGTCGCGGCACGATGGAGATGCCGAAACCCTGGCGAACGATTTCCACGATGGCCTCGACGGAGTTCAACTCCATTTCTTCTCGCACGGCGACCCCGCATTGCCGCAGCGCGTCCTTGACCAGGTGGCCGGTCCATGTTTGCCGGTCAAAACGCAGGAAAGGCGAGCTCCGGAGGATCTCCAGTGAATTTCGCGCCAGATCGAAATGAGGCTGGCGCGGCACGATCAGGACCATGGGTTCGGTATAGAGGGGCGTCCACAGGAGGCTGGATGGCAGCGGGTGTGGCGACTGCGCCACCACTGCAGCGTCCAGTTCGCCCTGCTCCACCTTGATCGCGAAGTCGCTCGAAAGCCCAGCTAGCAATTTCACGTCGAGGCGCGGATGGGCTTGCTTGATGCTCCACAAGGCATCCGCGAAGGCGCCCATCAGAGCCGAGACGAGGGCGCCCATGACCACCGTGCCTGACAACTCGTTGTTGTCGTCAAGGGCGGCCAGCGCCTCGTAACGCATCACCAGATCCGCGACCTGCGCCGCAATCCTGCGCCCCGTCGTATTCAGCACAACCGCGCGAGCGCCGCGATCGAACAGCACCTGATTCAGGTCTTCTTCCAGGCAGCGAATCTGCAGGCCCACGGCTGCCGCCGTCAGTCCGATATCTTTCCCGGCGGCAGCAAATGTGCCGTGCTTGACCACCGCAAGAAAGGTTTTGAAGATGCGAATGGAAGACACGTTCAACGCCCAATGACAAGCATCGATTATAAACAGTAACTTTATCTCGAAGTAATTATTATTAGCTTTTATTTTGTGCTGGTTTGGCCAGAATGCTGGAACGCAAACATTAAGGATTCCCGCCGGGCAGGCCACTTGATCAATGAGCACGAATCTTGAAGTAAAAGTATGGCGCGGCCGGGAACAGGGCGGCTTCACAAGCTATAAGGTTCCCCGGCGCGACAGCCAGACGGTGCTGGATGTGGTGACCTACATTCAACGCCAGCTCGATCCAACCCTGAGCTACCGCTTTGCTTGCCGCGTCGGCATGTGCGGCTCCTGCGCCATGACGGTCAACGGAGTGGCGCGCTGGACTTGCCGCACCAGCGTCGCGAAGGTCGCCGTAGACGGGAAGCTGGAGATCGCACCGCTGGCGAACCTGCCGGTCATCAAGGATCTAACGACCGACATGGTCGAGTTCTTCGACAAGTGGGCACAAGCCAAAGGGCAGTTCAAAGGCCGTCACAGCCGTCATGATGACTTCGCCCGCGTCGAGCCGACCTCGCGGGAACGTATCGCCGCAAATGCCGGCATCGAGTGCATCGGCTGCGGCATTTGCTACGCCTCTTGCGATATCGTGACCTGGCGCCCGAATTTTCTGGGGCCAGCCGCACTCAATCGGGCGTGGACCCTGGCCAACGACGTGCGCGACACTCGATGGGTCGAGCGACTCAGGGCGGTCGCGGGCGACGCCGGCTGCCACTCCTGCCATACCCAGGGCTCCTGCAGCGAGCGTTGTCCCAAGCGGATCGAGCCGACAGCCGGCATCGCCGGACTGAAGCGCCTGGTTGCCAAGTCGGCAATACGGGGCGAACTATGACCAGCGCCATTAGTCAAGCCAAACTCTGGTACTGGCAGCGCATCAGCGCCATGGTCCTGGCGCTATGCGTGCTGGGCCATCTGGCGGTCATCATCTACGCCGTGCGCGGCGGGCTCAGTGCCGCGGAGATCCTCGGCCGCACACAAGGCAACTGGCTACTCGGCGGGTTTTACGGGTTGTTTGTGCTCGCCTGCGCCGTCCATGTTCCGCTCGGTCTCACCACGATTGCCGCGGAGTGGCTCGGCTGGCGCGGGCGAAGCGCCGATGTCGCCGCTGCCTTGGTCAGCGGGCTCATCGCGATCATGGGCTGGCGCGCCATCTATGGGTTGATAGCATGAAACGCAACAACGATTTCCGCGCTCGCGCGCATCCTGCCTACTGGGCATTCTTGGTGCACCGAATTTCGGGCTTGGCGCTGGCGGTATTCTTGCCGTTGCACTTCTGGCTGCTGGGTCAGGCGATTCACGGCGAGGCGGCGCTGGACGGAATTCTCGGGTTTACCGACCGGACAGCGTTCAGGTTCGGCGAATGGGGACTGGTGGTGCTGCTGGCGCTGCACCTGATGGGTGGAGTACGCCTGCTGCTCATCGAATTTCTGCCGTGGTCCGGACTGCGCAAAAACTGGATCGCCGGCGCCCTCGGCTTCGGCGTTGCCGCGGGACTGGCCTTCGCCCTGGCCCTCATCAGTTAGCGGTTGCCGCGCAGGCGACACGGATTGGAAGTTCCCTGCCGGCGTGAAAATGAACATTCTCGCAATCTAAAGTGACCAAGTGACCTTATGAAAATCGATTTGAAGATGGTGGAAGAGACCGCACGGGATCTGTACATCCGGGCGCTGAAGGTGCTGCCGCCGGACATCAAGAGCGGTTTCACCCGATTGGTCGCGCACGAAACGGTGCCCACCGCCAGGAATGTCCTCGCCACCATGGTAACCAACATCCAGGTGGCGGAGGACACCAACAACCTGCTCTGTCAGGACACCGGCGTACCGATCTATAACGTCATCATCGGTAGCGGTGTCGCAGTCGATGGCCACGCCTTGAAGGACGCCATTCGTACCGGCTGCGAGCGTGCCACGCGCGAACATCCGCTGCGTTCTTCGGTGGTACATCCGCTCACGCGCAAGAACGAGCACACCTCATGCGGCATCGAGGTACCGGTAATCCATGTCGATTTCACCGCGGCGCCGGATGTCCTGTCGATCGAGATGGTGCCCAAGGGTAGCGGTTCGGAGAACAATTCCTTCCTGAAGATGGCGACTCCCGCCGAAGGAATCGACGCCATCAAGACCTTCGTCATAGATTGCGTGTTGGCGGCCGGCGGCAAAACCTGCCCACCCACCATCGTTGGCGTCGGTCTCGGCGGCACCTCCGATCTGTGCGTGGCGCTGGCCAAGCGTGCGGCGACGCGCGCGCTTGGCACTCACTGCAACGACCCGGAAGGCGCAAAGCTGGAGCAACAGCTCAGCGCGGCGGTGAACCAGATCGGCGTCGGGCCGCAGGGCCTGGGCGGTGACTCCACCGCATTCGCGGTGCATATCGAACTGGCGGCAACGCACATCACGATGAATCCGGTCGCGGTCAACATGCAATGTCACTCCGCCCGCCGCGCCAAGGCGACCTTTACGCCGGCTGGCGTCACTTACGGATTCTGAACATGGCACATTACGAACTGACCACTCCAGTAAGCGAAGCGCAGATTCGCCAGTTGCGCGTCAACGACACAGTTACCCTGCAATCAACCTTATACGGAATCCGGGATGCGACGCAGATCCACATGTTCGATCGTGGCCGCCGCACGCGCTTCGACCTGAACGGCCATGCCGTGATCCACACGGCACCCAACGTGAAGAAGGTCGAAAAGAGTCCAGCCAACCCGGCCGGCTATGCGCCGGTATGCATCGGCACCACCACCTCCGACCGCATGGAGCGCTTCACGCGACCGCTGCTGACGCAATATGGTGTGCGCATCATTATCGGCAAGGGCGGCCTGCGTGAGGATTCGTTGGCGGCGTTCAGTGAACTGGGCGGTGTTTACCTGGCCATTGTCGGCGGCACGGCGGCGCTCGAAACCACCTGGATCGAGCAGATCGAGGATGTCGATCTCGACGATCTCAATCCAGAATCGCTGTGGCGATTCCGCATCCGCAACTTCGGTCCGCTGCTGGTTGCCATGGACAGCCATGGCGAGAGTCTCTTCAGCGTCGTGCGGCAGGACGCCCAGGCCAGGCGCGCCCGCGTATTGGCCAGCCTGGGAGTGAAATCGGCATGAACATAAAACGACTGCGGACCGACATCCTCATCCTCGGCTCGGGCGGGGCCGGACTGTTCGCCGCGCTGCATGCACACCAGGCGGATCCCACGCTGTCGATCACGGTCGCGATCAAGGGGCTGCTGGGCAAGTGCGGTTGCACGCGCATGGTCCAGGGCGGCTACAACGTGGCACTGGCCAAGGGCGATTCGGTCGAGCGCCACTTCATGGACACCATCGAGGGAGGCAAATGGCTATCCGACCACGATCTCGCCTGGACGCTGGTGACCAAGGCCGTCGAGCGGGTCCATGAACTCGAGAATGAACTCGGCTGCTTCTTCGACCGCAACCCCGACGGCACGGTGCACCAAAAGGCATTTGCCGGCCAGACATTCGACCGAACGGTACACAAAGGCGATTTGACCGGCATCGAAATCATCAACCGTCTGGCCGAGCAAGTGTGGGCACGCGACATCAAGCGACTGGAAGAACATCGCGCCGTAGAGCTGGTCAAGACGCCCGATGGCTCCGCGCTGGCGGGCGTGCTGATGATTGACATGCGCACCGGCGAATTTGTTTTCGTGCAGGCCAAGGCGGTGCTGCTGGCCACCGGCGGCGGTCCCACCATGTACAAGTACCACACCCCCTCCGGCGACAAGAGTTGCGACGGCCTGGCCATGGCGCTGCGCGCCGGCTTGCCCCTGCGCGACATGGAGATGGTGCAGTTCCACCCGACCGGTGTGCTGGCCGGGGTGGGCACGCGCATCACCGGCACCATCATCGAGGAAGGTCTGCGCGGCTCCGGCGGCTATCTGCTGGGCGGCGACAAGCAGCGTTTCATGCACAAGTACGACTCGCGCAACGAGCGCGCCACGCGCGACATCGTTTCGCGCGCCATGTTCACCGAGATGCGCTCCGGCAATACCACGCCCAATGGCGGCCTTTACATCTCGATGGGGCATCTCGGTCCGGATAACGTGCGCAAGCAATTCAAGGGTATGGTCGAACGCTGCGCCGATTGCGGTTTCGATCTTGCCGGAGGTCTGGTGGAAGTGGTGCCAACCGGGCATTACATGATGGGCGGCGTCG
>MNXU01000002.1:5478-109340 GCA_001872285.1 Betaproteobacteria bacterium CG2_30_68_42
ACTGCAGCACGCCACTGCAAGGACTCTTCGCCGCCGGCGAGGACACCGGCGGCGTGCATGGCGCAAATCGTCTCGGCGGCAACGGCGTCGCCAACTCCACCGTCTTCGGCGGCATCGCCGGCGAGAGCATGGCGGCCTGGGTGAACAGCAGTGGGCAGTGGCGTACGGCGGACGAGGCCGTGATCGCGCAGAGCCTGTTGCAGCACACGGCGCCGCTGCGCCAGGCCGCGGGTGACCTGGAGGCCATTCGCGAAGCCCTGTATGAGCTGATGTGGCGCGACGTTGGCATCCTGCGCACGGCTGCGGGCTTGCGGCGGGCACAGCAAGGACTGGTCCGGCTCGACGCCGCGCTGTCCCGCATCGGCGTCGGCCATGACGATCTCGCGTTCAACGTCGCCTGGCATGATTGGCTCAATCTGAAGAACCTGATCGCAGTAAGTCAGGTCATTGCAATGGCTGCGCTGGAGAGGGAGGATTCGCGCGGCGCCCATTTCCGAGAGGACTTCCCTGAGACTAGCGATCTGCACAAGTCCAGTTACACAGTGGTGCGCCAGGTTGGCAACGGACTTCAGATTTCACGCAATCCGGTCGAATTCCTGCGGGTAAGGCCGGGGGAAACTATATTGACGGAAGCAA
The DNA here is from genome assembly GCA_001872285.1 of Betaproteobacteria bacterium CG2_30_68_42. Classification (GTDB taxonomy): domain Bacteria; phylum Pseudomonadota; class Gammaproteobacteria; order Burkholderiales; family Rhodocyclaceae; genus CG2-30-68-42. The sequence goes on from MNXU01000002.1 coordinate 6,115, forward strand.
CGAATGCGATTCCTGAATGAATATTCGTTGTTCAAGGATACTTAAATCCCTTGCGTTGAATCCCCATTCTTTAACGGCTTGGACATTACCCGATCACATCAGCCCCTGCATGCTCAGCATTCGCGGAAGGACAGGAAATTCAACGGCACCTCCGGAGTATCTCCGAGCCTGGCAAGCGTAGTCAATCCGGATTTTGTGCCGGGAAAGTATCCAGAATCGCAGGCCGATCACTGCCTGGGGCCACCAGGCTGGCCGGCGTTGGCGAGCTTGGTGGCCCCAGGCACAAGTCGCCCCGTGACGGGCGAAGTCGGACCGTCTTGTCGCGGCGACGCCACGCAAGCCATGACGGACGCTGAGTCCTTCGACGTGCTGGAACCGCTCGCCGACGGCTTCCGCAACTGGCTGAAGAAGGACCCCCCGCGTCAGAATAGTTGTCGCCTCGATAGAATCTTGAACTTGGGGGCGACGAGGACGAAAGATGGCACGGTACGGAGAGGCATTCAGGAACAGGGTGGTGGCGCGGTTGCTGCCGCCGGACAGCGCCAAGGTTGGCGCGGTGGCGAAAGAGATAGGGGTACCTAACCGCAAGCCACGTCTGTCATCGGTAGTGATCGAGCAGATATCGTGTCTGACCCCATATCTAGCATATCTACAGCTCGGAGACGTCGACATAGATCAGGTAGTCCTTGATCAGGCCCGCGTCCAGCTTGAAGATGTTTGCGAAGGGAACGCAGAGAACGCTCGAGTCATTTCTGGTGTAGGTCACGGTGCCGTGGCAGATCACGATACCCGGTTGTTCCCATGTCTCGGTCACTTCGTGACGAAGCGCCCTGATGTTTCCGAACAAGCCACGGACAACGTGGCTCACTGCCGTTTTCCCTCTCACAGGCTCCGCATTCCCGAATTGAAAACGGACATCGTCCGAGAGGAACGCCAGAAATGCTTCCACACGCTGATCGTCGATACTCCGGAACAGTTGCTTGATCCAGGTATCGGAAATGGGGTCAGACGCGACAACCACAGGCCACGTCCGCGGTTGTTGGTGATCGAGCAATTATCGTGTCTGACCCCATTGTTTTCATTGTCGTCAGTCTCCCACGAACGGATTGCTGCGCCGCTCGCGCCCGAAGGTGGATTCGGGACCGTGGCCGGGGATGAAGATGACGTCGTCGCCGAGCGGGAACAGCTTGCCGCGGATCGAGGCGATCAGCGCGGCGTGGTCGCCGCGCGGAAAGTCGGTGCGGCCGATGGAGCCCGCGAAGAGCACGTCGCCCACGATCGCGATGCGCGAGAGCGGCTCGAAGAACACCACATGGCCGGGCGTGTGTCCGGGGCAATGGAGCACCTGCAGGACGAGCCTGCCCACGCATACGGTGTCGCCGTCGGCGAGCCAGCGGTCCGGCGTGAGGGCCTCGCCGCGCCCGGCACCGAACATCGCCGCCTGCTGGGGGAGCGCGTCGAGCCAGAAGCGCTCCTCGAGCTGCGGGCCTTCTACCGGCACGCCCAGACGGCGGCGCAGTTCGGCCGCGCCTCCGGCGTGATCGACATGCCCGTGGGTGAGCAGGATCTTCTCCACCGTGACCGCGTTGCGCGCGACGGCTTCCAGGATGAGATCCAGATCGCCGCCTGGATCCACCACCGCCGCGCGCGCGGTCTCCTCGCACCAGAGGAGCGAGCAGTTCTGCTGGAACGGGGTGACGGGAATGACGGCGTATTTCATCGCGGGGCCTCGAAGTGCATTCTATGTCAGTGCCGTCCCTGGTACTTGAGATGGCTGCCGCAGCCTGCGCGGCAGTCGCTCGCGCCGAAACGGGGTACCGGGATGCTGCCCGCGGTGGCCTGATTGAGGCTGCATTCCGGACGCGGGGACAGCCGGGTCGCCGTCACCCGCACGCCGGGAGCGGCGAGCAGGTGGTCGATGTGCCAGTGTAGCCGCCGGGCGCCGGCGAGGTGGCGTGCCACGCGCGCCTCGATCGCACGCTTCGCGCTGCCGGTGTAGATGTAGCGGCCGGGGGCGAAGCGCACCTGCCCGAGCGCGCCCACGCGCACGGTCACCGCGCGTGCGACCCGGATCACGAGCTGGTAGCTGATGGCCTTTCGGGGCGTGGACATGGGCGGGGAACCCCGGGTGGATCGGTCGAAGAGATTCGTCCTCGCCTCGTCGCCGGAGGAGCCAACGGGCGCAATGCGCTTCGCTTATTGGGCCCTACGAACTCAAAACCGAAACCCAGATCACCCCAGCGCCGTCGGCTTGAATCGCGCATGCAGCGCGCTACCCTTGCGGGCGCGGTGCGCGCGATGGCGATCCAGATCCGCGCCGCGCAGCGTGAGCGAGGCCGGCTTGCCCGCACGGCCCGTGCCCTCGACGCGCAGCTCGCGCCCGTCGAAGGCGGCAACCGCGGCGAGCGCGTCTCCCGGATCGAGATCGATCAGGATCACCCCGCGTCCTCCGGACTGCTCCTTGAGTTCGGAAGCGGCGAACACCAGCAGCCGCCCATTTCGGCAGAGTGCCGCGAGAGCGCCCTCGGTGGCGAGCGGCAGCGGCCGCAGCGGCGTCTCGTCCGATTCCAGTGTCATGAAGCGCTTCCCGCTCCTCTGGCGCGTCACCAGCTCGCCCAGGGGGCAGACGAAGCCGTAGCCGCCGGAGCCTGCGAACAGGGCGCGCGTATCGGGCGCGCCGGTGAGCGCCCAGGCGAAGCGGGCGCCGTCCTGGAAATCGACCAGGGTGCCGAGCGGCACGCCGTCGCCGCGCCGGCCCGGAAGGTCGGCGACCCGCAGCGAATAGGCGCGCCCGGCGGTGTCGAGCACGACCAGCGGCCAGGTCGTGCGCGACTCGGCCAAGAGCAGCGGCGCGTCGCCCGCCTTGTACGCGATGGTCGCGGGATCGATGCCGTGGCCTTGGCGCACCCGCGCCCAGCCGTTGCGCGAGACGATCACCGTCGCCGGTTCGTCGGGCGCCGCGACGGCTGCCTGCGCGAGCGGCGCCGCCGGCGCGATCAGGGTGCGGCGATCGTCGCCGAAGCGTTTCGCGTCGGAGGCGATCTCGCGCACGATCTGGCGGGTCATCGCCTTGCGGTCCTCGATCAGCGTGCGCAGCCCCGCCCGTTCCTCGCGCAGCGCCTCGAGTTCCTTCCCGATCCGGATGGCCTCGAGCCGCGCGAGCTGGCGCAGGCGGATTTCGAGGATGTCCTCGGCCTGCGCGTCCGACAGGCCGAAGCGGGCCATCAGCTCGGGCTTGGGTTCGTCGGCGGCGCGGATGACGCGGATGACCTCCTCGATGTGCAGCAGCGCGGTCATGCGCCCTTCGAGGATGTGGATGCGCCGCTCGACCTCCTCCAGGCGGTGGCGCGTGCGCCGTTCCACCGTGAGATAGCGGAATTCGACCCATTCGCGCAGGATCGCGGCGAGCCCCTTCTGCTGCGGCCGGCCGTCGCGCCCGATCATGGTGAGGTTGATCGGCACCGGGACTTCGAGACTGGTGTTCGCGGCGACGAGTGCGATGAACGCCTCCGGGTCCTGGCGCGAGGAGCGCGGCTGCAGGACGATGCGCACCGGGGCCTTGTCGCTCGATTCGTCGCGCACCGTCTCCAGCGCGCCGAGGATGGCCGTCTTCAGCGTCTTCTGCTCCGCCGTGAGTTCCTTCTTCCCGGTTCTGGGCTGCGGATTGGTGAGCGCCTCGATCTCGGAGAGCACCTGCGCGCAGGACACGCCGTGCGGCAGCTCATGGACCACGATGCGCCACTGCCCGCGCGCGAGCGCCTCGCGCTGCCAGCGCGCGCGCACACGCAGGCTGCCGCGGCCGCTCGTGTAGGCGTCGCGGATCGCCTGCGGGGGCGAGACGATTTGCCCGCCGCCGGGGAAGTCCGGTGCGGGCAGCACCGCCAGCAGCTCGTCGAGTTCGGCCGCCGGATGCTGGATCAGGATGCGCAGCGCCTCCGCGACCTCGCGCAGGTTGTGCGGCGGGATCTCGGTCGCCATCCCGACCGCGATGCCCGAGGCGCCGTTCAGCAGCACGAAGGGCAGGCGCGCGGGAAGCAGCCGCGGCTCCTCGAACGCGCCGTCGTAGTTGGGCGCGAAATCGACCGTGCCCTGGCCGATCTCGCCGAGCAGCAGCTCGGCGATCGGGGTGAGCCGCGCCTCGGTGTAGCGCATCGCCGCGGCCGAGTCGCCGTCGCGCGAGCCGAAGTTCCCCTGGCCGTCGATGAGCGGATAGCGCAGCGAGAAGTCCTGCGCCACGCGCACCATGGCGTCATACACGCTCTGGTCGCCGTGGGGGTGGTACTTGCCGATGACGTCGCCCACCACGCGCGCGCTCTTGACGTGCTTCACGCCGGCGGCGAGCCGCATCTCGTTCATCGCGTGCAGGATGCGCCGCTGCACCGGCTTGAGCCCGTCCTCGACCTGAGGGAGCGCCCGGGCGCGCACCACGCTCATGGCATAGGCGAGATAGGCGCGCTCGGCGTAGCCGTCGAGCGGAAAGCTCTCGCCGCCATTGCCCGCGGCGGCCGCGGGCGGCGGCGCGGGCGGCGCCGCCGGCTCGTCGAACAGATCGGGGGTTTCGTTCGTCATCGTCTTCATCGGGTTTCAGGCTTCAAGGTCCGGGTTCGCGAGGCGTGCCGGCAACCTGGAACGGCCTCATAGATCGGCTTCGACACTATCGCCCTTCGCCTCCATCCATTCGCGCCGGGCGGCGGCCTCGCCCTTGCCCATCAGCATGGTGAACAGGCGCACCGTCTCGGCGGCCGCGCCCTCGGCCTCGCGCATGCGCACCGGGAGCACGCGCCGCGTGGCCGGATCCATCGCGGTCTCGCGCAACTGCTCCGGATTCATCTCGCCCAGGCCCTTGAAGCGCCCGATCCCGATCGAGCGCGGGTCGACGCCCTCGCTCTCCAGGCGGTCGCGGATCGCGCCCAGTTCGCCCTCGTCCAGGGCGTAGAGCCTGCGCGCTGGCCTCTTCCTGCCCTGCGCCGGCGCGTCGATGCGGTACAGCGGAGGCTGCGCGATGCAGATGTGGCCGCGCTCGATCAGCTTCGGGAAGTGGCGGAAGAACAGGGTCAGCAGCAGGGTCTGGATGTGGGCGCCGTCGACGTCGGCATCGGACAGGATCACCACCTTGCCGTAGCGCAGCCCCGACAGATCGGGATCGTCGTCGGGCCCGTGCGGGTCGATGCCCAAGGCCACCGCGATGTCGTGGATCTCGGTGTTGGCGAACAGGCGGTCGGCGTCGATCTCCCAGGCGTTCTGGACCTTGCCGCGCAGGGGCAGGATGGCCTGGGTCTCCTTGTCGCGCGCGAGCTTCGCCGAGCCGCCCGCAGAATCGCCCTCGACCAGGAACACCTCGTTGCGCGCGGTGTCCTCGGACTCGCAGTCGGCGAGCTTGCCCGGCAGCACGGCCACCCCCGACTGCTTGCGCTTGCCCACCTTCTGCGCGGCCTTCTGGCGGGCGAGCGCCTGGTGGATCGAGAGTTCCGCGATCGCGCGTCCGGCCTCCGCGTGGTCGTTGAGCCAGATCTCGAACGGGTCGCGCACCATGCCCGAGACCAGCCGCACCGCCTCGCGCGAGTTGAGCCGTTCCTTCACCTGGCCCTGGAACTGCGGGTCGAGGATGCGCGCCGAGAGGATGAAGGCGAGCCGCGAGCACACGTCGTCCTGCTGGAGCTTGACCCCGCGCGGCAGCAGCGCGCGCTGCTCGATGAAGGCCTTCACCGCCTCGAACACGCCCGCGCGCAGCCCCGACTCGTGAGTGCCGCCGGCCACCGTCGGGATGAGATTGACATAGGACTCCGAGGGCACGGGGTCGGCGAACCAGCCCAGCACCCAGGCGGCGCCTTCTCCCGGCGCGAAGGCTGCGTCCTCGGGCCCCGCGTACTTCTCGCCGCAATACAGCGGCGCGACGGCTTCGCGCCCGTCGGCCAGCTCGTCCAGGTACTGCGCCAGCCCGCCGGGGTAACTCCAGGTGCGGGTGAGCGGCTCGCCGCCCGGCTGCTCGATCTCCAGGACCACGCAGACGCCCGGCAGCAGCACGGCCTTCGAGCGCAGCAGCCGCTCCAGCTCGGCGGCGGGCACCCGCGGGCTGTCGAAGTACTTCGAATCCGGCCACACCCGCACCCGCGTTCCGGTCTGGCGGCCGCAGGGGCCGATGTCGGCGAGTGCCGAGACCTCCTCGCCCCCGCGCGTGAATTCGATCGCGTGGATGCGCCCGGCGCGGCGCACCTCGACGCTCACCCGCGTGGAGAGCGCGGTGGTGACCGCCACCCCGACTCCGTGCAGCCCGCCCGAGAAGGCGTAGGCGGAGGCGGCGGCGCCCTTGTCGAACTTGCCGCCGGCATGCAAGCGGGTGAACGCGAGCACCACCACCGGGACGCCTTCCTGCGGGTGGACCCCGACCGGGATGCCGCGCCCGTCGTCGGTGACCGAGACCGAGCCGTCGAGGTGCACCGCGACGTGGAGATTCTTCGCGTGGCCCGCGAGCGCCTCGTCGGCGGCGTTGTCGATCACCTCGTGGATGATGTGGGCCGGGGAGTCGGTGCGCGTGTACATGCCGGGGCGCGCGCGCACCGGCTCCAGGCCCTTGAGCACCCGGAAGGAGGATTCGTCGTACTTGAGATCGGCCATGACCCGCCGCTCCGGCATTGCGAAGCGCGCGATTATAAGGGAGAGGGTGGCTCAGCCGCTGCGCCCGGTGTATCCGAACGTCATGCGAGGCGGACGCCGCCCGACCAGGCGGTCTCGCGGAAAGCATGCCGGCGGACGGGGTCGCTTCGTCGCTCCGCGCCGCGCAGGAGCGGCCGCGCCGGCGTGGGCAGTTCGCGCCGGGTCAGCCGACCCGGACCCACTCGCTTTCTTCCTGGACGACCTCGTAGCGGGCCCAGCGCTCGAATTCGGCGCGGGTCATGGTCTCGGTGCGCCGCCGGCCGGGGCCGGCGACGATCTTGCAGGTCACCGTGTCGAGCGCCGGATCGAGGGCGAGGATGCGGCGTACCGACCAGGCATGGCCGAAGCTGCCGCTGCTGTAGCAGCGGCCGATCGTCGGGGTCAGGAACGATATGGCGTCCGGCCCCACTTGTCCTTACCCGATTCATCCGGCGCGAGCGAGCGGCTCACGACCTCGGCGACGTCGGCCGACAGCCCCGCGCGCGCGCCGATGCGCTCGAGTGCGGCGCGGGCGTGCGCCTGGCGTCCGGGATCGAAGCGGCGCCAGCGGTCGAATGCGCGCGTCATGCGCGCGGCCACCTGCGGGTTGAGCGCATCGAGTACGATCACGCGGTCGGCCATGAACGCATAGCCCGATCCGTCGGCGGCATGGAAGCGGACCTGGTTGGCGCCGAACGTGCGGATGAGCGCATAGACCTTGTTCGGGTTGCGGATGTCGAAGGCCGGGTGTGCGGTGAGCGCGCGCACGCGATCGAGCGTGTCGGGCAGCCGCGAAGCCGCCTGCACCGCGAGCCACTTGTCGACGACCAGGGGCTCGCCCTTCCAGCGCTCGTAGAAGGCGGCGAGCGCCTTCTCGCGCTCGGGGCAGTCGCAGTTGGCGAGCGCGGAAAGCGCCGCCATCCGGTTGGTCATGTTGTCGGCACGCTCGAACTGCTCCCAGGCGAGCGCGCGGTATTCGGGCGTGTCGAGTTCGATCAGATAGGCGAGACAGAGGTTGCGGGCCGCGCGCAGCCCCGCGCTCACCGCATCGAAGCGGTAGGGGCCGGGGACGGCGCAGTTGCGACGGGTTTCGGTCAGCCGATCCTCCAGCCGGTGCGCGAGACCGACGCGGATGCGCTGGCGGGCGGCGTGGATCGCCTCGGGATCGACCACCTCGAGCTGCTCCGCGACATAAGCTTCCGCGGGCAGGTTCAGGGCCTCGGAGCAGAAGGCGGGGTCGCTGCGCGCATCTTCCAGCACCCGGGCGCACGCGCGCGCCAGCGCCTGCGGCACCTCGACCGCGCGCCCCGCCCGCAACGCCTCGATCCCGCGCAGGATGGCATCGAGCGCGAGCCGCTGGAGCGCCTCCCAGCGGCTGAACGCATCCGTGTCGTGGGCGCCGAGGTGGGCGAGCTGCTCATCGGTGTAGGGGTACTTCACGATCACCGGCGCCGAGAAGCCGCGCGCGAGCGAGGGCACCGGCCGGGTCGTGACGCCGGGAAACACGAAGCACTGGCTGCGTTCGGTCACCGAGAGCACGCGGGTCGTCGCGGCGGCTCCCGCGGGCTCGCCCTCCAGGCGCAGCGGGATCTCCTCGCCCGCGGGGCCGAGCAGCCCGAGCGCGAACGGGATGTGGAAGGGCTCCTTCGCCGGCTGGCCGGGGGTGGGCGGGCAGGACTGGCGGACGGTGAGCGCGTAGCGGCCGGCGGCCTCGTCCCAGGCGTCCTCGACCTCGAGCACCGGGGTTCCGGCCTGTTCGTACCAGCGCAGGAACTGCGTGAGGTCGATCCCGTTGGCATCGGCCATCGCACGCACGAAGTCCTCGCAGGTCACCGCCTGGCCGTCGTGGCGTGCGAAGTACAGATCCATCCCCTTGCGGAAACCCTCGCGCCCGGCCAGGGTGGCGATCATGCGCACCACCTCGGCGCCCTTCTCGTAGACCGTCGTCGTATAGAAATTGCGGATCTCGACGTAGGCATCGGGGCGCACCGGATGCGCCATCGGCCCGGCGTCCTCGGCGAACTGCGCGGTGCGCAGGTTCCTCACCTCCTGGATGCGCACCAGCGAGCGCGAGAAGGTGTCGGCGCCGTACTCCTGGTCGCGATAGACCGTGAGCCCTTCCTTGAGCGAGAGCTGGAACCAGTCGCGGCAGGTGACGCGGTCGCCCGTCCAGTTGTGGAAGTACTCGTGCGCGATCACGCGATCGACGTTGAAGAAGTCGCTGTCGGTGGCGGTCTCTGGAGCGGCGAGCAGGTACTTGGTGTTGAAGATGTTGAGCCCCTTGTTCTCCATCGCCCCGGAGTTGAAGTCGCCGACCGCGACGACCATGTACTGGTCGAGGTCGAGCTCGAGTCCGAAGCGCTCCTCATCCCACTTCATCGCGCGCTTGAGCGCCTGCATGGCGAAGGCGACCGATGCGAGCTTGCCCGGTTCCACGTACAGCGCGAGCCGCACGCGGCGCCGCGAGCGCGTGACGAATTCGTCTTCGAGCGCGTCGAGCCGTGCGGCCACCAGCGCGAACAGGTAGCAGGGCTTGGGGAAAGGGTCGCGCCAGCGCACCCAGTGGCGTCCTTCCGGCTCTTCTCCCTCCGCCACCCGGTTGCCGTTCGAGAGCAGCACCGGAAAGCGGCTGCGCGCGGCGTGGATGGTGGTGGTGTAGCGCGACATCACGTCGGGCCGGTCGAGGAAGCAGGTGATGCGGCGGAAGCCCTGCGCCTCGCACTGGGTGAAATAGCCGGTGCTGGACGCATACAGCCCTTCGAGCCGGGTGTTGTGTTCGGGGTCGATGAGGCACTCGGTCTCCAGCGTGAAGGCATCCGGCACCTGCGCGACGACCAGCCCGGCGGCCGACATGCTGAAGGCATCGGGCGCGAGCGTCCTGCCGTCCAGACGAACGGAAACGAGCTCGATGTCCTCCGCATCGAGGGCGAGCGGCGCGTCCGGCGCGGCCGCGGCGGGATTGCGCCGCAGCGCGAGCTTTGCCCGCACCCGGGTGCGCTCGTCGCAAAGGTCGAAGTCCAGATCGACCTCGTCGATCAGGAAGGCAGGAGGCGTGTAGTCCTTCAGGCGGATGGTGCGGGGTCCGGCTTCGCGCATCTTCGGGTTCCGTGCGGCAGGTGGAGGAGTTCAGGCGAAGCGTGAGAAATCCGGCTTGCGCTTTTCCAGGAACGCGCTGAAGGCCTCGCGCGCTTCCGGCGAATCGAGCCGCAGCTTGAAGTTCTCGGCCTCCAGCGACATGTGGCGCTCGACCTCCTGGGCCTGCGCGGTCTTCATGAGGAACTTGGTGGCGCGCAGCGAACCCGCGGGCAGCGCGGCCAGCTTGCCAGCCACCTCCATCGCGGTCGCCAGCAGGCGCTCGGCCGGCACGATCGCGTTGATGAGTCCGAGGCTGCGCGCCTTTTCGGCGTCGAAGGCTTCACCCAGCATCAGCGCCTCGGCCGCGCGCACGTGGCCGGCGAGCCGCGGCAGCAGCAGGCTGCTGGCCGCCTCGGGGCACAGGCCCAGATGCACGAACGGCAGGCGGAAGCGCGCATCCGGGGCCGCATAGACGAAGTCGCAATGCAGCAGCATGGTGGTCCCGACGCCCACCGCGACCCCCGAGACGGCGGCGATCAGCGGCTTGTGGACGCCGGTGAGCGCGTTCAGGAAGCGGAACACCGGCGCGTCCGAGCGCTTGGGCGGATTGTCGAGGAAGTCCGCGAGATCGTTGCCCGCGGTGAATGCGCCGGGAATGCCGTGGATCAGCGCGACGCGCACGTCGGGATCGGCATTGACGGCTTCGAGCGCCTGCGCCATCGCCGCGTACATCGGCGGCAGCAGCGCGTTCTTCTTTTCCGGCCGGTTGATCTGGATGCGCAGGATCGCATCCTGCACTTCGACGATGACCTGTTCGGACATGGCGGCTCCTCGTGGCGCGATAGCGGGGCACCCGCCGCCACGGCCGTGGTCCCCGGACTACCCGGAGGCCGCCTTGCCGCCCGCGGCGGGTTTCGGCTTGGGGATAAATACCACGGTCTGGACTTTCGTGCTTGCCGGCCCCCGGCCGGATGCGCTCGTCCCGCCGCCTCCAGGTTCCCCGTCGGCCTGCGCGAGCCAGGTTTCGCGCAGGGCGCGGACGCGCTCGCCTGCACCCGCGCCGGGGGAGGGGGCCTCGGCGATCTCCAGCACCTGTGCGAGATGCCCGTGCGCGCGGGTACGCGTGTCCGAATAGCCCTTGACGAGCCGCGCGCACCCGGCCAGTTCGAACGCGAGTTCCCGGTCGCTGCCGGCGTGCCTGCGCAGTGCCGCCAGCCAGCGCTCGATCAGCGCATTCTCGGAGGCGAAGCGCGCGCTCGAACGGCGCCATCGCCCAGCCCAGGCGAGCGCACGCAGCAGGATCTGGCCGCTCGCGCTGCTCGCCTGGATGCACCAGCCGCCGCCCGGCTTGCGCGCGCCCGCGTACGCCTCGATCCGGGCGAAGAGCCGCGGCGGCAGGACGTCTGCCAGCTCCGCGATGCCCGGCCGGAAGTAGTCGAAGATGCGCACCGGCTCCCCGGGGCGGGCACCCACCTCGCCTCGCACGCGCTCGATGCGCGAGGCGCGGCTCTTGAGCGCGGCCACGCGCTGGATGTCCTCATAGGCCATCCAAACGGCGAGCCCCGGCGCGGCCCGAGCAGCGAGCGCGCAGCTGACGCGCTCCGCTTCCAGCAGGCCGCGCAGCCGGTCCAGGTACGAGGCTGCGTAGGCCTCGTCCAGGTAGTCCACCAACCGCGCGAGCGCAAGCCTCAGCACGGGCTGCATTTCCTCGGGGAACTCCGCCTCGCAGCGCCGGGCGAGCGCGGGCGCAAGCGCAGGCGCCTCGGGCGGGGCTGCTTTCCCGGGCGCTCCCGGCGCGGCCTCGGGGGCGCTCCCGGTCGCGGCATCACCGGCTGCTGCCGCCGCCCAGCCCGCCGCGAAGCCGCGCAGGCTGGCCTCGACCGACTTGCCGGCGCGCCGGATCGCGTCTTCGCAGGCTTCGCGCGAGAGCCCGAGCGCGCCGCTCGCGGCCGCGGCGCCGAACAGCACGGTGTTGATGACCGCGCCGCTGCGCGCCGCGAGCTCCGAGAGATCCAGCAGCAGCGCGCGGCGCGCGAGCTGCCTGGCCGCCTGCCGCACCTCCTCGTCCCGGAAGCGGCCGTCGCCGGGGCGGATCTTCTCCTCGATGGCGTAGATCCGGTGGGTCGAGGCGACGAGCGTCGTGCGCTGCGGGCTGACGAAGCCCGCGCGCATGGCGCGGCCGGCCTCCACCAGCTCGGAAGCCATCAGGACATCGACATTGCCGGGACCGGGGATGAGCGAGAGCACTGGCTCGCGCCCGCCGAGTTCGTCGCGGCTGCGCGGGTAGATCTCGACGTAGTAGGTGGTGGCGCCGGTGCGCTGCGAGACTCCGGGGATGGAGGTCGATTGCACCGGAAACCCCTGCGCGCTGGCGGCATCCACCAGATAGTCGGCGAGCACGCCCCCGCCCTCGCCGCCGAGGGCGGCAATGAGGATGCAGAGCGGCCGAGGCGGGCGCGATTGCGCCGGGGTTTCCGCGTTCATCCGCCGAGCATCGCGATCAGCGCGCGCCGGCCGCGATCGATCCAGCGATCCCGCAGGCCGGGATTGCGCACGATCTCGGCGCGGAAGAAGGACGGGCACAGCGCGGCAGCATGCGCGAGCTCTCCGCATAGTCCGCAGCCCACGCAGCCGTCATCGACCGCCGCGACCGGATCCGGCCGCAGCGGGTCGGGATTGCCGCGCAGGGTGAGCGAGGGACAGCCCGAGAGCCGCATGCAGGAATGGTCTCCGGTGCACACGTCCGGGTCGACGCCGAAACGGGTGCGGACGACCCGTTCGCCCCGCGCGGCCTTCTGCGCCGCGAGCGGTCTTTCGCGCCGGCTGCGCTCGAGCATGCATTCGCCGTCCGCGACGATCACCTTGAGGCCGGAGTAGCCGGTGTGCATCGCCTCGCCGAGCGTGCACGCCATCTCGGCGACGCGGTAGCTCCCGACTTTCCGCACCCACGCCACCCCGAGGCCCTGGAGGGCCTTCGCGATCGTCATGTGCGAGACTACCCCCAGCGCGTTGCGCCCCGAGGACGGGATGTTCTGGGTTCCGGTCGCCGAGGTATAGCCGTTCTGCACGATGATCAGGATGCCGTCATCATGATTGAAGACGGCGTTGGCGACCCCGGTCGCGAGCCCGTTGTGCCAGAACCCGCCGTCGCCCATGATGCTGATCGTGCGCGAGGCGAGGTTCGGGCCCACCGCCGCGGCGCTGGCAAGCCCGAGCCCGTAGCCGAGCACCGAATTGCCGAGGTTGAACGGCGGCAGGGTCGAGAAGGTGTGGCAGCCGATGTCGGCGGCGATGTGCACCGGCCCGCTCTCGCGGCTGGCCAGCTTGATCGCGGCGAACAGCGGGCGCTCCGGACAGCCGATGCAGAAACCCGGCGGGCGCGCCGGCAGCGGCTCGCGCAGCAGTTCCGCCGCGCGGCGCCGGGGCGCTCCGATCCGCTCCATCGCCTCGCGCACGCGGCCGAGATCGATGCCGTCGGCCACCGCGAGGTCGAGGAACTTCGCGAGTCCGCCGAGCATGACCTCGCCGGTGTATTCGCCGCAGGCCGGCAGCACGTCCTTGCCCACCACGGTCGCCCCGGCATCGGCACGCCGCAGAGCCGAGTTGAGCGCGTCCTCGATGAAGGCGGGCTGGCCTTCCTCGACCACCAGCACCGCGCGCTTGCCCTTGCAGAAGCGCAGCACCTCGTCGGCGATCAGCGGATAGGTGACGTTGAGCACATAGAGCGGAATGCGCGATCCGCCGAACGCATCGGCCAGGTCGAGACTCTGCAGCGCCCGGATCACGCCGTTGTAAAGCCCGCCCTGGAGGATGATGCCGATCTCGGCGACCTCGCCGGGGAAGACCTCATTCAGCCGGCGCTCGCGGATGAAGCGGATCGCGGCCGGCCCTCGCACCTCGACCTTGTGCTTTTCCTGGGCATAGACCGAGGGCGGCAGGCAGATGCGGGAGTAGTCGAAGGCGGGTTGCTCCAGCACCCGGCGGCGCGAGAACTGCGGCACCCGGTTGTCCTTCGCCGTGAAGCTGCCGTGCACGTGGCAGGCGCGGATGCGCAGCTCGAGCATCACCGGCGTGTTGCTGGCTTCCGAGAGCTCGAAGCCCGCCTCGACCAGATCGACGATGCGCGACAGGCTGGGGCGCGGATCGAGCAGCCAGATCTGCGACTTCATGGCGAAGGCGTGGGTGCGCTCCTGGATGATCGATGCGCCCTCGCCGTAGTCCTCGCCGACGATGACCAGCGCCCCGCCCTTCACCCCCGCGGAGGCGAGGTTCGAGAGCGCGTCGGCGGCGACGTTGGTGCCGACCACCGACTTCCAGGCCGCCGCCCCGCGCAGCGGATAGTTGATCGAGGCGCCCAGCATCGCCGCCGCTCCGGCCTCGTTGGCCGCGGTCTCGAAGTGCACGCCCAGCTCGTCGAGGATCTCCCTGGCATCGGCGAACACGTCCAGGAGGTGCGAGACCGGCGCGCCCTGGTAGCCGGTGACGTAGGACACGCCCGATTGCAGCAACGCCTTGGCGACCGCCAGGATGCCCTCGCCGCGGAAGGTCTCGCCGCGGCCCAGCCGGAGGCGCTCGACTTCGCTGCGGAAGGACCTTTCCATCGCCGGGGAGCAGAGACTATTTAACGTTCAATAATTGTATCACCGGCCGGCCGCTTCGATGTCTTCCGCCATCCGGGCGGCGATGCCTCCGGCCACGTACAGGCCGACGGTCGCGAGCACGCGCATGCGTTCCTCCGCTGGACGGCGCTACAGATAGCACGGGACGCGCCCCCGCGGCAAGCGCTGGACGCCGTTTGCCATCCGCCGGGCGGTAACGTGAGGCACTGAAAACTTGCAGGCGGCCGGCATGCCGACTTTCAACTGGCCCGCACATATCCTTGCAATCAGCCGGAATACAAGCTTACAGATGGCCGGCATGCCCGCTGACCGTCTCCATCCCCGTTTCGCCGCACCCGGCCTGGTCGAGGCGCTGGCCGACACGCCCGTGGTCCCCATCCACGGCCCGCGCTGGTGCTCGACGAAATCCAGCGCAGCCGCGATCTGCTCACCGCCGTCAAGCGCGCGGTCGATGCCGGGGCTGCGCGCGAACCGGGCCGTTTCGTGCTCACCGGTTCGGCCAATCTGCTGATGCTCGAGCGGATCTCGGAAACGCTGGCCGGGCGGGCGGTGTATGTCACGCTCTGGCCGTTTTCGCGGCGCGAGCGCCAGGGCCTCGGCCGCACCGGACCGTGGAGCGAACTGCTGGCGACGCCGTTTGCCGGCTGGCGCGCGATCCTTGCCGCCGATCCGGGCGGCGAGGAAGACTGGCGCGCGGCGGCGCGGCTGGGCGGCCTGCCGGTTCCCGCGCATACCCTGGCCGACGACGAGGCGCGCGCGCTGTGGTTTTCCGGCTATGTGCAGACCTATCTCGAGCGCGATCTCCAGGCGCTGCGGGCAGTGGAGAACCTGCCCGATTTCCGCCGCCTGATGCGTGCCGCCTGCCTGCGCATCGGCGGCCTGCTCAACCAGACCGAGCTCTCGCGCGATGTCGGCATCGTGCAGCCGCAGGTGCACCGCTTCCTCAATCTGATGGAGGCCAGCTACCAGGCCATACGGCTGCAAGCCTATGCCGTCAACCGCACGCGCCGCCTCATCAAGGCGCCCAAGCTCTACTGGAGCGACACGGCGCTCGCGCTGCATCCTGCCGGCGAGCGCGAGCCGCGCGGCCCTCGCCTGGAAAACCTCGTGCTCATCGATCTCATGATCTGGCGCGACGTGCAGGCGCGGCGGCCGGAAGTGCTGTATTGGCGCACCGCGAGCGGCCTCGAAGTCGACTTCGTCATCGAAACGCCGCAGCGGCTGCTGATCAACCTGCTCACTGCCTCCGTCGTCGGCTTCTTTTCCTTCCTCTGCATCGCGACGCTGTTTTCGTCGCTGCTTTGCGTGGTTGCGGAGATTGTCCGGGGAAGAATCCGGCAGTTCTCCGGCAACAGGCAACGCTGAACTACTGCACGCTCACGGCTTGCGCGCTCAGCTGGTCTGATAGCTCGGCGAAATCGGCCGCTATGCGGAGGTGACGGGGCGTGTATCCCGGCAACATGGTGCGCAGGCGTTTGACGAAAGGGTCAACCCGGGTGAACAGCAGCCGGTGCTTGAAGGTGGTGCGGTAACGTGCGCCACCGCGCTCCCCCTCGGCCGCCGACATGATGCGCAGGCAGTCGGCGAAGAAACGGAACATGTGCTGCTGCGCCATCCAGCACATGCCCGCGCGCACCAGGTAGCTGCCGTACAAGTGCTGGTAGATGTCGTAGGCCACGTTGCGGTGCTCGATCTCCTCTAGCAGGTGCCACTTGAACAGGCCCGCAAAGCGCGGCTCGCTGCGCTTGTGCTCGTACAGACCGCTGGCAAGAAGCGTCAGCGCACTTTGGCTGGTGTAGGACTCGAAGCCCTCGACGAAGCCGACACGGAAGCGGTCCGACCTGTGGCGCAGGTAGCCGTCGAAATCATCGCGCAGCCGCTTGATCCGCGCCTCCAGCCCGGGGTATTTGCGCGCCAGAAACAGCTCGTTGAAATCGGCGTGCTTCTGGTGATGTTGCGACTCCTGCCGGCAGAAGCGATCCACCTCCTCTCTGAGCGCCTCGTCGCGGATCTGCGGCAGGACCTTGCGCAGGGACTTCACGATGAAGGGTTCCAGGCGCACGACGTACAAGCCCAGGGCGGTATGCATATAGGACAGGGTTGCGTTGCCCGCGATGTAAAGCGGATTGAAGTCCTCCGCTACCGGTACCTCGAAGGCCATCTTGCGAATGGGAATGGGATGGGTCATGGCTTGCCTCCAGTTTGATCTCGACACGCAAACGTTGCCGATCAATGGCTGTAGTATCTTCCCTGCGAAACCGCCCCGTCCTTTGAAATTCCTAAATGCCTGCTAAAAGCCCCTAAAATGCAGTTTTACGGGGAAGCGCTTGCAAAACCGCTATTTCTTCGATCGCTTTGAAGTCCGGCCGGCGGAGCGCCTGTTGCTTGCCGAGGGTGTGCCGGCGGCGATAGGCGCCCGTGCCTTCGATGTGCTGCTGTGCCTGCTGGCGCACCGGGATCGGGTCGTGACGAAAAGCGAGGTGCTGGAAATCGTCTGGCCTGGCTTGGTGGTCGAGGAAAACAATTTGTCGGTTCAGGTGTCGGCGCTGCGCAAACTCCTGGGCCGAAAGGCCATCGCCACGATTCCCGGACGCGGCTATCGCTTTTCGTTTGAGGTGCGGCAGGAAGTCGCTTCGTCTTCGAGCGCGACGCAACAGGCCTCCGCAGCCTTCGCGGACCGGCCCACGATTGCAGTTGTGCCTTTCAACGTGCTGGCGGATGACCCTCATGTGAATCTTCTGGCCGACGGTTTGGCCGAGGACGTCATTGCGCTATTGGCGCGTGTCCCCGGGTTCTTGCTGATTTCCCACGCATCGTCTTTTGCTTTTCGCGGACAACCTGCCAGCCTGCCGGAAGTCGCTCGTCAGCTTGGCGTGCGCTTCGTCGTCGAGGGTAGCGTGCGCCCGGTGGGGGACGTGCTGCGGATCTCGACACAGCTTACGGATGCGGCATCGGGGCATGTCCTGTGGAGCGGGCGCTTCGACAGCCATCGTGAAGATGCTGTCGACTTTCAAGAAGACATCGTGCGCGGACTCATCACGGAGCTCGAACCCGAACTCAGGCGCGCGGAAATTGCGCGTGTGCGACGCCAGCGCCCGGAAAACCAGGATGCCTGGGCGCATTACCATCAGGCGGTCGGCGCGATCGCCTTGAAGGGTTGGGGCGAGGATGCCCTGGCCGAGGCGCGGACTGCGAGCCGGCATGATTCAACGCTCTATCTCGCGCGCGTTCTGGAGGCCGCGGCGCTCGACCGCCTGGGGCAGCTTGCCGACGCCCGCGCTGCGCTTGCAATGGCACGCCACATTCGCCAACAGCTCACCTTGGGAGAAGTGGCCCTGACCCATGGACGCCACGTGGGTGAGCGGATGGCGCCGCTGTGGGATCCGCTTGCCTGACGTTGCCGAAAAAACCGGGCTGCAGCGATGATTTCCTTGGGGAGAGCTTTCGGCCAGGAACGGTCATTCTGGGGCCGCGAAGCTGAACCCGGAATTCGGTGTCTTTGTTCAAACGCTGCTGGATTCCCGCGTTCGCGGGAATGACGGAAAGAGGTCGAAAGCCACAGTTCGCGCCTCGTACAACCTGCCACACCAATCCAGCATCAAGTCAGCGTCACACCGCAATAACTGCCGGAGCGCACCGGCTTCACGACGACAGTTCGCGCAGGTCGGCGAGCAGGGCGTCGACGCTTTCCGGATGCGTGTCCCAGGCGCACATGAGGCGGGCGCCGCCGGCGGCGATGAAGGTGTAGAAGCGCCAGCCGCGTGCGCGCAGGCCCTGCTGCACACTGTCCGGCAGGGCGACGAAGACGCCGTTGGCCTCGACCGGGAAGAGCAACCGGGCGCCGGGGATGCCGGCGAGGCCGGCCGCCAGCCGCTGCGCCATGGCGTTGGCGTGGGCGGCGTGGCGCAGCCAGGCGCCGCCTTCGAGCATGCCCAGCCACGGTGCGGAGAGGAAGCGCATCTTCGAGGCGAGCTGGCCGGCCTGCTTGCATCGCCAGGCGAAATCCTCGGACAGGCGGCGGTCGAAGAAGACCACCGCCTCGCCCACGGGCAGGCCCATCTTGGTGCCGCCGAAGCAGAGCACGTCGACGCCGGCGCGCCAGGTGATGTCGGCCGGGGCGACGCCGAGCGCGGCGACGGCGTTGCAGAAGCGCGCGCCGTCCATGTGCACGCGCAGCCCGTGCGCATGCGCCAGCTCGGCGACGGCCGCCACTTCGGCGGGGCGATACACGGTGCCGACCTCGGTGGCCTGCGTCAGCGTCACCACGCGCGGCCTGGGGAAGTGGATGTCGCTGCGCCGCGAGATCACTTCGCGCACGGCCTCGGGCGTGAGCTTGCCGCCCTCGCCGCGGGCGGTCAGCAGCTTGGAGCCGTTGGAGAAGAATTCCGGCCCGCCGCATTCGTCGGTCTCGACGTGCGCCAGCTCGTGGCAGATCACGCTGTGGTAGCTCTGGCACAGCGCGGCCAGCGCCAGCGAGTTGGCGGCGGTGCCGTTGAAGACGAAGTAGACGTCGCAATCGGTTTCGAACAGTTCGCGCAGGCGATCGGAGACGCGGCGCGTCCATTCGTCCTCGCCGTAGCCGGGGGCGTCGCCGGCCTCGGCGGCGAGGAGGGCCTGCAGGGCTTCGGGGCAGATGCCCGCGCAGTTGTCGCTGGCGAATTGCTGCATGGGAGCTCCGTTCGGAAAAGGCGATCCATGGAATGCTGCGAACATACCGCAAAGCTCCGGCCGGCGGGTGGCCAGACTTGGTAAAGTATTGCTATCCGACTGATCTGACCCGACCGCGCCATGACCATCGTGGAAAACCTGCTCGAGCTCGTCGGCACGCCGCGCGACGGGGCGCTGCTGCGCTTCTCGCTGGGCAACGAGTTCCTCAAGGCGGGGGAGGCGGCGCAGGCGGCGGTGCATTTGCGCGCGGCGGTGGAGAAGGACCCGAAATACTCCGCGGCGTGGAAGCTGCTCGGCAGGGCGCTGGCCGAGGCGGGGCGGGCGGCGGAGGCGCTGGCGGCCTACCGCGAGGGCATCGCGGTGGCCGAGGCCAGGGGCGACCTCCAGGCGGCGAAGGAGATGAAGGTGTTCGTGCGGCGCCTGGAGCGCACCGCTGCCGGCGACAACGTCATATGGGGTCGGCCAGGATCGTGATCCTCACTCGGCGTGCTCATCCCCTTCGATGTTGGCTGGCGTCGAGTAAGGGTTTCGATGCTCTCACAAGAACGACCGATTTCCAGCGCCTCGCCCTTGGGGCTCGATTCGCGGATGGCGTTCTCATCCAGGTGTGATACTGGCGACCTGGCCAGTTGCCGGTGGGCGCGAAATGGTGTCTGACCCCATTATGTCGATGAGCCGCATCGCCTTGCTGCGCTTCACGTGGTGCCTGCTCGGGATCGGAGCGGGAATCTCGGCCGCGTTGTGGGTCGTGGACGCATCGGCCTCCCCATTCCTCCTCGCATCCCTGGGCGGGTCGGCGGTCTTCCTGTTCGGCCTCACCTACGCTCCGGCGGCCCAGCCGCGCGCGCTCTTCGGCGGGCACCTCGGCGGGGCGGCGATCGGCATCGCCTGCTATCAGTTGTTCGGCGACGCGCTCTGGGTCTACGCGCTGGCACAGGCGCTTGCGCTCGGCTTCATGCTGCTCACCCGCACGGTCCATCCTCCGGCCGGGGCCAATCCGGTGATCATGATCCACGGCCACGCCGGCTTGGCGGCACTGTGGCAGCCGGTGTTCCTCGGCATCCTCGCCCTGGCGCTGGTGGCCGCGCTGTGGAGCCGGATCTTTCCCGCGCTCGGCCGCTATCCGGTGGCGTGGGCCGCGCCCTCGCCCCCCTCGACGCGGCTCGGAGACGGGGGCGGGTAGCCGCGGCTGCTCCGCATGGCTTCGGCCAGGGCGCGCAGACGCGCATCCCCGTGCCAGTCCTCCAGCGCCACGGGCAGGCGGCGGCGCCAGTTGGGATGGCCCTCGACGCTCCCGGGCAGGTTAGGCTGCTCGATGACGCCGAAGAGGTCTTCCGGCTGGATCGCCATCATCTGCGCCGGCGTGCGCGCGAGGAAGGTGTGCACGGCAGCCGCGAGCTCCGGGGTGATGTCGGGCACCGCGGCCGGGTCCGCGCCGGTGCCTTCCGGCAGGAGTCCCTCTCGTTGCAGGGCGGCGAGCAGGCGGGCGCGGTCCTGCGCCCGGCCGGCCATCAGGGATTCGCGCAAGGGCTCCGAGGGGAACAGGCCGAGCGCGGCGCGGGTGTCGAGGTCATGCCCCTTCCAGAAGCCGCGCAGCGTCGGCAGGTCGTGGGTGCCGACCGACACCAGCGCCTGGCGCGGGTATTCCGCGGGCGGCCTGAAGCCGCCGTCCGCGCCGCGTGCGAAGTAGAACGGCTGGCAGGAGAGCAGGCCGAGTTCCGCAAGGCGCGGGCGCAGGCCGTCGGGCACCGTGCCGAGATCCTCGCCGATGACCAGGCAGCCGTTTCGCCGGCTCTCCAGTGCCAGGATGCCGAGCAGGTCGTCGAGCGGATAGCGCACATAGGCGCCTTCGGCGGGGGTCGCGCCGGCAGGCACCCAGAACAGGCGCATCAGTCCCATCACGTGGTCGATGCGCAGCGCGCCGCAGTGGCGCATGTTGGCGCGCAGGGTCTCGATGAAGGGTGCATAGGCGCTCTCGCGCAGGCGCCACGGCACGAAGGGGGGCAGGCCCCAGTCCTGGCCGCGCAGGTTGAAATCGTCGGGCGGCGCTCCGGCATGGGCTCCGGCCGCAACCACGTCCTGGTTGGCCCACGCCTCGGCGCCCCCGGGATCGACGCCCAGCGCGAGATCCTGGTACAGGCCCACGGGCAGGCCGAGACTCAACGCATGCAGGCCGGCTGCGGCGAGCTGGTCTTCGGCCAGCCATTGGAGATAGCGGTAGAAGTCCACGTCCGCCGCATTCTCCGCGGCGAATGCGGCGACCTCGGAGGAGGCCGGATCGCGGTAGGGCTGCGGCCAGGCAGGCCAGCCCCACACGGCGGGATCCCGTTTGCGGAAGTGCGCCTGCAGGGTCTCGAACAGGGCGTGGGCGCGCAGGCTCGCGCCCCGCTCTTCGCAGTAGCGCCGGAAATCGCGGGCGCGATCGCCGTCCCCGGACAGGTGGTGGCTGCGGAAGTGATGCCAGGCGAGCCGCAGCACGTGCAGCTTGGCCTCGCCGGCTTCGGCGTATTCGACCAGATCGGCGCGGCGCAGGCGCCGCAGCCGTGCCTGGAAATCCGGCGCCGCCAGGGCCTCGCGGGCGTTCTGCGATTCAATGACATCGGCGAGCGCCTCGACGTCGATGTGGAGCACGTTGAGGAACAGCCGGCTCGAAGGACTGTAGGGGCTCGCGCGGGCGGGATCGTCCGGGTAGAGGGCGTGGAGCGGACTCGATCCGACGAAGCCGGTGCCCACCGATCCCGCAAGCTCGACGAGCGCATGGAGATCGCCGAAATCGCCGATCCCCCAGTTGCGCCGCGAGCGGATGCCGTAGAGCTGGACCGCGAGGCCCCAGACCCGCCCGCTGCCGCGCAGCGCTTCCGGAACATGACAGGCGGATGGGGCGACGATCAGCGTCATTCGCGCCGGCGGTTCGGTCCCCGGGCCGGGATGCTCCAGTTCCAGGCTGTGATAGCCGGTCTCGGCGCTCTCCGGCAGCGGGAAGCGATAACGAAGGAAGTGCGCCGCACCGATCCACCGTTCCCCCGCCGGCTCGAGCCCGGCGGGGCGCACCTCTCCGGCGCGGCGCTCGCCGTTTTCCAGGGTCAGCGTCCACGCGAAAGACGCGTCCGCCGTTTCGGCGGGTACCGTGAGCTCGACGTGACGGGTGTGCCCCGGTGCGCCCAGCACGCACACCGGCGGCAGCAGTCGGCGCCAGTCACGATTCTCGAATTCCTCGGCCAGCCGCGCCGGATCGGTGTCCGGCGAAACGTGCATCGCGGCGAGCAGCGCGCGGCGCGTGTTCTCGCTGGTGGGATGCCAGGTGCCCCAGATGTCGTGGTAGCCGGGTTCGATTCCGCAGAGCGCGGAGAGCCGATCGAGCGTTGCGGTCACGCGGCCGCCCCCGCCCTCAGGCCGCGGCGCGCGCGGGGCGCAGATAGAGCACCGCCAACGGCGGCAGCGTCAGCATGAGGGAGTGGGCGCGGCCGTGCGCGGAGACCGGGACCGCCTCGACCCCGCCCAGGTTGCCCATGCCGCTGCCGCCGTAGAGCGCGGCGTCGCTGTTGAGGATCTCCTCCCACCGGCCGCCCTGCGGCACGCCGACCGTGTAGTTGCGCCGGGGCACCGGGGTGAAGTTGCACACCACCAGCACCGTTTCCTCGTCACGCCTGCCGCGGCGCAGGAAGCTCACGACGCTTTCCTCCCAGTCCTGGAAGTCCACCCATTCGAAGCCGTCTCCGGAGAAGTCCTTCTCGTGCAGCGCGGCTTGCGCGCGCAGGCAGCGGTTGAGGTCGGCGACCCAGCGTTGCAGTCCCGCATGCTGCGGGTACTGGAGGATTTGCCATTCCAGGCTCTCCTCGTGCTGCCACTCGCGCACCTGGCCGAACTCGCCGCCCATGAACAGCAGCTTCTTGCCCGGATGCGCCCACATCCAGCCGTAGAGCAGGCGCAGGTTGGCGAAGCGCTGCCACTCGTCACCGGGCATCTTGCCGACGAGCGAGCCTTTGCCGTACACCACCTCGTCGTGCGAGAGCGGCAGGACGAAGTTCTCGGCGAACGCATACCAGATGCTGAAGGTGATCCGGCCGTGGTGGTACTTGCGGAACAGCGGATCGATGGAGAAGTACTTCAGCGTGTCGTGCATCCAGCCCATGTTCCACTTCATGCCGAAGCCCAGGCCGCCCATGTAGGCCGGGCGCGAGACCATCGGCCAGGCAGTGGATTCCTCGGCGATGGTCTGCGTGTCGGGATGGTCGCGGTAGACCGCTTCGTTGAGGGCACGCAGGAAGCGCATGGCGTCGAGGTTCTCGCGGCCACCATGCTCGTTCGGGATCCACTCGCCTCGCCTGCGCCCGTAATCGAGATAGAGCATCGAGGCGACGGCGTCCACGCGCAGCCCGTCGACGTGGTACTTGTCGAGCCAGAACAGCGCGCTCGACAGGAGGAAGGCGCGCACCTCGTTTCGCCCGTAGTTGAAGATGGCACTCTTCCATTCAGGGTGGAAGCCCTGGCGCGGATCGGCGTGTTCGAACAGATGGGTACCGTCGAAATAGGCCAGCCCGTGTTCATCGCTCGGGAAGTGCGAGGGCACCCAGTCGAGGATCACGCCGATGCCGGCCTGGTGCAGGGTGTCGACGAGGCACATGAAGTCCTGCGGCGTGCCGTAACGGGCGGTGGGCGCGAAAAAGCCCGTCGTCTGGTAGCCCCAGGACCCGTAGAAGGGATGCTCGGTCACCGGCAGCAGTTCGATGTGGGTGAAGCCCATCTCGCGCACGTACCCGGCGAGCAGCGGCGCCAGTTCGCGGCAGGTGAGCGAGCGGCCGTCCGGCGCGCGTCTCCATGAGCCGAGATGGATCTCGTAGATCGACATCGGCGCATCGAGCGCATTGGCGCTGCGCCGCCGCGCCATCCATTCGCCGTCGTTCCAGGAGTACGCCAGATCCCACACGCGGGATCCCGTGCGCGGCGGCGTCTCCGCGTACATCGCGTAGGGGTCGGCCTTGTCGACCCGGTGCCCGCCATGGCGCGAGACGATGTGGTACTTGTAGCACGCGCCGTGCGCCACGTCGGCGACGAAGCCCTCCCAGACGCCGCAGCCGTCCGGGCGCGCCCGCAGCGGATGGTGCCCCTTGTCCCATCCGTTGAAGTCGCCGATGACCGACACGGAGGCCGCATTCGGCGCCCACACCGCGAACTGGACCCCTTTGCGGCCGTGAGCGACCGACGCATGCGCGCCCAGCTTGTCGTAGAGGCGGCCGTGGGTTCCCTCGCGCAGCAGATAGACGTCATGTCCGGACAGCAGGCTGTGGGACGGGATGGCGTTCATCGCGGCATGCCGGTGCATCGCGTACTCTCCGTTGCGAACCCGGCGCGGCGGCGGCGGGTATCGATGTGGTCTACAATGACTTCGATCAAGTTCATCGCCGGGCAGGATAGCAGGCTTGCCCTGGCGAACGCGACGATTATCCGCCCATGCCGCCCGAACCCGCCGATTCCGCCATGGCTTGCGATCTGCCGGCGATCGCACGGCGTTGGGGGAACGATCCCGCCAATCTGGTGCAGATCCTGCGCAACGTGCAGGAATCCTGCGGGGTCGTGCCTTCGGAGACACTCGACCAACTCGCCCGCCTGGTCGGCGTAGCGCGCGTTCGGCTCGAGGCGACGGCGAGCTTCTACTCGTTCTTCCACGCCGACTCGCACGGCGCCTACGAGGTCCTGTTCTCGGACAACATCATCGACCGCCACGCCGGCAAGGCCGAACTGATGCAGTACCTGTGCGAGCGGCTGTGGGTGGAACCGGGGAAGGTCTCGGAGGACGGCCTGGTGTATGTCGACGAGACTTCCGACATCGGGCTCGCCGACCTGGCACCGGCGATGCTCGTGAACGGGCTCGCCGTGCCCTCGCTCGACAAGGCGCGCATCGATCTCCTCGCGGAGCTGATCCGCAGCCGCAAGCCGCTCGCGCACTGGCCGGCGATGCTCTTCGAGGTGCCCGACAACGTGCGCCGCGCCGGGCCGCTGCTCGGCGAGCCGTTCGAGCCCGGAGCAGCGCTCGCCTCGATGCTCTCGATCGGCGCCGAGGAAACGCTCGCGCGCATCGAGGCCTCCGGGCTGCGCGGTCGCGGCGGCGCCGGATACCCGACCGCCGCCAAATGGGCGAGCTGCCGCAAGGCCGTGGGCGACGCGCACTGCGTGGTGTGCAATGCCGACGAGGGCGAGCCCGGGACCTTCAAGGACCGGGTGCTGCTCGCGAGCCACGCCGATCTGGTGATCGAGGGCATGACGGTGTGCGCGCGCGTGATCGGCGCGCGCCGCGGGCTGATCTATCTGCGCGGCGAATACCGCAACCTGCTCCCGGCGCTCGGCCGCACCCTCGAGCGCCGGCGCGCTGCGGGGTTGCTGGGCACGGACATCCTCGGTGCCCGCGGGTTCGACTTCGACATCGCCATCCATCTGGGCGCGGGCGCCTACATCTGCGGAGAGGAATCCGCACTCATCGAGTCGCTCGAGGGCAAGCCGGGCAAGCCGCGCAACCGCCCGCCGTTTCCGGACCGCTGCGGTTACCGCGGGCAGCCGACGGTGGTCAACAATGTCGAGACCTTCGCTTGCGCGGCGAGGATCGCCGAGCGCGGTGCGGCCCGGTTCGCGGGGATGGGCACGCCGCAATCGACCGGAACCAAGCTGATCTCGGTGTCCGGCGACTGCGCCCGCCCGGGAGTGTATGAAGTTCCCTTCGGCGTGACGGTGCGCGAGGTGCTCGCCGAGTGCGGCGCGAAGCACGCGCACGCGGTACAGGTGAGCGGCCCCTCGGGCACCTGCGTCTCGTTCCAGGAGTTCGAGCGCCGCATCGCGTTCGAGGATCTCGCGAGCGCCGGGGCGTTCATGGTGTTCTCGCGCGAACGCGACATGTTCGAGGTGGCGCGCAACTTCACGCATTTCTTCGCCCACGAGAGCTGCGGCTTCTGCACGCCCTGCCGGGTGGGCACCTCGCTGCTGCGCAACATCATGGACAAGCTCGCGGCCGGCAAGGGCTCGCCCTATGACATGCAGGAGATGAAGCGAATCATGTGCGTGCTGCGCGACATGGCCCACTGCGGGCTGGGCCACACGGCGGCGAATCCGGTGGTGCAGACCATGCAGAAGTTTCCCGAAGCCTACGAGAGGCGGCTGAAGAAGCTGGAGTTCGAGCCGGCCTTCGATCTCGACGATGCGCTGGAGACCGCGCGGCTCATCACCGGCCGCGACGACGAATGGGCGCATCTGGCGGCCGATTGAACGAAAAATTCATGAACCACCAAGGCACCAAGACACCAAGTGTCACCAAGAAACAGTTCTTGGTGCACCTTGGTGCCTTTGTGTCTTGGCGGCAAGAGGTCCTGTTTTGAGCGCCGGTACGTTCACCCTGGACGGCAGGGCGATTCCCTTCGAGGAGGGCCAGACCATCCTGGACGCCGCGGCCGCGGCAGGTGTGGATATCCCGCACCTGTGCCATCTTCCCGGTCTTGCGCCGCACGGCTCCTGCAAGCTGTGCACGGTGAGCATCGGCGGGCGGCTGGGTGCGGCGTGTACCAACCGCGCGGCCGCGGGCATGACGGTGGAAAGCGAGACGGCCGAATTGAATGCGCACCGGCTGACGCTGGTGCAGATGCTCTTCGTCGAGGGCAACCACTTCTGCCCGTCGTGCGAGAAGAGCGGCGCATGCCGGCTGCAGGAGACCGCCCGCCGGCTGGGCATGACCACGCCGCACTTCACGCACTTCTTCCCGGCGCGCGACCTCGACGCCTCGCATCCGGACGTGGTTCTGGAACGCAACCGCTGCATCCTGTGCGAGCTGTGCGTGCGGGCGAGTCGCGACGTCGATGGCAAGAACGTCTTCGCGATCGGCGGGCGCGGCATCCGCGCGCGCCTGATCGTCAATTCGGCGAGCGGGCGGCTGGCCGACACCGCGCTCTCGGCAAACGACCGCGCGGTCGAGGTCTGTCCGACCGGCGCGATTCTGCGCAAGCGGGTGGGCTTCGCGGTGCCGATCGGCCGTCGCCCCTACGACCGTCACGACATCGCGCTGTCTCTGCCCACCCGGCGGGGAGAGGGCGCGGGTGGAGGGTGAAATGGGCAAGCTGAAAGTCGCCACCTGCTCGCTCGCCGGCTGCTTCGGCTGCCACATGTCGCTGCTCGACATCGACGAGAAGCTGTTCGATCTGCTCGAGCTGGTGGAGCTCGATCGCTCTCCGCTCACCGACATCAAGCACTGCGGGCCGTGCGAAATCGGGCTGGTCGAGGGCGGCGTGTGCAACGCCGAGAACGTGCATGTGCTGAAGGAGTTCCGCAGCAATTGCAGGACGCTGGTCGCGGTGGGCGCCTGCGCGATCACCGGCGGCATCCCGGCGATGCGCAACAACATCGACCTGTGGGACTGCTTCCAGGAGGTCTATCACTACGGCATCGGGCTGGAGGGCGGGCAGATTCCCAACGACCGCGAACTGCCGCTTCCCTTCGACAAGGTGCGCCCGCTGAACGAAGTGGTGCGCATCGACCATTTCCTGCCCGGCTGCCCGCCCTCCGCGGAAGCGATCTGGAAATTCCTCACCGATCTCGCCGCCGGGCGCGAGCCGAGGCTCGACTACGAGATGCTGCACTATGACTGAGCGGCTGCGAAAGGGAGCCTGAACAGTCCGGGTTGAAGTGATGCGGGTGTCGCACGGGGGGTGAGTGGATTTCGAAACGGCGGCGCGATCGACGGCCTGACGCCCTGCTCGATGGCAATGGCCGTGCAAGCGACCACCGCGCCGGCCGTCGTCGCGCCCGGCATCCCGAGCTTCCGGCAGGGGCCGCGCCATTTACCCGTCATGTTCCCGCGGATGGCCTGAAAAGTCGGCCCTGGCGGGACGGCCTCCTTACTTGCCGCGCACGAGCTCCGCCAGTCGGGGCAAAGGCAGTGCCTCGATGTCTTCCGCCAGCCGGTAACGCTCGTTTCCTGGATAGACGACGAAGCGCCGTTCCGGCTTCAGGTCGGCGCAGGCGGAATGAAAACCGCGCTCCGGCTTGGGCGTCAAACTCCGCTTCACCTCGATGGCCCAACAGCGGCCGTCCGGCCAGGAGAACAGAAGATCGATCTCCGCCCCGCCGCTGCTGCGGTAGAAGTGGGCTTGGGCCAGCGGATCGGCATTGGCCAGCAGATTCTCGATGACGAAACCTTCCCAACTGGCGCCCACCACCGGGTGGGCGAGCAGCGTGTCCTTGTCCGGAATCTGAAGCAGCGCATGCGTGAGCCCGCTGTCGCGGAGGAACACCTTGGGCGACTTCACCAGTCGCTTGCCGAGATTGGCATGCCAGGGCGGCAGACGCCGCACCAACAGCAGATCGACCAAGAGGCCGAGATAGCTGCCGGCGGTCTTGACATCGACGCCCAGGTTGCGCGCGAACTGTGCCGTGTTGAGCAAGCCGCCCTGATGATGCGCCAGCATGGTCCAGAAACGTCGCAAGGTATCGGCGGCGATGCGCGGGCCGAACTGGGGGATGTCCCGCTCCAGATAACTGCGGATGAAATCCTGCCGCCAACGCAGGCTGCGTGCATCGTCGGGCGCCAGAAAGCTTTCAGGAAAGCCGCCGCGCAGCCAGAGCGCATCGAGCGATCGATCGCCGACTTCCAGGACGTGAAAAGGTGTCAGTTCCAGATAGGCGATGCGTCCGGCCAGGGTCTCGCCGGACTGTTTCAGCAGATCGGGCGAGGCCGAACCCAGCAGCAGGTAGAGGCCGCTCCGGCGTCCAGCGCGCCGGGCGCGGTCGATCAGTCCGCGCAGCACCGGGAACAGGCCCGGTGTGCGGTGTACCTCGTCGAGGATGACCAGGGTGTCGAGATGGTCGGGCAGATACAGTTCCGGCTGCGCCAGCTTGGCGCGGTCCTGCTCCGATTCCAGGTCGAGATAGACCGCCGGTCGCTCGCGAGCAATCTCCAGCGCCAGGGTCGTCTTGCCCGATTGGCGTGGCCCGAGCAGGGCCACGGCCGGCGAGTGATTCAGTGCGTCCAGCAATCGAGTGGCGAGATCGCGTTTCATGTGTGCAATTATGGAGTCTTGATACATGTTTTGCAATGTTCGATGCCCTCCGCTTCCGTGCTGTTCGGCAAGCCCGGCCCGGCTTCACGCGGCTCGCTGCTCGAGGGCGCCGCGCCGGCCGTCGTCGCGCCCGGCATCCCGAGCTTCCGGCAGGGGCCGCGCCATTTCCTCGCGATACTCGGGCTGGTGGCCTGAAAGACCGGAGCTTGCGGGGGGTGGCGCTTTCCCGCCTTATGACTCGCTGGACAAACGGTCTCCGACGGCCGATGGAATCGGCCATCTTCATGGGCGTTAAATTCCATGATCTCGATCAACACCTTCGACGGCAAGGCGACGAATGCTGCTCTATGATTGAGATGAAACCACGTTCGACGCAAAGAGCGCGAAGACGCGAAGGACGCAAAACGGATCGAATGATCTGCGCGCTTTGCGTCCTCCGCGCTGGAAGAGGTTGCCCTTGATGCCTTTCCCTCTCGAAACCGCCGCCCATCCCGAGAACTCCAGACGCGTGGTCATCGAGCCGGTCTCCCGCGTCGAGGGCCACGGCAAGGTGACGATCCTGCTCGACGAGGGGAATCGCGTGCGCGAGGTGAGGCTGCACATCGTCGAGTTCCGCGGCTTCGAGAAGTTCATCCAGGGTCGGCCCTACTGGGAGGTGCCGGTGCTGGTGCAGCGGCTGTGCGGAATCTGCCCGGTGTCGCATCACCTCGCGGCCTCCAAGGCGCTCGACATCATCGTCGGGGCGCGGCGATTGACGCCGTCGGCGCAGAAGCTTCGCCGGCTGATGCACCTGGGGCAGATCCTGCAATCGCATGCGCTGCATTTCTTCCACCTCGCCTCGCCCGACCTGCTGTTCGGCTTCGACGCCGATCCGGCAAGGCGCAACATCGCCGGGCTGGCGGCGGCGCACCCCGACATCGCCCGCAAGGGGGTCCTGCTGCGCAAGTACGGGCAGGAGATCATCCGCATGACCGCCGGCAAGCGCGTGCATGGCACCGGATCGGTGCCCGGCGGGGTGAACCGGAACCTATCGCGCGAGGAGCGCCGGCAACTGGCGGCGGGAATCGACGAGGTCATCGCCTGGAGCATGGAGGCGGTAGGGATGGTGAAGCGCCTGTTCGCGGAGAACGCCCGCGCGTGGGAAGGCTTCGGCCACTACCGGTCCGGTTTCCTCAGCCTGGTGCGCGCCGACGGAGCGCTCGACTTCTATGACGGCGGATTGCGCGCGAGCGATGCGGGGGGCGGCATCGTGTTCGATCACGCCGACTGCCAGGACTACCACGAACGCATCCACGAGGAAGTGAAGCCCTGGTCGTACATGAAGTTCCCATTCCTCGTCGCGCTGGGCGCGCAGGACGGCTGGTACCGGGTGGGCCCGCTCGCGCGCGTGGGCCGCTGCGACTTCCTCTCCACGCCGCTGGCGGAGGCCGAGCGCCTCGCGTTCAAGGAATTCGACGGCGGTGCGGCACTGCACGCACCGCTCGCCTATCACTGGTGCCGGATGATCGAGATGCTGCACGCGGCGGAGGGCATCCGCGAGCTGCTGGGCGACGACGACCTCTCGGGCACCGATCTCCTCGTGCGCGGCACCCGCGCGCTGCGCGGGGTCGGCGTCCTCGAGGCGCCGCGCGGGACCCTGATCCACCACTACCGCATCAACGAGGACGAGCAGGTCGTCGGCGCCAACCTGATCGTCTCCACGACGCACAACAACCAGGCGATGAACGAGGCGGTGCGCCGGGTCGCGATGCGCTACCTCGACGGCCGCAAGCTGACGGAAGGCCTGCTCAATCACATCGAAGTCGCGATCCGCGCCTTCGACCCCTGCCTGTCCTGCGCCACGCATGCCTTGGGAAAGATGCCGCTCATGGCCGAGCTGGTCGACGCCGATGGCAGCGTGATCGACCGGCTGGCGAAGGACGGGTGACGGGGGTCGCGCTGCTTGGCGAGCCTGGTCTTCGGCTGGGGCAACCCGGGGCGCGGTGACGATGCGCTCGGGCCGGCGCTGATCGGGCGGCTCGATGCGCTCGCGCCCGCGCATCCCGAATGGGGCGAGGTCCGGCTGCTCACCGATTTCCAGCTTCAGCCCGAGCATGCGCTCGACCTCGAGGGCTGCGAGCGCGTGCTCTTCGTCGATGCCGGTGCATCGTGTCCGGCGCCGTTCGCACTCGAGCGGCTCGCGTCCTCGCGCGAGTTCGGCTACACCACCCACGCCATGAGTCCCGCCGCGCTGCTCGCGCTCTTCCGGCAGGTGTGCGGCTGCGAGCCGCCGCCGGCCTGGCTGCTCGGCATCCATGCCGCATCCTTCGAACTCGGTGCGCCGCTGAGCGAGACCGCGAGCCGGAACCTCGAAGCCGCCGTGGCGTTCGCCGGCGAGTGGCTTTCCGCACGCGACTGATCCAGATCAACGTTGCGGTTTGCGGTTCAGGTTAGTATCCTTCCGGTACGAAGCGGAGACTGGTAACCGCAGCCCGGAATCCGGCGTTTTCATCCTTCGAGGAATCCATGCTCATAGGAGGCGGGCTGAACCTGGAGGTCGATTGGGATGGCAAGCAGCTTACCGGTGCCGCGCTGCGCTCAGGCCGTCCGCTCCATGCGAGCCGGGTGCTCGAAGGCGGGCCGGCACAGCGGGCGATCGGCCTCGTGCCGCGACTGTTCGCCCTGTGCGGGCGATCGCAGACGGTGGCCGCCGCCGCGGCACTGGAGGCTGCCGCCGGGGAGCGCGCGGGCGAGGGCATCGTGCGTGCGCGCGAGGCGATGCTGTCGGCCGAATGCGCGCACGAGCACCTGTGGCGGTTGCTACTCGACCTGCCGCTGCTGCTCGGATGGCCGGCGCGTCCGGAGGGCTTCGCAGGGATGAGACAACGCATCGAGAGCGCACAGCGGTCGGCGGGTTCCGAAGCCGCGTGGTGGAAGGCCGCCGGCAGTTTCCCGGAGCCGCAGGCGTGGCGCCGCCTCGCGGGCGAGCTCGCGGATTTCCTCGGTTCCGAGGTGCTGGGCGTGGATGCGGAGCGCTTCCTGCGCTTCTCGGCGGATGGCGAGCTCGGGCGCTGGAGGGAAGCCGGAAACGGCGTTGCCGCGGGTTTGCTCCGGGAGCTGTGGGACCTGCCTGCGGGAGCCTGCGAGGTCGCCCTGCTGCGCCTGCCCGACGAGGAAGCGCTCGCGGGCGAGTTCGCGAGCGCGATCGCGGCCTCCGAGGGGTTCGCGGCCGCTCCCGTGCGCGAGGGCGCGCCGGCGCAGACCGGGGCGCTCGCGCGCGAAGCATCGCGACCCCTCGTCGCGGATGCCCTCGGCGCGCGCGGGAGCACAGTCGCCGTGCGCGTGCTCGCACGGCTCGCCGAGCTCGCGGGACTGCCTGCACGGATGCGCGCCCTGTGCGCGGGCGAGCCGGTGCCGCCCTGGATGCGATGCGTCGCCCCGCACGAGGGCTGCGGCATGGCGGCGGTGGAGACGGCGCGCGGCGTGCTGATGCACCGGGTCGATCTGGAAGACGGCCGCGTTTCGCGCTACCGCATCGTCGCGCCCACCGAGTGGAACTTCCATCCGCAAGGCGCCTTCGTGCGCGGGCTCGCCGGCACGCCCGCGAGCGACACGGGCGAAGCGCACCGCGCCGCGGCGCTGCTCGCCCATGCGCTCGACCCCTGTGTGGCCTGCGAGATCCGGGTGCGCCATGCATGAGCTGTCGCTCGCGCAGGGGGTGCTCGACATCATCGAGGAACAGGCGCGCAGGCAACGCTTCTCGCGCGTCACCGCGGTGCGGCTGGAGATCGGCGCGCTCGCGGGCGTGGAACCGGAGGCGATGCGCTTCTGCTTCGATGCCGTCACCCGCGGCAGCCTGGCCGAAGGCGCGGCGCTCGAGATCCTCGCCACTCCGGGAGCCGCCTGGTGCATGCGTTGCGGCGAGACCGTGCCGGTCGAGGACCGCACGAGCGCATGTCCGCGCTGCGGCGGCTACGAGCTTCAGGTGAATGGGGGCACGCACCTGCGCGTGCATGATCTGGAAGTCGAATAGGGAGGCGCGATGTGTACGACCTGTGGTTGTGGCAAGGCCGAACCGGTGATCGAGGGGCGGGCGCGCGAGCATGCCCACCGCCACGAGGACGGGACCTGGCACAGTCATTCCCACGAGGGGGCGCACACGCACTACCGCTATGCGCCAGCTCACACGCACGCGGAGCATCGCCACGATCCGGCGCAGGCGGGCGGGGAGGACGAAGGGCGCCGCAGGCTCCGGGTCGAGCAGGACCTCCTGGCGAAGAACGACGCCCAGGCGCGGGCCAACCGCGAGCGCTTCGCGCAGCGCGGGATCTTCGCGCTCAACCTGGTGTCCAGCCCCGGTTCCGGCAAGACCACGCTGCTGGTGAAGACCATCGAGCGGCTCGCGGGCAGGCTGCCGCTCGCGGTGATCGAGGGCGACCAGCAGACCAGCAACGATGCCGAGCGCATCCGCGCGGCCGGGGCGCGTGCGATCCAGGTCAATACCGGCAAGGGCTGCCACCTGGACGCCGACATGGTCGCCCGCGCCTTCGAGCGGCTCGATGCACCGGGAGACTCGCTGCTCCTGATCGAGAACGTCGGCAACCTCGTGTGTCCCGCGGAGTTCGACCTGGGCGAGGCGCACAAGGTCGTCGTCGTCTCGGTGACCGAGGGCGAGGACAAGCCGCTCAAGTACCCGAACATGTTCGCGGCCTCGGACCTGATGCTGCTCACCAAGACCGACCTGCTGCCGCATCTGGAGTTCGATTGCGGGCGCTGCATCGAATATGCCAGGCGGATCAACCCGAGGATCGAGGTGATGCGGATCTGCGCGAAGAGCGGCGAGGGCATGGACGGCTGGATCGACTGGCTCGGGCGCGGGGTCGCCGCGGCCGCGCTGCCGGCGGGCTGACACGATGGCGCGAGCTGCGGCCGCCGCGAGCATCGTCTGCCGCCGCATCCGCGTGCGCGGGCAGGTGCAGGGCGTCGGCTTCCGGCCCTTCGTCCATCGGCTCGCGCGCGACCTCGGGCTCGCCGGGTGGGTGCGCAACGACGCCGAAGGCGTGGAGATCGAGGTGCAGGGCACGGCCGAGGGTGTGCGCGCGCTCACCGGGCGGCTGCGCGCCGAGGCCCCTCCGCTCGCCCGCATCGCGGCGCTGGAAGTGCGCCCGGCGGCGCCCACGGCGGCGCGCGCCTTCGTCATCGAGAGCAGCCGCGCCGGTGCGGTCGCCACCTCGGTCGTGCCCGAGGCGGCGGTGTGCGCGGCCTGCCTCGAAGAGCTGTTCGATCCGCGCGACCGGCGCTGGCGCTACGCGTTCATCAACTGCACCCATTGCGGGCCGCGCTACACGATCACGCGTGCGTTGCCCTACGACCGCCCCGACACCAGCATGGCGGTCTTCCGCCAGTGTCCCGCCTGCCAGGCCGAATATGACAGCCCGGAAAACCGCCGCTTCCATGCCCAGCCCAACGCCTGCCCGGACTGCGGGCCGCGCCTCACGATGCGCGCCGCAGGCGGCGCACCCGTCGAATGCGCCGACGTGATCGCGGAGGCGGCTGCACGCATCGCGCGCGGCGAGATTCTCGCCCTCAAGGGGCTGGGCGGCTTCCATCTCGCCTGTGATGCGCGCGATGCCGGCGCGGTGGCGCGGCTGCGCGCGCGCAAGCAGCGCGAGGAAAAACCCTTCGCCGTGATGCTCGCCAACGCGCAATCAGCGCGGCGCTTCGCGCGCATCGGTGCGGCCGAGCACGCGCTGCTCGCCTCGCGCGAGCGGCCGGTGGTGTTGCTGGAAAAGCGCGAAGGCTGCGACGCGGCGCTTCCCGGAGTCGCCCCCGGCCTGGGTCATGTGGGCGTGCTGCTGCCCTATACGCCGCTGCACACCCTGCTCTTCCACGAGGCGGCGGGCCGGCCCTCGGGAGGGGTCTGGCTCGACGAGCCGCAGGAGCTGGCCCTGGTCATGACCAGCGCCAATCCGTGCGGCGAGCCGATCGTGCGCGACAACGACGAGGCCCTCGCGCGACTCGCGGGCATCGCCGATGCCTTCGTCCTCCATGACCGCGACATCGTCACCCGCTGCGACGACAGCGTGATGCGCATCGTCGCGGGGGCGCCGCGCTTCCTGCGCCGCGCGCGCGGCTACACGCCGCGGCCGATCCGGCTCGCGCGGGAAGGCCCGCCGGTGCTCGCGCTCGGCGGTTTCCTGAAGAACACGGTGTGCCTCACCCGCGCAGACGAGGCCTTCGTCTCGCAGCACATCGGCGATCTCGACAACGGCCCCACCTGCGCGGCGCTGGAGGAGATGGTGACGCGCCTCACGACGCTGCTCGGGATCGAGCCGGAGATCGTCGTGCACGATCTGCATCCGGACTTCGCGTCCACGCGCGTCGCGGCCGCGTTTGCGAATGCCCGCGGCCTGGAGCTCCTCGGCGTGCAGCACCACCACGCCCACATCGCCGCGATCGCCGCCGAGCACCGCGTTGAAGGCCCGCTGCTCGGACTCGCGCTCGACGGCGTCGGGCTGGGCGAGGACGGAGGCCTCTGGGGCGGCGAGCTGCTGCGGGTGGCGGGCGCGCGCTTCTCGCGCCTGGGCCACCTGCGCGAACTGCCGCTCGCGGGCGGGGATCGCGCCGCGCGCGAGCCCTGGCGCATGGCCGCCGCAGCCCTGCACCTGCTGGGGCGCGACGGCGAGATTCGCTCCCGTTTCGCGAGCCGGCGCGCGGCGGGCGCGGTGGCGATGATGCTGCGGGCCGGGGTGCACACCCCTCCGACCTCGAGCTGTGGGCGCTGGTTCGACGCCGCCGCGGCCTTGCTCGGTGTAAAGAACGAGACCGCGTTCGAGGGACAGGCGGCGATGCTGCTGGAGGCGGCCGCGGCGCGCCACGGGAGGTTCGAGGCGATCGAGGACGGGTTCGCCATCGACGAGGCGCTGGTGCTGAACCTGCTCCCGCTGCTCGGGCGTCTCGCAGACGAGAAGGACGCCGAGCGCGGCGCGGCGCGCTTCCATGCGACGCTGGCCGAGGCGCTCGCGCAGTGGGTGCTCGGCGCCGCGCGATCCACCGGCATTCGTCGCGTCGCGCTGGGAGGCGGCTGCTTCCTCAACCGCATCCTGTCGGAGCGGCTGCGCGCGCGCCTGGAACGCGAGGCGATCGAAGTGCTGGAGGCGGAACGGGTGCCGCCCAACGACGGCGGGATCAGCCTCGGTCAGGCCTGGGTCGCGATGCAGGGGATGGAGGACTGCTGAGATGTGTCTGGCGATACCGGTGAGGGTGGTGGAACTGCTCGAGGGCGATCAGGCGAGGGTGGATGTCGGCGGGGTGAGGAAGGAGATTTCTCTTGCCCTGGTCGATGACGTGCGCCCCGGCGACTACGTGATCGTGCATGTGGGCTACGCGCTGCACAAGCTCGACTGCGAGGAAGCCGGGAAGACGCTCGCACTGTTCGCGGCACTGTCCGCGGACGAAAGCGATCCGGCCCAGCTTCCTGTCCCCCGTCCCCTGTTCCCTGTCCCCCGATGAAGTATATCGACGAATTCCGTGATGGCGGCCTGGCGCGCGTGCTCGCCTCGCGGATCGCGCGCGAGGCCGATTCCGCGCGCAGCTATCACCTGATGGAATTCTGCGGCGGCCACACCCACGCCATCTCGCGTTACGGCATCGCCGACCTGCTGCCGGACAACATCCGGCTCATCCACGGCCCCGGCTGCCCGGTGTGCGTGCTGCCGATTGGGCGCATCGACAACGCCATCGAGCTCGCGATGGGGTGCGGCGTCATTCTCGCGGTCTATGGCGATTGCATGCGCGTGCCGGCCTCGGGCGGGCTCTCCCTGATCAAGGCCAAGGCGCGCGGGGCGCAGGTGCGCATGGTGGTTTCGAGCGCGGAGGCGCTCACGATCGCGCGCGAGAATCCGCAGTGCGAAGTCGTGTTCTTCGCCATCGGCTTCGAGACCACCACGCCGCCCACGGCGGTGGCGATCCTCGCGGCGAAGCGCGAGGGACTCGCGAACTTCAGCGTGTTCTGCAACCACGTGCTCACGCCCTCGGCGATCGCCAACATCCTCGAGTCGCCGGAGGTGCGCGCCCACGGAACGGTGCCGCTCGACGGCTTCATCGGCCCGGCCCATGTCTCGACGGTGATCGGCAGCCGGCCCTACGAGCATTTCGCCGAGGAGTACGAGAAGCCGGTGGTGATCGCGGGCTTCGAGCCGCTCGACGTGATGCAGGCCATCCGGATGCTGGTGCGGCAGTTGAACGAGGGCCGCGCCGAAGTCGAGAACGAGTTCTCGCGCGCTGTCACGCGCGAGGGCAATCGCAAGGCGCAGGTGCTGGTGGCCGAGGTGTTCGAGCTGCGCAAGAGCTTCGAGTGGCGCGGGCTCGGCGAGGTGCCCTACAGCGCGCTGCGCATCAAGTCGCAATACGCCGGCTTCGACGCCGAACACCGTTTCGGCATCGAGACCCGGCCGGTGGCCGACAACAAGGCCTGCGAGTGCGGCGCCATCCTGCGCGGCGTCAAGCGGCCGCGGGACTGCAAGGCGTTCGGCACGGTGTGCACGCCCGACACTCCGATCGGCTCGTGCATGGTGAGCTCGGAAGGCGCCTGCGCCGCGCATTACACCTATGGGCGCTGGCGCGATGCGGTGGCTGGATGAAAACCATTCACCACACAGACACAGAGGCACAGAGAAGAACAATGAAAAGCTTTTCTCTGTGCCTCTGTGGTGAAAAAAGTCCTATGCGAATTCTTTTCCTCACCCACAGCTTCAACAGCCTCGCCCAGCGGCTCCATGTCGAGCTGGCGCGCCGCGGCCACGAGGTGTCGATCGAGGCACTGAGAACAATGAGAAAAAGATTTCTCCGTGTCTCTGTGCCCCTGTGGTGAAAGGTTCTTTGGTTTTGCTATGACTATCAGAAAAGACTACATCCGTCCCGTCGACTTCAGGAACGGCCGCGTGGACATGACCCATGGGAGCGGCGGGCGGGCGATGGCGCAACTGATCGAGGAGCTGTTCGTCGCGGCCTTCGACAACGAGTGGCTGGCCGCGCAGAACGACCACGCCCGCTTCGCGCTGCCGCCGGGGCGCGTGGTGATGGCGACCGACTCGCACGTGGTCTCGCCGCTGTTCTTCCCCGGCGGAGACATCGGCTGCCTGTCCGTGCACGGCACGATCAATGACGTCGCCATGGCGGGAGCGAAGCCGCTCTACCTTTCCGCCGGCTTCATTCTCGAAGAGGGGTTTCCGCTCTCCGATCTCAGGCGCATCGTGGAGTCGATGGCCTGCGCCGCGCGCGAGGCCGGGGTGGCGATCGTCACCGGCGACACCAAGGTCGTCGAGCGCGGCAAAGGCGACGGCGTGTTCATCAACACCACCGGGGTCGGCGTCGTGCCCGAGGGCGTCGACATCTCCGGAGACCGGGCGCAGCCGGGCGACCGCATCCTGGTCTCCGGGATGCTGGGCGATCACGGCGTCGCGATCATGGCCGGCCGCGAAAAACTCGAGTTCGCCTCCGGCATCGTATCGGACACCGCCGCGCTGCACCGGCTGGTCGCGCGGATGGTCGCGCAGGTGCCGGACATCCACGTGCTGCGCGACCCGACCCGCGGGGGCCTCGCGACGACGCTCAACGAGATTGCCCGCCAGTCCGGGGTGGGGATGCTGATCGAGGAGAAGAAGCTGCCGGTGCGCAGCCAGGTCACCGCCGTCTGCGAATTTCTCGGCCTCGATCCGCTCTACGTCGCCAATGAGGGCAAGCTCGTGTGCATCTGCGCGCAAGAGCATGCGCAGCGCCTCCTGGAGGCGATGCGCGCCGATCCGCTCGGGCGCGATGCCGCGATCATCGGAGCCGTGCACGAGGATGCGCAGCACTTCGTGCAGATGCGCACCGGCTTCGGCGGCCGCCGCATCGTCGACTGGCTCACCGGCGAGCAGTTACCCAGAATATGTTGAAAACCCTTAACCACAGAGACACAGAGGCACAGAGAACAACGAGAAAAACATTTCTCCGTGTCTCTGCGCCTCTGTGGTGAAAAAAGTTTTATGCGAATTCTTTTCCTCACCCACAGCTTCAACAGCCTCGCCCAGCGGCTCTATGTCGAGCTGTCGCGCCGCGGCCACGAGGTCTCCATCGAGTTCGACATCAACGACGCAGTCGCCCTGGAGGCCGTGGCGCTGTTTCGCCCGGATGCGATCGTCGCGCCCTTCCTCAAGCGCGCGATCCCCGAGGCGGTCTGGCGGCATTGCCCCTGCTTCGTCGTCCATCCTGGCATTCCGGGCGATCGGGGGCCGTCCTCGCTCGACTGGGCGATCCTCGAGGGAGAGCGCGACTGGGGCGTCACCGTGCTGCAGGCGAATGCGGTACTGGACGGCGGTGAGGTCTGGGCGAGCCGCGCGTTCGCCATGCGCGAGGCGCGCAAGAGCAGCCTGTACCGCAACGAGGTGACGGAAGCCGCGGCCGCCGCCGTGCCGGAGGCGCTCGAGCGCTTCGAGCGCGGCGGCTTCGTGCCCGGGCGTTGCGAGCCGGGGATGCCCGGAATCCGCGCTCGCGCGCGGCCGCCCGTGCGCCAGGAGGACCGGCACATCGACTGGACGCGGGACGACACCCGCACCGTCCTGCGCAAGCTCGACGCCTCGGACGGATTCCCCGGCGTGCTCGACCGGATCGCGGGCATCGAATGCTTCCTGTTCGACGGCCGCCGCGAGGCGCGCCTGGGCGGCGCCGAACCCGGCGCGCTGCTGGCGCGGCGGCAGGGCGCGCTGTGCCGTGCGACCGTCGACGGCGCGGTCTGGATCGGGCACGCGAAGCGCCGCAGCCCGCAGCCTTCCTTCAAGCTCCCTGCCGCGCAGGCGTTGCCCGAGGCCGCCGCACTCGTGCCCGAATCCGCGCCCGCGACGCTTCCCCGGCGCGACTCCGCCACCTGGCAGGATATCGGCTACGAGGAGGAG
Source organism: Betaproteobacteria bacterium CG2_30_68_42 (assembly GCA_001872285.1). Classification (GTDB taxonomy): domain Bacteria; phylum Pseudomonadota; class Gammaproteobacteria; order Burkholderiales; family Rhodocyclaceae; genus CG2-30-68-42. The sequence goes on from MNXU01000002.1 coordinate 46,057, forward strand.
GCGGGCGTCGGTTACCTGCACTTCGACTTCTACAACGGCGCGATGTCGACCGGCGACTGCCTGCGCCTGCGCGATGCGTTTCTCGAAGCCGCGCGGCGCACGACCCGGGTGATCGTGCTGACGGGCGGGACGGACTTCTGGTCGAACGGCATCCACCTGAACTGCATCGAGGCGGCCGAGAGCCCCGCCGACGAGTCGTGGGCGAACATCAATGCCATGGACGACCTGTGCAAGGCCGTCCTCGAATGCGGCACGCAGCTCACGGTGGCCGCGATGTGCGGCAACGCCGGTGCGGGCGGGGTCTTCCTGGCGCTCGCCGCCGACCGGGTGCTGGCGCGCAGCGGCATCGTCCTCAACCCGCATTACCGTGGCATGGGAAACCTGTACGGTTCGGAGTACTGGACCTACCTGCTTCCCGGGCGCGTGGGCGAGCAGCGCGCGCAGGAGATCACCCGGATGCGCCTGCCCATGGGCGCGCAGGAGGCCCGGCGGCTTGGGCTCGTCGACGATTGTTTCGGCGAGGGCGTGCCGGAGTTCCTCGCGCGGGTGCGCGCGCAGGCCATGGAACTCGCCGCACGGGAGGATTTCGATCGCCTGCTCGCGCTCAAGCTCGAAGCGCGGGAACGCGACGAGCGGCGCAAGCCGCTGGAGACGTATCGGGAGGAGGAGCTGGAACGCATGAGACTCGACTTCTACGGATTCGATCCGAGCTATCACGTTGCGCGCTACCACTTCGTGCATCGCGTACCGCACGCGTGGACGCCGCTGCACCTGGCGCCGCACCGGCGCAACCTGTGGCGCAACCAGGCGAGCCTCGCCGCGCGCTCGCACGCCGGGGAGAACAGCCGATGAGCCCCCCGGTCGTACTGGTGGCCGACGACGAGACGCGGCTCCAGGAATCACTCTACCGTACGCTGGAGGAGGAGTTCCGCGTGTTGACCGTCTCCAGCGGCGAGCAGGCGCTCGCGCTTCTGGAGCGCGAGGCGGTCGACGTGATGCTGTGCGACCAGCGCATGCCGGGGCTCTCCGGCGTGCAGACGCTCAAGGAGGTGCGCGCCCGCTGGCCCGACGTGGTACGCATCATCCTGTCCGGCTACAGCGAGACCGAGGACATCATCGCGGGTATCAACGAGGCGGGCATCTACCAGTATCTGCTCAAGCCCTGGCAGCCCGAGTCGCTGCTGCTGACGGTGCGCGCTGCGGCCGAACTGCACCGCCTCCAGGCCGAGAACGAGCGGCTGTCGCTCGAACTTCGCACCGCGGAGCCCGTGCTGCGCCGGCGCGTGGAGGCGAAGCAGGTGCGCGCGAAGCAGGCCTTCGACACCGCCCGCCTGGTGCGCGCGCCGGACAGCCCGATGAACGCGCTGTGCCGGCTGGTGGAGCGCATCGCGCCCTATGACATTCCGGTGCTCGTCACCGGAGAGTCCGGCACCGGCAAGGAGCTGCTCGCGCGCGCCATGCACTATGGGAGCGGGCGCGCCGCCAAGGCATTCGTGGTCGAGAACTGCGGCGCGCTGCCCGACTCGCTGCTCGAGTCCGAGCTGTTCGGCTACAAGCGCGGCGCCTTCACCGGCGCCTATGAAGACCGCATCGGGCTGTTCCAGCAGGCCGACGCCGGCACCATCTTCCTCGACGAGATCGGCGAGACCTCGCCCGCCTTCCAGGTCAAGCTGCTGCGCGTGCTGCAGGAAGGCGAGATCCGGCCGCTGGGCGCGCGGGCGAGCGTGCCGGTGGATGTGCGCGTGCTCTCGGCGACCAACCGCGACCTGGAGGAAGAGGTGGCCAGGGGCCGCTTCCGCCAGGATCTCTACTACCGGCTGGCGACCATGACGCTGCGCGTGCCTCCGCTGCGGGAGCGGCCGCAGGACATTCCGCTGCTCGCCCGCGAGGTGCTCGCGCGCGCCGCGGCCGCGCTCGGCAAGCCGGCGCACGGTTTCACGCAGGAGGCGATGGACTGCATGATCGCCTATCGCTGGCCGGGCAACGTGCGCGAGCTCCAGAACGAGATCCACCGGATGCTCGCGCTTGCCGACGGGACCTGGCTCGGCGCCGATCTGCTGAATGCGCGCGTCGTGCATGCGGCGAGCCCCGAGCAGGAACCCGAGCTGCGCATGCTCGCCGGCATCGACGGCCCGCTCAAGGACCGGCTCGAGATGCTGGAAGCGCGCGTGCTCAAGGAGGCGATGGTGCGCCACCGCTGGAACAAGACCCGGGTGGCCGACGAGCTGGGACTGTCGCGCGTCGGGCTGAGGGCGAAGCTTTCGCGCTATGGGCTGGAGCGCAAGGGCGGCTCGTGAGCCGCTCCCTGCCTCTTCACGACAGCGCCCCTCGCGAGGGGCGCTGTGCGTTCAGGGGTGCAATCGAACTTACCGCATGTCTCAAGAATTCGATATTGAAGTAATCAACGGCCCCTCTTCCCGAATGTCCGCGAATCGATCCAAGCGCTTGATGTGCAAGGAACTTTGCGAATGGGTTGAAAACAGGCACGGAACTTGGTTGATGCCTCACCGAAACCTACCGGAGACAAAGCCATGGTCGAGACCTTCTACGAAACGCTGCGCCGGCAGGGCATCACGCGACGCAGCTTCGTCAAGTTCTGCAGCCTTACCGCGACGTCGCTCGGGCTCGGCCCGGCTTTCGCGCCGAAGATTGCACATGCGCTGGAGACCAAGCCGCGCACGCCGGTGATCTGGTTGCACGGGCTGGAATGCACCTGCTGCTCGGAGTCGTTCATCCGCTCCGCGCACCCGCTCGCGAAAGATGTGGTGCTGTCGATGCTTTCCCTCGACTACGATGACACGCTGATGGCCGCTGCCGGCCATCAGGCCGAGGCGATCCTCGATGAGATCACGAAGAAGTACAAGGGCAACTACATCCTCGCCGTGGAAGGCAATCCGCCGCTGAACGAGGACGGCATGTACTGCATCCATGGCGGCCGCCCCTTCGTCGAAGTGCTGAAGGAGACGGCGAAGGACTGCAAGGCCATCATCTCCTGGGGCGCCTGCGCGTCCTGGGGTTGTGTGCAGGCGGCGAAGCCGAACCCGACCCAGGCCGTGCCGGTTCACAAGGTCATCACTGACAAGCCGATCATCAAGGTACCGGGCTGCCCACCCATCGCCGAGGTGATGACGGGGGTGGTCACCTACGTCCTGACCTTCGATCGCATTCCCGAGCTGGACCGCCAGGGCCGGCCCAAGATGTTCTACGGGCAGCGCATCCACGACAAGTGCTACCGCCGCCCCCACTTCGATGCCGGCCAGTTCGTCGAGCAATGGGACGACGACTCGGCGCGCAAGGGCTACTGCCTCTACAAGATGGGCTGCAAGGGCCCCACCACTTACAACGCCTGCTCGACCGTGCGCTGGAACGGGGGCGTCTCTTTCCCGATCCAGTCCGGTCACGGCTGCATCGGCTGCTCCGAGGAAGGCTTCTGGGACAAGGGCGGCTTCTATGAGAGGGTCACCGACATCAAGCAGTTCGGTGTGGAATCGAACGCGGACAAGGTCGGCGGCACGGTGGCGGCGGTCGCCGGCGTAGCGGTGGCGGCGCATGCGGCGGTATCGGCGCTGAAGCGGGCCCGTTCCGGCAGTGGCGCCGGCAAGACTGAACAGGGAGACAGGTGACATGGGTATCTACGAGACCCAAGGCTTCAAGCTCGACAACACCGGCAAGCGCGTCGTCGTCGACCCGATCTGCCGCATCGAGGGGCATCTGCGCGTCGAGGTGAATCTCGACGGGCAGAACGTCATCCGCAACGCGGTGTCCACCGGCACCATGTGGCGCGGGCTCGAGGTCATCCTGAAGGGACGCGACCCGCGCGACGCCTGGGCCTTCACCGAGCGCATCTGCGGCGTGTGCACCGGCACCCATGCGCTGGCCTCGGTGCGCGCGGTGGAGGACGCGCTGGCCATCAAGATCCCGGAGAACGCCAATTCCATACGCAACATCATGCAGCTCAACCTGCAGGTGCATGATCACCTCGTGCACTTCTACCACCTGCACGCGCTGGACTGGGTGGACGTGGTGTCGGCGCTGAAGGCCGACCCGAAGCAGACCTCCGAGCTGGCGCAGAGCATCTCGATCTGGCCGATGTCCTCGCCCGGCTACTTCCGGGACCTGCAAAACCGCCTGAAGAAATTCGTCGAGTCGGGACAACTCGGCCCCTTCATGAACGGCTACTGGGGCAACCCGGCCTACAAGCTGCCGCCAGAAGCCAACCTGATGGCGGTGGCCCACTACCTGGAGGCGCTCGGCTTCCAGAAGGAGATCGTCAAGATCCACACCATCTTCGGCGGGAAGAACCCGCACCCGAACTGGCTCGTCGGTGGCGTGCCCTGCGCCATCAACGTGCACGATACGGGTGCCGTGGGCGCCATCAACATGGAGCGCCTGAACCTGGTTTCCAGCATCGTCGACCGCTCGCTCGAATTCGTCGAGCAGGTCTATATCCCGGATCTGCTCGCCATCGCGTCCTTCTACAAGGGTTGGCTGTACGGCGGCGGTTTGTCGAGCAAGAGTGTGCTGTCCTATGGAGACATTCCCGAGCGCGCCAACGACTACTCGGCGAAAAACCTGCTGCTACCGCGCGGCGCCATCATCAACGGCGACCTGACCAGGGTGCACGAGGTGGACCTCAAGGATCCAGAGCAGATTCAGGAGTTCGTCATCCACTCCTGGTACAAGTACCCGGATGAGGCCAAAGGCCTGCATCCCTTCGACGGCGTCACCGAGCCCAACTTCGCGCTGGGGAAGAATGTCAAGGGCACGAAGACCAACGTCAAGGAGCTGGACGAGACGGCCAAGTATTCCTGGATCAAGGCGCCGCGCTGGCGAGGCCACGCCATGGAGGTCGGTCCGCTGGCGCGCTACATCATCGGTTACGTGCAGAACAACCCGGAGTTCAAGGAACCGGTGGACAGGGTACTGAAGAAGCTCGACGTACCGCTCACGGCGCTCTTCTCGACGCTCGGACGCACGGCGGCGCGCGGCCTCGAATGCCAGTGGGCCGCGCACAAGCAGAAGCACTTCTTCGACAAACTGATGGGCAGCCTCAAGGCCGGCGACTCGGCCACCGCCAACGTGGAAAAGTGGGAGCCCGCCAATTGGCCGAAGGAGGCCAAGGGCGCCGGCTTCGCGGAGGCGCCGCGCGGTGCGCTGGGACACTGGATCCGGATCAAGGACGCCAGGATCGACAACTACCAGTGCGTCGTGCCGACGACATGGAATGGCAGCCCCCGCGATCCGAAGGGACAGATCGGCGCCTTCGAGGCCTCGCTGATGAACACGCCCGTGGCCAAGGCCGACGAGCCGCTGGAGATTCTGCGCACCATCCACAGCTTCGACCCGTGTCTGGCCTGCTCGACCCACGTCATGAGCCCGGATGGCCGGAAGCTGGCCGAAGTCGTCGTGCGCTGAGTCGCGCGGAAAGGAAAACCGTCATGTCCGTCGAACCGCATGCCAACGGGGATGTGGAAAGCGCCGCCGGTCGTTCGGTATTCGTCTATGAGGGGCCGGTGCGCCTGTGGCACTGGGTCAATGCCCTGTGCATCGTGACGCTCGCCGCTACCGGCTACGTGATCGCCAGCCCGCTGCCGACCGTGGCCGGCGAGGCCTCCGCGAACTTCCTCATGGGCTACATCCGCTTCGCTCACTTCTCCGCCGCCTACGTGTTCGCCATCGGCTTCCTGGTGCGCATTTACTGGGCCGTCGTGGGCAACCATCACGCCCGGCAGCTATTCCTCCTGCCGGTCGCCGACGCCGCTTGGTGGAGCGGGCTGTTCCACGAGCTGCGCTGGTACCTGTTCCTCGAGCCCACGCCGAAAAAATACGTCGGCCACAATCCGCTGGCGCATTTCTTCATGTTCCTGTTTGTCACCGTGGCCGGCGTCCTCATGATCTTTACCGGCTTTGCCCTCTACGGCGAGGGCAAGGGGCTGGGCAGCTGGCAGGATGCGCTGTTCGGCTGGGTAATTCCCTTCCTCGGCGGCAGCCAGGCCGTGCACAGTTGGCATCACTTGGGCATGTGGGGCATCGTCTGCTTCGCCATCATCCACGTCTACGCGGCCATCCGTGAAGACATCATGTCGCGCCAGACCATGATCAGCACCATGATCAGCGGCGTGCGCACGTTCAGAGAATAGGGTTTCATCCGCAGCGGAGGTTGGCGTGGGCCTGGAGTTCACGTTTGCAAGAACGACTGCAGGAATGGAAGATTCTTCGTTCGACATCCTGGTGCTCGGCATCGGCAACCTGCTCTGGGCCGACGAGGGCTTCGGAGTGCGCTGCGCCGAGGCGCTGGCTGCGGAATACGAATTGCCCCAGCGCGCGCGCGTCCTCGATGGCGGCACCCAGGGGCTCTACCTGCTGCCCTACGTGCAGGCTGCGAAACGCTTGATCGTCTTCGACGCCATCGACTATGGACTGCCGCCAGGCACGATGCGTCTGGTGGAAAAGGACGAGGTGCCGCGCTTCATGGGCGCGAGGAAGATGAGCCTGCACCAGACCGGCTTCCAGGAAGTGATCACTGCCGCCGAACTCAGCGACTGCTGTCCGCGCGAAATGCTGCTGATCGGCGTGCAGCCGGTCGAGCTGGAGGACTACGGCGGCAGCCTGCGCCCGCAGGTCAGGGCGCGGATCCCGGAGGCGGTGGGCGTTGCCGTCGAGCGCCTGCGTGACTGGGGCTGCGATGTGCGGTCGCGAGGCGCGACGGTCGCCGCCGTCCTCAACGCTGGCGCGCTTGGCATGGGTGCCTACGAATCCGGACGCCCGCCGGCGGAAACGGCGTGCCGCATCGGCGACGCGAGGTTTCTCTGACATGTGCCTCGCCATACCGATGCAGGTCCTGCGGATGGAAGGCCAGTTCGCACACTGCGCCGGCCGCAATGGCGAGGCGCGCGTCGATACGATGCTCACGGGCCCGCTCGTCCCCGGCCAGTGGGTGCTGGGTTTCCTCGGCACGGCGCGGGAAGTGGTAAGCGAGATCGAGGCGCGGAAGATCAATGGCGCGCTGGACGCGCTTGAATCCGTGATGGCCGGCGACCCCTCCGGCCTGGACAGGCACTTCGCCGATCTCGTCGGGCGCGAACCGCAGCTTCCCGATTTCCTGCGAGGAACAAGCAATCATGGATGAAGTTGGTCATTCGCTGTCGCCGACGCTGGAAGCGTTCGCAGTCCTGTTGAACCGTTTCGAGAAGCTGCACGGTTTGGCCCGCCTCGACGAAGCCGGGTTCGAGCGGTTCGCGGCGACCCTCGGCGACTCCGTCGTCCTCTTCGCCGAAGACCCCGCGCACGTGCCGGAGACCTGGGACGTGGCGGTCGTACTGGTCGAGTTGCTGACGAGCCTCGACCGGAGACTGCGCGCTGGCGTGCTCGAACCCGCCTCCGCGCGCAGGCTGGCGCCGCGCTACGGCTTCGGCATCTGGCCGGCCCTGGTCTTCCTGCGCGACGGCGGCTACGTCGGGGTGATCGAGGGCATGCGGAACTGGCAGGAATACCGGCGCGAAGTGGCGGCCATGCTCGACAGGCCCGTGCGCCGTGCGCCGGTGCCGGGCGCCGCCGTGCGCGCCGAGGGCGTGGCCGGCACCTGCCATCGAGGCATCCCGCCATGAAATCGTTCCCCATTCCGGTAATGGCGGTCGGCCCCGGCTCCGAGCCGGAGGACATGCCCCTGAACTACCTGAGCGTAGCCGAGGACATGGCGGTGTTCCGCATGCCCGCCACGCTGGAGGCGGCCGAACCGCGCGCGCTCGCTGAGGTGCGCGCGGTCCTGGCCCGTCTGATCGAAGCGATGCAGACCCTGCCGTTCGGCACGCCGCGTCTCGATCTGACCGGCCTGAATGCGGCGGCGCTGAACCTGCTCAACCAGACCCTGGGCGAGGGCGAGGTCAGCGTCATCGTACGGGCGCCGCGACGCCTGTGCATCCAGGAGACGCTATTTGCCGGGGTCTGGCGCGTACGCGAGACGCGGGCGGTCGGCCGCATCGCCGCCGACCGGCTTGAGGCCTGTTCCATCCCCGCGGCCGTAGCAGATGCCGTTCGGTCTTGTGGTGTAGAAGACCTTGAGTTGCCACCGGAGCCGGCCGGCCCTGACACGGAGCGCAGGACCGGCCTGATGAACGCGCCGTCGCTGCTGGCGGAGATTGTCGAACGCGCGGGGCGCTGGCATGTCGGCCAGCCGCCCCACGTCATCAACCTGACCCTGCTGCCCGCATCGCCGGAGGATCTCGACCACATGGCTCAGGCGCTCGGCGCCGGACCGGTGACGATCCTCTCGCGCGGCTATGGCAACTGTCGCATCTCCAGCACGCGGCTCGCCAACGTCTGGTGGGTGCAGTACTTCAACAGCATGGACAAGCTGATCCTGGATACCATCGAGGTTGTGGACGTGCCCGAGGTGGCGCTCGCCGCCCGCGAGGACTACGAGGACAGCATCGGGCGCCTGTCCGAGTGGCTGGAAACCCTGGAGGAGGAATAGGAGCGTGTTCGAAGGTTCGTATCTCGGTGACGGCGAGCGTATCGCGACGGACGCCCGCCTGGAATGCGGTATCTGCTGGTGGACGTACGACCCGGCCGAGGGCGATCCGGCTTGGCAGATACCGCCCGGCACGCCGTTCGCGCAATTGCCAGAGCACTGGCGTTGCCCGCACTGTGATGCGCCGAAACAAAAGTTCATGGTGTTGCACGATGAGTGAGGGCGAAAGTCCCGCGCCTCTTATCGAACGTGTCTTCGGGCGCATCGCCGCGACGCGCATGATCGGCCTGCCGGTGAATAATCCAGCGCTGCGCGTCGAGGCCTGCGGCTTTCACCTCTGGCAGGGTCTCTGGCTGGGCGTGCTGGTCACGCCCTGGGCGATCAACCTGATGCTACTCCCCGGTGGCAATCCTGCGTTCCGCCGCCTTGGCCCGGACGAGCGGCAGCGCTGGGCTTTTCCGTGCGGCGACTACGAATTCCTCGGCGGCGCGGAGGGCGAACTCGGTGCCTTCCAGATATGCTCGCTGTTTTCGCCAGCATTCGAGTTTTTCAGTCATGATGCTGCCCGCCATGCGGCGCTCGCGGTGATCGAGGTGCTGCTGACGACATACGGCGGCGCAGCGCGCGACGCTGAACAGGCCGGTCTCGAAGGGCGGCCGCTGCTGTACCGGCCGCTTTCCCGCCGCGCTTTCCTCGGCGGCGTGCTGCGGAACCCGGCAAGAACTTGACCGCACCGCTTGCCGTGCGGCGCGGTCCACGGCAAGCTTCGATCATGTCGATGAATCTCCTCTGGCTCCAGTCAGGCGGCTGCGGCGGCTGCACCATGTCGCTGCTGTGCTCGGAGGCGCGCGACCCGCTCGGCCAGTTTCGCGATGCCGGCATCGATCTCCTGTGGCATCCGGCGCTCTCCGAGCCGACTGCGGCCGAGGCGCTCGATCTGCTCGAAGGCTGCGCCGCCGGTCGCACTCCGGTCGACATCCTGTGCATCGAAGGCGCGATGCTGCGCGGCCCTCATGGCAGCGGCCGCTTCCACAGGGTCTCGGGCACCGGAAGACCGATGACCGAATGGGTGGCCCGGCTGGCCGCGCAGGCGCGCCACACGCTGGCGATCGGCACCTGCGCGGCCTATGGCGGCATCCCGGCGGCGGGGGAGAATCCGGCCGAGGCGTGCGGCCTGCAGTATGACGGAGCGATCCGCGGCGGCCTGCTCGGCGCGAGCTATCGCTCGCGCTCGGGACTGCCGGTGATCAACGTCGCCGGTTGCCCGCCCCACCCGGGCTGGGTGATCGACACTCTGGCTGCGCTCGCCGCGGGCGAGCTGCGCGAGGAAGATCTCGATGCGCTCGGCCGCCCGCGCCTGTACGCCGATCAGCTCGTGCATCACGGCTGCGCGCGCAACGAGTACTACGAATTCAAGGCGAGTGCCGAGAAACCGTCGGACCTGGGCTGCCTGATGGAGAACCTGGGCTGCAAGGGCACCCAGGCGCATGCCGACTGCAACCTGCGGCCGTGGAACGGCGAGGGCTCGTGCACCCGCGGCGGCTATGCCTGCGTGAGCTGCACCGAGCCCGGCTTCGAGGAGCCGGGGCATCCCTTCGCGCGCACGCCCAAGATCGCCGGCATCCCGATCGGGCTGCCCACCGACATGCCGAAGGCATGGTTCGTCGCGCTCGCGGCGCTGTCCAAGTCGGCCACGCCGCGGCGCGTGCGCGAGAACGCCACCGCCGACCATCTGGTGGTGACCCCGGCGGTGCGCAGGACCGGGCTCAAGTGATGCGACTCGTGGTCGGTCCCTTCAACCGCGTCGAGGGCGATCTCGAGGTGACGCTCGAAGTCGAGGCCGGCGTGGTGCGCACGGCCTGGGTGAATTCGCCGATGTTCCGCGGTTTCGAGCGCATCCTGTCGGGAAAGGATCCGCTCGATGCGCTGGTGTTCGTCCCGCGCATCTGCGGGATCTGTTCGGTCGCGCAGTCGAGTGCCTGCGCGCAGGCACTCGCCGCAGCCATCGGCGTGGAGGCGCCGGAAAACGGCCGGCTCGCGGCCAACCTCGTCCTCGCTGCCGAGAATCTGGCCGACCATCTCACCCACTTCTACCTGTTCTTCATGCCGGACTTCGCGCGCGAGGCGTACCGCGCTCGCCCGTGGTTCGACGGCACCACGGAACGCTTCAGGGCCGTGACCGGCAGCGCCGCCGCCGAGGCACTCCCGGCGCGCATGGAGTTCCTCCGGCTGATGGGCTTTCTCGCCGGCAAGTGGCCGCACACGCTCTCGATCCAGCCGGGCGGGTCAGGGCGTGCCGTCCAGGCTTCGGAGCGCATCCGCCTGATCGCGCTCCTGCGCCGTTTCCGCGACTGGCTCGAATGCGTGCTCTTCGGGGCCACGCTCGAAGAGGTGGCGGCGCTGGAGAAGGCGGCCGCGCTCGATGCCTGGTGCGAGGCGCATCCGGGAAGTGATTTCGCGCGCTTCCTCGAGATCGCGCGCGATCTCGATCTGCACCGGCTGGGTCGCGCGACGGATCGCTTCATCAGCTACGGCGCCTACCCGCTTGCGCAGGGGCACCTGTTCCGCGCCGGGGTGTGGGACGGGGGCCTGCACGGGCTCGATCCGGGCGCGATCAGCGAAGACATCTCGCATGCCTGGCTCGCCGGTGATGAGCCGGTGAGCCATCCTTGCTCCGGGGTCACGGCTCCCGATGCCGACAACGCGGGCGGCTACACCTGGTGCAAGGCGCCGCGCTGGAACGGGCGGGTGATGGAGACCGGCGCGCTGGCGCGCCAGATGGTGCATGGGCACCCGCTGATCCGCGATCTGGTCGCGCACGACGGCGGCAATGTCGCCGGCCGGGTCGTCGCGAGGCTGCTCGAACTCGCGCTGGTCGTCCCCGAAATGGAGCGTTGGGCGCGCGCGCTGCGTCCCGGCGAGCCGTTCTGCAGCCACGGCGAGCTGCCGCGCGAGGCCTCCGCGGCAGGCCTGGTCGAGGCCGCGCGCGGCGCGCTCGGGCACTGGCTGGAGGTGAGCGCGGGGCGCATCCGCAACTACCAGATCATCGCGCCGACCACCTGGAACTTCTCGCCGCGCGACCGCGACGGCATGCCCGGAGCGCTGGAGCAGGCGCTCGCCGGCACCCCGGTCGCTCCCGGCGAGAGGGTGCCGGTCGCGGTCCAGCACGTGGTGCGCTCCTTCGACCCATGCATGGTGTGCACGGTGCATTGACCCCGGATTCGGGGGTGGGCCGACGCATCGCGGGGCCGCCGGCGCGGGGCGTGCGTGCGATATAATCGCTTCGCGCCCCCGGTCAATCGGCGGGCGCGCGTGTTGCCCGCGGCCAAGTAGCTCAGTTGGTAGAGCAGAGGACTGAAAATCCTTGTGTCGGTGGTTCGATTCCGCCCTTGGCCACCACTCCCCAAAGCCCGAACCCGTTTCGGGCTTTTTTTACGCCCGCCCGAAACGCCAGTGCTGGCGGGGCTTCGCGCCATACCCTCAGGAGCGCCGACATCGTTTTCCCGGCGAGAACCGGCCCGTTTCGCCCCGAGAAACCTCTCCGTTCTCTGTTTGCCTGAGGAGCGCTCCTGAGGCCACCCCACGCAACCATGCGGGTTTGCGGGCAGGAGGTTGTGGTTGGGAGATGGCGGGCGGCCGGGAATTGCGCCGATATGCCAATCTGGAATAATCCCCGTATGAGTCATCTGGTGAGCCACAGCGAAGGAGGGCCATGAACCGCACCGAACGCTTCTACAAAAGTGCGGCGGTCACGTTTTTTTGGACAGTCGGATAAGCCGAAGCTGACCGGTTGAAAGGAACGTGAAACACGGGAGCGAAGCGCAAGCAACGCAGCGCGGAATTCAAGGCGCAAGTGGCGATGGCGGCACTGGCTGGTGACAAGACGCTGGCGGAGTTGGCCTCGGAGTATGGGGTGCATCCGACGATGATCGGCGCCTGGAAGCAGGAACTGGTGAAGAACGCCAAGACACTGTTTGAGCGCGGCGACAAGAAGGCTGCAGACCCGCAGAAAATCATCGACCACCTGCATCGCAAGATCGGGCAATTGCAGGTCGAACGGGATTTCTTGGCCGGACAGCCCGCCATTGCCCGCCTGCTGAAAGGCGCGCGATGATTGCCCCGGGGAGCGCGCTGTCCGTGTCCCGGCAAGCCAAGCTGCTTTGCATCTCGCGCAGCAGCCTCTATTACCGGCCCCGTCCGGAATCGCAGGAAGAACTCGACCTGCTCAAACGGCTCGACGAACTCTTCACCGAGAACCCGATGTACGGCAGCCGGCGCTTGCAGGCCATGCTCAAGCGATTCGTCGTCTGATGAAGAAGCTTGGCCTGTGGGCGGTCGGCCCCAAGCCCGACACCAGCAAGCCGCATCCGGAACACAAGGTGTATCCGTATCTGCTGCGCGGGCTGGAGATCAGCCGGCCGGACCACGTGTGGGCCACTGATATCACCTACATCCGCATGCGGCGCGGCTTCCTCTACCTGTGTGCGATCATGGACTGGGCGACGCGCAAAGTACTGAGCTGGCGCCTGTCGAACACGCTGACCAGTGACTTCTGTACGGCGGCGTTGAAGGAAGCCATTGCCCGTTACGCTACGCCCGACATCTTCAACACCGACCAGGGCAGCCAATTCACCAGCGAGGAATTCACCGCTGTGCTCAAGGCGCACGGCATCCAGATCAGTATGGACGGCCGGGGACGCTGCCACGACAACATCTTCGTCGAGCGGCTGTGGTGGACGGTGAAGCACGAATGGGTCTATCTGCGCCCGTGCGAGGATGGCATCGAGCAGAAGAAGAGCCTGGAAGCGTGTTTCGACTGGTACAACTGCCGCCGGCCGCATCAGTCGCTTGGCTGGAATACGCCGGACGGGACCTACTTTGGCACCCTAACGGACGCCCAACCCCTGGCGGCGTAACATGCGAGAAAGACGATGCGCTGTGGATTTGTGGACAGCCGGCTGCGCCAGTTCCCGCCTGACCGCGAAGCCGTGGCCCCCCATGGACAAGCCATGGACAACGCTACGCGTTGCCCACCGCTTGCCCACAGGTCGGCGGCTGCCCACAAGCTCCACAGCGCTCGATCCAATCGTAATAAAATCCGGGAAAGTCAAAACCAACACCCCGGCACCAGCCTTAGCTTATTCCACCCCGGTGGCTGTCCAAACGACCGGGACCACCGCAAGGGTCATCCTCCATGCCCACAGGCCGGACGACAATGTAGGCAGGGTAATCTTCCATGCCGCGGATGATGCGGCAGGAAGTGGCTCACAGAGTGCGCCTGACGCAAGTCATTTGAGGCGGCACCCGCCAACAGCGATAAAGTGGTCGTGCTCAACAGTTAGAAAAACCGGAATCTAACGAATTTATCGGATCGAATTTACAGCAGATTTTGGACTGGACCCAGAAACCGGCTCCCGGCTACGCCCTGCGCCGCTTCCCGCAGCGCACCTGTTTCCCCTACATTTCGTTTCAACCGGTTGATGACAGCCGGCTACGTGCCCTGGTCATTATTCAACGCGCACGACTGGTCAAGATTCAACGCGCCGCGACAACCTGGCAGCTTTCCGGCTTCGACAGGCTGTTTGCAAAGGCCGAGGCAGAACCCGTCTGATGACGCCCAACCGCTACGGTTGCCGCGGCCGTTTAAGATCGGAGTTGTGTTTTCGGTGGCCGTCCACCGTCACTATCGGGCAGCGCCAGGATGCGTTGACCGCTGCGGTGAATAGACACACCATGCGCCGCACATCTCGCGGAGAATGGCTTGCTTTTGCGGCGAATTGGGCGTTTAATCTCCGCATGAATGGCGGAGAAAAACTCTATATCTGGCAGGCCGACGACTGGCCGGCCTGGCGCTACGACCTGTCGGCGCTGGCCGCGCCGTTGACCGATGTCAGCCGCGCCCAGGGCCTGCTGCTGGGGCGATTGGCCGACGTGGGCATGGCGCTGCGCGATCAGGCCAGCCTTGCCGCGCTGACCGAGGATGTGGTCAAGACCAGCGAAATCGAAGGCGAGATGCTGAACCTCGAATCGGTGCGCTCGTCCATCGCACGGCGACTGGGCGTGGACATCGGCGCGGTGGCGCCGGTGGATCGGCACGTCGAAGGCATGGTCGAAATGGTGCTCGACGCGACATCCCGCGCTGCCTCCCCCCTGACTGGCGAGCGGCTGTTCGGCTGGCACGCGGCCTTGTTCCCAACCGGGTATTCGGGCATGAACAAGATCGCGGTGGGCCAATGGCGCGACGATGCGGCGGGGACGATGCAGGTGATTTCCGGCCCAATGGGGCGGCGCAAAGTGCATTTTCAGGCGCCGCCCGCCGATGTGCTGCCTGCTGAAACGTCGCGTTATCTGGCGTGGGCCAATGAGGAAACTGGCGAGCCGATGCTCATCAAGGCCGGGCTGGCGCACCTCTGGTTTGTGACCCTGCACCCCTTCGACGATGGCAACGGGCGCATCGCCCGTGCCGTGGGCGATCTGTTCCTGGCCCGCGCCGATGGCAGTCCGCAGCGTTTCTACAGCCTGTCGGCGCAGATTCAGCGCGAACGCCGCGACTACTACGATGTACTGGAGCGCACGCAAAAGGGCACGCTTGACGTCACCGGCTGGCTGGCGTGGTTCCTTGGCACGCTCGGGCGCGCCGTTACCAGCTCGCAGACCACGCTGGATGCCGTGCTGGTGAAGGCGCGTTTCTGGCAACGCTGGGCGGGCATGCCGCTGAACGAGCGGCAGGTGAAACTGCTGAACCGGCTACTCGACGGTTTCGAAGGCAAACTCACCAGCAGCAAATGGGCCGCCATCGCCAAGTGCTCGCCAGACACTGCGCTGCGCGATATCACGCAGCTATTGGAACTCGGTGTGCTGAAGAAATCTCCGGGTGGCGGACGCAGCACGGGCTACGAGCTGGCGGATTGATTCGGCCAAATCATCGAAGCCGCGCTCGCGAGGCCAACGTGTTACTATTCACTCCTGAAAGCGGCCGCGGGTTCGGTTCCGTGTTCCGCCACCAAGTTTCAACGCTCAACCCCTCTCGGTTGGGCGTTTTCGTTTGCGCGCGCGGCGAGACGAGGCGGCGTTCTGTCGTTGCGACTTGCACACGATTCGCCGGGATGGGTCGCCGTGAAGCTCGGAATCGGATGGTGCGAAGCGAAGGCCGGACTGCTGGAATCGCTGCCGCGCGGCCGGATATCGCTATCCGCAATCCGGCATGTGGATCTCGAAGCAGGTGCCCTGTGCGCCCGAGCGCACCGTGATCTCTCCGCCGTGGGCGCGGATGATCGACCGCGTGATCGCCAGCCCGAGCCCTGCGCCGCCGTGGTGCCGTGAAGGCTCGGCGCGGTAGAAGCGGTCGAACAGCCGCGGCAGGTGCTCGGGGGCGATCGCCTCGCCGCTGTTCTCGACCGCGAGGATCACCTCGCCGGTGCCGCCTGCGTCGATCCGCACCCGGATCTCGCCGCCCGGGGGTGTGTGACCAATGGCGTTGGCGAGGAGGTTGGACAGCGCCCGCCTGAGCATGAGCCTGTCGCCGGCCACCCGCCCCGCGCCCGAGAGCGCGAGCCGCACGCCCTTCTCCTCGGCCAGCGCCTCGTAGAAGTCGAACAGCTCGCGCACCTGCGTTTCCAGAGCGACCGGTTCGCGGCTGGGCACCGCCAGCCCGTGCTCGGCCTGGGCGAGGAAGAGCATGTCCGAGATCATGCGCGCGAGGCGCTCGTACTCCTCGGCGTTGCCGGCGAGCACCTCGCGGTACTGCTCGGCGCTGCGCGGCTTCGACAGCGCCACCTGGGTCTCGGTCATCAGATTGGTCACCGGGGTGCGCAGCTCGTGGGCGATGTCGCCCGAGAAGTCCGAGAGGCGGCGGAAGGAGTCCTCCAGGCGGGCGAGCATGTCGTTGAGCGTTTCCGCCAGTTCCGCCAGTTCGGCGGGGACCGACCCGGCCGACAGGCGCTTGTGGAGACGGGTGGCGGTCATCGCTTCCGCTTCCCTTCGGATCGCCGCCAGCGGCGCCAGCCCGCGCTGCACGGCGGCCCAGCCGAGCAGCCCCGTGAGCAGCGCGGCGGCAGCCACGAACAGCCACAGCGTGCGCCGGAACGAGATCATGAACCGATCGTGATGGGTGATGTCGAGCGCCACCGCGACGAGTGCCGGCGGCCAGCCGGGGATGGCGATCGGAAGCCGGGCAGCGAGCCCGCGCCAGGGCCGATCGCCTTGCCGCCAGGACAGCGGTCCCCTCACGGCGACCGACCGGTCCAGCAGGGCCGCCGGAAAGTCGACGCCCGGCGTTGCGAACATCTTCCGGCCGCCGTCCTGGCCCGCGAGGACAGTGATGGCCAGCCCGCCGCCGCCGCCGGCCTCGTGGTGGGCGGTGGGTCCCTCCAGTTCCGGAGCCGATGCTTCGAGCTGCGCCGGCGTGCGCGCCTCAGCCAGGAGATGTGCGATCGTCTCCAGCCTGGCGGACATCGCCTCGGTGTCCTGTTCGACGAAGTGTGCCTCGACCGCGCCGCCGATCACCAGACCGAGCGCGAGCAGCACCGCGGTCGAGGCGGCGGCGAAGAGCAGCGTCAGGCGGAAGGTGATCGATCGGGGGCCGGGCAGACTCATCCGGGCTCGGTCTCCAGCACGTAGCCCATCCCTCGCACCGTGCGGATCAGCTTCGGCTCGAAGCCCTCGTCCACCTTGGCGCGCAGCCGTCGCACGGCCACGTCGATGACGTTCGTGTCGGAGTCGAAGTTCATGTCCCACACCTGGGAGGCGATCAGCGAGCGCGGCAGCACCTCGCCCCGGCGGCGCAGGAGCAGCTCGAGCAGGGCGAACTCCTTGGCGGTGAGATCGAGACGGCGACCGGCGCGGGTGACGCGCCGGCGCAGCCGGTCGAGCTCCAGATCGGCGGCGCGCAGCACCTCGGGTTCGGTCGATTTCCCGCGCCGAAGCAGGCTGCGGCAGCGCGCGAGCAGTTCGGCGAAGGCGAACGGCTTGACGAGATAGTCGTCGGCACCCGCTTCCAGCCCCTTCACCCGGTCCTCGACGCGGTCGCGGGCGGTGAGGAAGAGCACCGGCACCGCGATGCCCGCCCTGCGGATGCCTTCGAGCACCTGCCAGCCGGGCAGCCCCGGCAGCATCACGTCGAGAATGATCAGGTCATACTCGCCGGTCTGTCCGAGATGCATGCCGTCGGGACCGTCGCGCGCAAGATCGACGACGAATCCGGCCTCGGTGAGGCCCTGCCGCAGATACTCGCCGGTCTTCGGCTCGTCTTCGACCACGAGGATCTTCATGGTGCCTGCTCCATTCCCGCGGTTTCCCGATGTTATGCGACTGTGCGCCGCCCCGGCGCAGGTTACAGAAATGTAATCGCCGGGTCAGCATCCGGTTCGGGTCGCGCAGGGACAATCGCGATTCCCGAACTTTCCCCGGAAGGAGAAACCGTGTCGCCCGTCACCGCGTCGACGAAGCACTGGACCACGCGCAGGTCTTTCATCGCCACCCTGGGTTTCGGCGGCGTCAGCCTGTACGGCCTGTGGGCCGCGTACGGCGCCGCCCCCGGGCCCCTGGCATTGCTCGGACTGGGAAGTCGCGAATCGGCGGCCGCGACCGGCGGGGGTCACGGCAAACATGGCGCGGGGGCGGCCGGCCCGACGGCGGAGGAATTCCGGCGCCTGACCGAGCAGTTCATCGAGCGCTACCGGCTGCCCGACGGAAGCGTGCATCCGCGCGTTCTGACGGCCTCTGCGGGCGCCTCCGGCATGAGCGCGAGCGCGCCCACCGATGCGCACGCGGGCCACGGCGCGACGGGCCACGATGCCGCCGGTGAAGGCGCGATGGATCATGGGGACATGGACCACGGTGCCACCGGCGGCGCGGCGAGCGATCACGCGGCGATGGGTGGCGGCGCGATGGACCACGGGACGGCGGGTCACGCGGCCATGGGGCAGAGCGCGAAGTCCGTCTCCGAAGCTGCGCCCGGGAAGGCGAGTGTTGGCCGGAAGATGGCGGGCCACGACGCTGCGCCCGCCGCTGCGCACGCCGGCCACGACGCAGTGGGGCAGGCGATGAAGATGGAAGGCGGTGCGCCGGCACCGGGCGCGCAAGAGGCGAGCCACGGCGGGGCGGGACACGTGGACGCCGATCGGCCGCTCGACGTCTATCTGGCGGCAGGCATGTGGTACTACATGCCCAGCGCGCTGCGCCTGGATGCCGGGCGTCGCTATCGCTTCCGCATGATGGCGCTCGACCTCTCGCACGGCGCCTCGATCCAGTTCGGACGCGGCGCACGCATGACGCGGCTGCATCCGGGCCGCGTCACGGAAACCGAGATGACGTTCCCGAAACCCGGCCGCTACCTGGTGAATTGCACCGTCTATTGCGGCCCGGCCCACGACACCATGCAGGCGACGATCGAGGTGGCATGAGCATGGAAACGACCTACAGGGAACGCTTCGCCGCACTGCCGGCGCCGGATCGCCGGCTGCTGGTCGCGATGGCATCGGCTGCGCTCGCGGCGCTCGCCCTCGGGATCCTGGGTGGAGTGGTCACCGCGGCTGCGCGCGCCGGATTCCTCGACATCATCCCGAACACCGGATACCGCTTCCTCACCCTGCACGGGGTGAGCATCTTCTTCTACTGGCTGTTCACCGTGCAGGCCGCACTGCTTCTGGGCTTCGCCGCGGTCGAGGAAGGCCGCGGGCTCGCCTGGCGGGGCGCGGCCTGGGCCGGATTCGCGCTGATCCTGTCCGGGTTCGGCGTGAGCACGGCGAGCGCCTTCCTGGGCATGCCCCCGCTGTACAACGGCACGCCGGAGCTTGCGTCGCAGACCCCGCAGGCGATGCTCGCGTTTGATCTCGGCTACCTGCTGCTGGGCGCGGGCCTGATGGTGCTGCCCGTCTCGGCCATTGCCACCCTGCTGGCCCCGCGCCTGCAGGGCAGGCAGGAGCGGATGAGTTCGGTGGGCTTCGCGCTTTTCGTGTGGGCCGGCTTCCTGATGGTGAGCGGCTTCGCCGCGCTGCATGCCTTCCTGCCCGGGGCGTTGTGGGTGCTGGGCCTCGCGCCGTTCCCGGCGAGCCAGGGTACCGACTGGCACATCGTGTTCCACAACATGCACTATCTGCCGCTGATGGCCACCGTGATCCTGTGGTACGTGCTGATGCGTGAGCTGACCGGGGTCAAATCGGTGTTCGGCGAACGCTTCTCCAAGATCGTGTTCTCGATGTACCTGGTGTTCGTGCCGCCCACCTCGCTCTACCACATGTTCCTCGAGCCGGACCTGCCCGGCGCGGTGCGGGTGGCGGGCTCGATGCTGTCGCTGTTCGTGAGCGTGCCGACGCTCACCGCTTTCCTGATCATCGTCGCTTCGCTGGAGGTGCATGCCCGCAGCCACGGCGGGCGCGGGCTGTTCGGCTGGATCCGCCTGCTTCCCTGGCGCAATCCAGCCATGGCCGCGGTCGGGGTGGCGGCGCTCAGCATGGCCCTGGGCATCACCTTCGCGTTCGTGCTGATCCAGGAACGGCTGGCGCCGCTGTTGTCCGACACCTTCTTCGTGCCCGGCTACTTTCATTTCTTCACCCTCGGCACGGTGAGCCTGACGCTGCTCGCCGCGCTCGCCGTGGTGCTGCCGGCCATCGGCGGGCGCGCGCTGTGGCGTCCCGGCCTGCTGCGCTGGATGCCCTGGCTCGCCTTTGCCGGCCTGCTGGTGTTCGGCGCGGCCGGGGTGACCGCGGGTTACCTGGGCGTGCCGCGGCGGGTCATCGACGTGGCCTACCAGAACCAGGCACCAGTCCTGTGGCAGGGGCTGATGGCGGCGGTGGGCATCGGCGGCGCCGTGATGGCGCTGGCGCTGGCGATCTTCGCGGCCGGCATCGCCATGTCGCTGCTGCCGCAGCGCCGGAGCACCCCGCATGCCGCCCCGGCGACGGTGGCCTGGGGCGCGGTCGCATTGCGGCCCGGCGTCACCGCCTGGGTGGGACCGCTCTCGGTGCTGCTCATCGTGGGCGCGATGTATGCCTTCACCGCGCTGGGATTCGAACTGATGCAGACGCTGCCGGTCACCGCGATCGGCGGCGGCGGCGGACACTGACGGGAGACGACGCATGAACGAAGATTTCTGGCTCGTCGCCCCCATCACCGTGGTGTGGGCGATCCTGGCGGTGGCCTATGCGCTGGCGCCGTGGGGGGACATGATCGGCTACGCCTGGGTATGGGGATTCGGTTCGGTGCTGTTCGCGGGCCTGGCCGGCCTGCTGGCATGGCGGCGCGCAGGGGGTGGAGGAGGAAAGGAGGTCTGCGATGTGGGGCATGGGCGGAGTTGACGGAGGCTGGGGGCCGATGGGGTTCGGCATGATCGGCATGACCCTGTTCGGGATCCTCCTCGTCGTCGCCATCGTGGCGCTGGTGAAGGGTCTCTGGGGAGGCGGGGCATCGCCCGGGCAACGCCGGGAGAAGGACGCCCTCGACATCCTCAGCGAGCGCTATGCGCGCGGCGAGATCGAGAAGCAGGAGTTCGACCGGAAGAAGCACGATCTCGCGGCTTAGCAGCCCGCAGGGCCGGATCGCCGCCGCAAAGGCGCACGCGCGGCGGATCCGGGCGGCAGCGAGGTAACAGTAACGTAATTCCCCGGTCAGACTCCGGTCAGGGTGCCGCGCGCACACTCCCGATCGATCCAGGGGCCAACGATGCACACGCACGATCATTCCGGATTGCAGATGCCCGATTCGCCCGCGCCCGACCGTACGAGCCGGCGAAGCTGGTGGGTGTTCGGGGGCTTTGCCGCCGCAGCGCTGTTCCTGATGGCGGTCGAGCACCGCGCCCACCTTCTGGGCTGGCTGCCGTGGCTGATCCTGGCTGCCTGTCCGCTGATGCACCTGTTCATGCATGGCGGTCACATTGGTCATGGCGGCGGAGCCGGGAAGGATGAAAAGTGAACGAGACCTCGCCCGCCTACGGCCTCTGGTCGCTGGTGGCGATCAACTCCGCCGTGTTCATCCTGTTCGCGGCGAGCTTCTTCAAGCCGCACAGCCCGCGCGACTGGCGCACGCTGGGCATGTTCTCGGCCTTCGTCGTCGCGCTCTTCACCGAGATGTACGGCTTCCCGCTCACGATCTACCTGCTGTCGGGCTGGCTGGCGCAGAAGTTCCGCGGCGTCGACTTCCTCGCCCACGACTCCGGCCATCTGCTGGAGGTCATGTTCGGCTGGCGCTCGAATCCGCATTTCGGGCCCTTCCACCTGCTCTCCTTCGTGCTCATCTCGGGCGGCTTCTGGCTGCTCGGGGGGGGATGGCGGGTGCTCTACGCGGCGCAGGTAAGCGGCCGGCTCGCCATGACCGGGCCCTATGCGCGGCTGCGCCATCCGCAATATGTGGGCTTCATCGCCATCATGGCGGGCTTCCTGTTCCAGTGGCCGACGCTGGTCACGCTGGTGATGTTCCCGATCCTCGTCGCGGTCTATGTGCGGCTCGCACGGCAGGAGGAAGCGGAGGCGGCGGCAAGGTTCGGCGAGGAGTGGACGCGGTACGCGCTGCGCACGCCGGCTTTCCTGCCGCGCTTCCGGGGTGGCGCAGGCCGGGGCGCGGAATCGGGATCATGAAGCGGCGAACGCAACGTCAGGCGAGGAGTACGCGATGAACGAGGATGTCGAGAGGGATCGGTTCCGTGAGCTGATCGAAATCACGGCGCTTGCGTGGGACTGGGCATCGAGGCGGCGCAGCGGGTCGCCTCCGGCAAGCCCGCGCCGCCGGGCCGGCGCGTCCATGAAGTGCCAGTGCGGGTACGGGTGCAAGTGCAAGGCGATTGCGGCCGCGGCTGCCGTCGGCCTGTCCGCCGCCGTTCTTCCGGCGTGGGCCGGAACGACCGTCTACGTCCCTCTCGGTTCGGCGAACAAGGTGATCGCGGTGGACGCGGCATCCGACCGCGTCCTGCGCACCTTCGACGGCATCGAGAATCCGCACGGACTGGTGGCCACGCCGGACGGCCATTACCTGGTCGCGGGCAGCATGTCGGAGAGGCCGCTCCCTCGAGGGGCGGCCGAGGACATGCCCAACAGCAGACTGTCGGTGATCCACCCGGCCCATGGCCATGTCATGTCCACCATCGGCGTGGCGGGCTGGACGCACCACCAGGCGATCACGCCCGACGGGCGCTACGTCCTGTCCACACATCCTGCCCGCGGCGCAATCAGCGTCGCAGACCTGACGGCCAACAAGCTGGTACGCACCATCGCCACCGGGCCCGCGCCGAACTATGCGGTGGTGACGCCCGACGGCAGTCGTGTCTATGTGAGCAACAGCGGCAACGGCACGGTGAGCGAGATCGACGCGCGCACATGGAAGGTCCTTCGCACCCTGGAAGCGGGGCCTTCCCCCGAGCACATGGTGCTGGCGCCCGACGGCAAACGCCTGTTCGTCGCGAACGACCGCGGCGGGCAGGTGACCGAGGTGTCGCTCGCCTCCGGCCGCGTGGAGCGCAGGCATGCACTGGGAGAACGGCTGCACGGCCTGGACATCAGCGACGACGGCCGCTGGCTCTATGCCAGCCTGGTGACCGAAGACAAGCTGATCGCGCTCGATGCACAGACCGGTGCGCGCCGCACATTGCCGCTCTCGCCGGCGCCCTATCATCTGGGTGCGGTACGCGGTACCGGCAAGCTCTATGTCTCGAGCAGCAGGGAACCGAAGATCTGGGTGGTCGACCAGGCGTCGCTGAAGCTGGTAGGCGGAATCGAGCTTCCCGGCGGCGAGGGCCACCAGCTCGCGATCTCGCGCTGACCTCCGGCGCCCACACGGATAAGAGGTGACCTCCATGGACGCAGCGGCCGATTCGACCCGGAACGATCCGGAACACGCACACCCTCACGCCCACGGGGAGGGTGGCGCCGGCGCGGAAACGGTGAAGGATCCGGTCTGCGGCATGTCCGTCACGCTCGGCGCGGGCAAGCCGAGCCTGGAGCACGAGGGCCGGGCCTACCACTTCTGCTCGCAGCACTGCCACGACAAGTTCGCCGCGAATCCCGCGCAATACCTGACGCAGCCGCAGCGCCGGCGCTCGCATGCCGCACCGAAGGGCACGAAGTACACCTGCCCGATGCATCCGGAGATCGTGCGCGAGGCGCCGGGCGAGTGCCCGAAGTGCGGCATGGCGCTGGAGCCGATGGGCGTGCCGCCGGCGGACGAAGGCCCGAACCCGGAACTGGTCGATTTCAGGCGGCGGTTCTGGGTCGGCACTGCACTCACCGTGCCACTGCTCGCCCTGACGATGGGGCCGTACATCGGTCTCGGCTTCCTGCGCGAGGCACTCGGCGAACGCAGCGCGGTGGTGAGCGAGCTCATACTCGGCACGCCGGTCATCGTGTGGGCGGGCTGGCCGTTCTTCGTCCGCGGCGTGAAGTCCGTGATCAACCGCAGTCTCAACATGTTCACCCTGATCGGCATGGGTGTCGGCGCGGCCTGGCTGTTCAGCGTCATCGCGGTGCTGGCGCCAGGGATCTTCCCCGAGGGCTTCCGCGACGCTCAGGGCAACGTGGGTGTGTATTTCGAAGCGGGCGCGGTGATCGTGGTGCTGGTGCTGCTCGGGCAGATCATGGAGCTCGGCGCGCGCGAGCGCACGGGCTCCGCCATCCGGGCGCTGCTCGATCTCGCGCCGAAGACGGCGCGCGTGATCCGCGCCGATGGGCGCGAGGAGGAGATTGCCCTCGACGAGGTCGAGGTCGGAGACCGGCTGCGCGTGCGCCCCGGCGACAAGATCCCGGTGGACGGTGTCGTCGCGGAAGGTCGGTCCTCGGTCGACGAGTCGATGATCTCGGGCGAGCCGATCCCGGTCGAGAAGGTGCCGGGCGAGGCGCTCACCGGTGCCACCATCAACGGCACCGGCTCCCTGATCATGGAGGCGAAGCGGGTGGGCGCCGACACCCTGTTGAGTCAGATCGTCGAGATGGTCGCCAGCGCGCAGCGCTCGCGTGCGCCGATCCAGAAGCTCGCCGATGCGGTCGCGGGGCTGTTCGTTCCTGCCGTGGTCGCGGTCGCCGTCCTGTCCTTCATCGGCTGGGCGCTGTGGGGACCGGCGCCGGCGCTCGCCTACGGGCTGGTGTCCGCAGTGGCGGTGCTGATCATCGCCTGCCCCTGCGCGCTCGGCCTGGCCACTCCTGTGTCCATCATGACCGCGACCGGCCGCGGCGCGCAGGCCGGCGTTCTGATCCGGAACGCCGAGGCGCTGGAGCGCTTCGCCAAGGTCGACACGCTGATCATGGACAAGACCGGCACCCTGACGGTCGGCAAGCCGAGGCTCACTGCGGTGCTGCCCGAGGCCGGCCACGACGAGGCCGAGGTGCTGCGCCTGGCGGCCAGCCTCGAGCGCGGATCGGAACACCCGCTCGCCGAGGCCATCGTCGCCGGGGCGCAGGCGCGCGGCCTCGCGCTGGCGAAGGCCGAGGCCTTCGATGCCCTCACCGGGAAGGGAGTGAAGGGTGTCGTGGATGGCAAGCCCGTCGCGCTCGGTAATGCGGGTCTGCTCGGCGACCTCGGGCTGGATGCGGGCCCCCTCGTCGAGAAGGCGAACGCGCGGCGCGATCAGGGCGAGACGGCGATGTTCGTCCTGATCGGCGCCGAGATCGCGGGGCTGGTGTGCGTTGCCGACCCGGTGAAGGAAACCACCCCGGAGGCGCTCCGGGCGCTGCACGCGCAGGGGCTGCGCATCGTCATGGCGACCGGCGACAACGAACGCACCGCCCGTGCGGTGGCGGGCCGGCTGGCGATCGACGAGATCCGCGCCGATGTGCTGCCCGCGGACAAGGCCCGCATCATCCGCGAATTGCAGGCCCAGGGCCGCAAGGTCGCGATGGCGGGCGACGGAGTGAACGATGCCCCGGCGCTGGCGCAGGCAAACGTGGGCATCGCGATGGGCACCGGCGCCGACGTGGCGATCGAAAGCGCCGGCTTCACCCTGGTGAAGGGCGACCTCAACGGCATCGTGCGGGCGCGGCGGCTGGCGCGCGCCACCATGCGCAACATCCGGCAGAACCTGTTCTTCGCGCTGGTGTATAACGCCGCCGGCGTGCCGGTCGCCGCCGGTGTCCTCTACCCCTGGCTCGGCATCCTCGTGTCGCCCATCTTCGCGGCGGCGGCGATGAGCCTGTCGTCGATCTCGGTGGTCACCAACGCGCTGCGGTTGCGCCGTGTGAAGATCTGATCCATCGGAAAGGAGAAAGCAATGGAATGGCTGAGAGAGAACTGGATCGTGGTGGTGTTCGACACGGCTTTTCACTGACTGGAGGGACGCACGATGAAAGTCACTGACCCGGTGTGTGGCATGGAGATCGATTCCGACGCTGCCGGCGCCATCGAGGAGTATGAGGGCCGCCGCTATCATTTCTGCTCGGCGCAATGCGGCGAGACGTTCAAGGCGGATCCCGCGAAGTACGCGGCGGCGGGCGCGCAGGCGGGAGCGGAGAAGTCCGGGTGCTGCCACCATGGGGAGCGTTCCGCACATCAAGGACATGGACGACACGGAGGACATGGTTGCCGTCATTGAACCGTCCTCGGCGAGCGGTGGTCGCGGCCTCTGACGGGGTCGGGCGGTGACGGGCCTACGCGCGCCGATCGAGGTGGTGGGGGCGGGACCTGCCGGTCTCGCCGCGGCGATCACGGCCGCGCGCGGCGGAAGGCGCGTCGTCGTGCATGAAGCCGGGCGCGAGGTCGGGCATCGCTTCCGCCGCGATCTGCAGGGCCTGGAGAACTGGACCGGCGACCGCGATGCGCTCGATGTGTTGCGGGATGCCGGCCTCACGACGGACTTCGACCATGCGCCCTGCTTGAAGGGAGTCGCTTTCGATGCCTGGGACCGCCCGCACGCGCTGTGCAGTTCGGCACCGATCTTCTATCTGGTCGAGCGCGGCCCGGGGCGTGGCAGCCTCGACCGGGCGCTGCTCGATCAGGCGCTGTGCCTGGGCGTCGAGATCCGCTATGGCAGCCGCCGGCAACGGCTGGACGGCCCCGGCATCTTCGCCTGCGGACCGCGAACGGCCGACGCCATCGCCGCCGGTTACCACTTCGAGACCGGTCTGGTCGACGGTTTCTGGGTGATCCTGGATGAGGCGCTCGCGCCAGGGGGCTACGCGTATCTGCTTGTCATGGGCGGGCGCGGCACCGTCAAGAGCTGCATGTTCCGCGATTTCGCCCGGCATCGGCTGTATGTCGAACGCACGGTCGAGCGGTTCAGGCGTCTGGTCGGTTTCGACATGCTGGAGGTCCGCTTCCACTGCGGGGTCGCCAACTTCCCCCGGCCGCCCGCGGCGCGTTCCCGCCGGCAGCCGATCGCAGGCGAGCAGGCGGGCTTCCAGGACGCGCTCGCCGGCTTCGGCATGCGCTACGCGATGTTCTCGGGCGTGATGGCGGCCCGCAGTCTTCTGGATGGAACGGACTATGACGCTTCGTGCGAGCAGGCGATGAAGCGCCCGATCGAGACCGCCGACGTGAATCGCGCGATCTACGACCGGCTCGGCAACCGCGGTTATCGCTGGCTGCTGCGCGGCCAGGCATGGACCGGCGACACCCGGCGGTTCCTGCGCTGGCTCTACCGGCCGGCGCGGCTGCGGCACCTGCTGCTGCCCTGGGCGCAGCGTCGTCATCCGGCCCGGAGCCGGCGATTCGCATGAACCAATGGCCCGATCGACTGTCGTATGCCTGGCGAAGGCCGGGTTGTGCGGGACGTGAAAGAAGAATGAAACCGTTTTCGTATTCGTGGATGCGCCGGATCGCGCTTGCGCTGGGGCTGATGCTGGCGATGGCGCAGGCGGTGTTCGCGTTCGAGGGATGCAGGGCCGCGACCGCGGGTCTGGCAGGCATCGAGGCCGCCGCCGATTCATGTGCGCAGCAGAACCTGCACACGCCGGCCGGCTGCGCGATCCACTGCGACACGCTCGGCGTGAGCACGGTGACCACGGCGGCGCCGGCGATCCATGCGCCCGACGTGCGCGGCGCTCCACCCGCGCGAATCGCATTGTTTGCACTGCCGCCGCGAGAGTCCTCCCGCGCGGGTCCCGTCGGACTGCCGGCGCCCCCCGCGCGCCTGCTCCGGCTCAACCTGCGCATCTGATCCGATTCCCTCACCCGCCTGCGGCCGCGAGGCTGCGGCGCGGGCGCTCGACCCGTTGCCCCGGCACGCTCAATCGCGAGGGCGCAGCGGATTCGAGCTCCGGATCCATCCGAAACCGAGGGAACCTCCATCGAAATACTGCTTGTCGTTTCACTCGATCGTCTCTTCAACGAAAGGAAATCATCATGAACGGAATCAGGATGCATCTTCTCGCCGCGCTGCTCGCGTCGGCTTTCGTGGCGCCCGTGGCGCTGGCCGAGGACGCCCATCATCCGGATCCGGCCAAGGGCGGCGCAGCGATCGGACCGGTCGCGGCTGCCACCGCTCTCCCGGCCCCCGCCGTCGCGGCGAGCCGGATGAAGGAGAATCTCAAGCGCATGGAAGCGCAGCTCGATCGCATCGCGAAGGCCAAGGATGCCTCAGAGCGCGCGAGGCTGCTCGCCGAGCACATGAACAGCATGCGCCAGAACATGGGGATGGCGCAGGCGATGATGCAGGCCGAAGGCGGCGCGATGATGGGGCCCGGAATGGGCGGCGGCATGATGGGTGGAATGATGGGGCAGGGGATGATGGGGCCCGGAATGATGGGCGGCATGATGGGCCACGGAATGATGGGCGGACAGGGCGGAGCAATGATGGGCCACGGCGTCATGGGTGGCGCCGCGGGCTGCCCCGGCATGGGTGGCGGCATGGCCATGATGGGTAGCGCCGGCGCCATGGAGCCGATGATGATGCGCATGATGCAGATGGAGAACCGGCTGGACAGGATGCAGGCGATGATCGAGGGGATGTCGCGCGGCCAGCCGCCGCAGCCGGCCAAGTAGGCTCGATGCCGCGCGTGCGCTGGAGACGGCGTTCGAGTACCGGCACCATCATTGACGGTTCGATCGATCAGGGAGGTCATGCCAGATGAGATTGCGGGGAACGGTGGGGGCGCTGGCGTCGGCGCTGGTTGCATGTTCGGGTGCCGGTGTCGCGGCCGAAAGCCTCATGCCCGACATCCACGGGCTCGGTTTCAGCGCCGATGGCAAGACGGTGCTGGTCGCCACGCACACGGGGCTGGTCGGCTACGAAGCGGGTCGCTGGCGCAGCGCCGAGGGACCGCGGCACGACCTGATGGGGTTCGCCGCGACGGCGCGCGCGCTCTACACGAGCGGCCATCCGTCGGCCGGCGCGGGGCTGATCAATCCGCTCGGGCTGATGAAGAGCACGGACGGCGGCAAGTCGTGGAAGAAGCTCGGTCTGGAAGGCGCGGCGGACTTCCACCTGTCGGCCGCGAGCTGGGGCACGGGCGCGGTGCTGGTGTTCAGCCCGGTCGCGAACGCACGCATGCCCTCGCCGGGACTGTACCTCACGGAGAATGACGGCTTCATGTGGCGGAGGCTCGCCGGCAAGGGGCTCGATGGCGGCCCCACCAGCCTGGCCGTCCATCCGGCCGATGCCAGGACGCTGGCGGTGGGCACCAAGGCCGGCCTGTTCCTGTCGACGGATGGAGGCGAGCGTTTCCGGCGCCTTGCCGGCGGCGCTCAGGTGACCTCGGTCGCTTTTGCGGTGGACGGCAAGTCGCTCTGGTACGGCGGATACGCCGGGAAACCGACCCTGGCGCGCATCGAGCTGCCGGCCGGCGCCGAGACCGGCGTGGCCCTGCCGCGGCTCGACGAGGATGCGGTGTCCAACATCGCCCACCATCCGCGCGACGCGAACACCCACGCGCTGGCGACCTTCCGGCGTAACGTCTATCTGAGCCAGGATGGGGGCAAGACGTGGCGCCTGCTGGCGGAAGCCGGGGTCCCGAAATGAGTGCGAACGGCCTCGAGAATTCCGCACCCGCGGCGCCGCCGGGGCTGCAGGGCCTCGGGAACGCTTCGGATGGCCGGCCGTGCGGCGGCTGGAGCCGTTTCCTCCCGCTCGCGATCTTCGCGCTCCTGGCGGTCGTGCTCGGGATCGGGCTGACGCTGAATCCGCGCGAGGTCCCGTCTCCGCTGATCGGCAAACCGGTCCCCGACTTCAAATTGCCTCCGGTCAAGGGCCGCACCCTCGGTCTGGCGAGCGCGGATCTGCGCGGCGAGGTCTCGCTGGTCAACGTGTTCGCGTCCTGGTGCGTCGCGTGCCGTGAGGAACATCCCCTGTGGATGGCGTTGAAGGCGCGCGGGGTCGTTCCGATCCACGGCCTCGACTACAAGGACAAGCCCGACGACGCGGCGCGCTGGCTCGGCGAGCTGGGCGACCCCTACACCCGCACCGGCGCGGACATCGACGGCCGGGTGGGCATCGACTGGGGCGTGTATGGGGTGCCCGAGACCTTCGTCATCGACCGCGAGGGACGCATCGCCTACAAGCATATCGGGCCGATCACCCCCGATGTGCTGAAGGACAAGCTCCTGCCGCTGGTCGAGCGGCTGCAGCGATGACTCGACTGAAGGCGATGGGTTTCGCCACCGCCGTGGCAGTGGCATTTGGGGTGGGCAGCGCATGGGTCGGCACTCGCGCGCCGGCCTCCGGGGCGCTCGCCGCCGCGGCGCTGCCACCCGCAGAGCGGCGCGCGGTCGCGGATATCGGCTTCCAGGACGAGCGCGGGCGTGCGCACCGGCTGAGCGAGTTCCGCGGCAGGGTCGTCCTGCTCAACCTGTGGGCGACCTGGTGTCCGCCCTGCCGCAAGGAGATGCCGTCCCTCGACCGGCTCCAGTCCATGCTCGGGGGCCCGGACTTCGAGGTGGTCGCGGTGGCGGTGGACCGCGGGGGGGTCGAAGCCGTGAAGCGCTTCTACCGGGAGATCGGCATCAGGTTCCTGCGCGCCTGGGCCGATCCGGCCGAGTCGGCCGGCTCGCGCCTGGGCACCATCGCGGTGCCCACGACGCTGCTGGTGGACCGGCGCGGCCGCGAAGTCGGGCGCAGCATCGGGCCTGCGCAATGGGACGGACCCGAGGCGCTCGCAAAGATCAGGGCCGCCATCGGCGAACCGGCGTCCGAAGGCGCTCGCCGGGGATGAATCCGTCATGACGGATGCTTCGACGCTCGCCCTCTCGACCGCATTCCTGGCGGGTACGGTTTCGTTCCTCTCGCCCTGCGTGCTGCCACTCGTGCCCGGCTATGTCTCCTACATCGCGGGGCATGCGGTCCATGGCGCGCGCGAAGAGGCGGCCGCGCGAACGCGCTTCGCGGCACTCGTCCTCAGCCTGTTCTTCGTGCTCGGCTTCTCGACCGTGTTCATCGCCTTCGGCGCGAGCGCCAGCGCGCTCGGGCAACTGCTGATCCGCTACCGCTACGAGGTGAATCTGATCGGCGGCGCAATCGTCATCGGCTTCGGCCTGTTCATGCTCGGGCTGGTGCGCCACGCCTGGTGGTTCCACGGCGACTGGCGCTTCCATCCGCATGTGGCCGGCGGGCATCCGGCGGGCGCGTACCTGCTCGGGCTCGCGTTCGCGTTCGGATGGACCCCGTGCATCGGCCCGGTGCTGGGCACCATCCTGACGGCCGGCGCCATGTCGCAGCCGGGGAGCGGCGTTCCGCTGCTCGCCGCCTACGCAGGGGGGCTGGGCGTGCCCTTCCTCGCTGCGGCCTTCTTCACCGGCGCGCTGATCCGCAACCTCAAACGGCTGCGAACCCTCGGTCGACCCTTGCAGATCCTCGCCGGTGTCCTGATGGTGGTCATGGGTGTCGCGATGGTGACCGGGCAGCTCTCCGGCTTTTCGATCTGGATTCTGCAGATGTTCCCGGTGCTGGGGACGATCGGATGAGCCGGGTCGATGGAGCGCGCGCGACGATGCCGGCGCCAGCCCGCGGTAGCGCGAGTGTGCGCGCGACCGGGGTGATCCTCGCCTGGGCGGCGATCGAACTCGTCCTGCATCTCGGCTGGGAGATCGCGCAGCTTCCCCTCTACACGATCGCCGGCGATCCCGACCGGGCTTACGTCGTGCGCGCAGTCCTGCACTGCACCGCAGGCGATGGGCTGATCGCGCTTGCCGCCTATGCGGTCGCGGCGGTCGCACTGCGCGATGCGCGCTGGCCGTTGCACCACGGGCTGCGCGGGGTTTTTTTCGCGACGGTGACGGCGCTCGCCTACACGGCGTTCAGTGAATGGAACAATGTCTACGTCGAAGGCAACTGGGCCTACCGCGAGGCGATGCCCCGCCTGCTGGGGATCGGGCTGGCGCCGCTCGCGCAATGGCTGCTGCTGCCCTCGGCGGGTGTATGGTTGCTGCGCCGGTTCTTCGGAACGGCGCGGGTACGGCGCGCCGGATCGGCGCCTTGCGGGAACGGGCGGAAACTCGACGGGAGGAACTGCGGTCATGATGTGGGGTGATCACGGCATGGGTTGGGGGTGGGGGTTCCTCGGCATGGTGCCGATGCTCCTGTGGTGGGCGCTGCTGATCCTCGGCATCGCCGTGCTGGTGAAATGGCTGATGGGCAGCTCGCCGGGCCGCAGCCCCCCGAACGAGAACCGCGCCCTGGAGATCCTGCGCGAGCGCTACGCCCGCGGCGAGATCGGCAAGGACGAGTTCGAGCAGAAGAAGCGCGATCTCGGCGGTTAGGCTGGTGTCATCTACAGGAGGGCACGATCATGGAACTGACGGTTGACGGCGATGGACTGGACGAGGTGCGCAGGCGCCTGGTGCTGGCCACCGCCGCGGCCGGCGGCATCGGCGCGGTGGCGACGGCGGTCCCGTTCCTCGCGAGCATGGCGCCCAGCGAGCGCGCGCGCTCGGCCGGCGCCCCGATCACCGTCGACGTGGCGCAGCTCGCGCCGGGCGCACAAATGACAGTGGAATGGCGCGGCAAGCCGGTCTGGATCCTGCGCCGCACGCCGCAGATGATCGAGGCGATGGGCTCGGCCGGTCACCTGGCGCAGCTCGCCGATCCGCAATCCCGGGTGGATCAGCAGCCGGGCTATGCGGCGAACGCCTTGCGCTCCGTCCGGCCCGAGGTTTCGATCCTCGTCGCCCTGTGTACCCACCTCGGCTGCATCCCGACCTTCCGGCCGGAGGTCGCGCCGGCCGACCTCGGTCCCGACTGGCACGGCGGCTACTACTGCCCCTGCCACGGTTCGCGCTTCGACCTCGCCGGGCGGGTGTTCAGGAATGTCCCGGCGCCCACGAACCTCATCGTGCCGCCGCACCGCTATCTCGACGGCAGCCGCGTCGAGATCGGCGCCGACGGCACGAAAACGTGAGGCGGCCGCCTCCCCGCGATGATCGCACGGCTTGCGCTGGCGTCGGTGCTCGCCGCGGTCGTGGTGGCCCAGTGCGACGACTCCGTGCGCGGCGGCAGGGCGGCGGCGATTCCGGTGACCGACGCCGCGGCCGTTGCGCGGGGCAAGGCGCTCTACGAGAAGAACTGCGCGAGCTGCCACGGGACGAGGCTGGAAGGCCAGGCGGACTGGCGCCGGCGTTTGCCCAACGGGCGCTTTCCGGCACCGCCCCACGACCGGACCGGGCACACCTGGCACCATCCCGACGACCTCCTGTTCGGCATCACGAAGGAAGGGATGGAGAAGTTCGCACCGCCGGGCCATGTCAGCGACATGCCGGCCTTCGGCCGCCTGCTGTCCGACGGCGACATCCGTGCGACCCTGGCCTATATCGAGAGCCGCTGGCCCGAAGAGGTGTGGAAGGCGAGGCGGGAAATGTTGAAGAACCGCAACCCCTGAAAGGAGAAGTGCGATGCGAGTGATGATGAAGAGGCGACACCTGCTTGGCGCGATGGCGACGACGGCGATCGTCGGTCTGGCTCGGTCCCTGGCGAGCGCGGCGGGCCCGGCGGAGGTGGTGGTCTTCAAGGATCCCGCCTGCGGATGCTGCGGCAAGTGGGTCGAGCACCTGAGCCGCGACGGCTTCAAGGTGAAGACCGTCGATTCGAGAGACATGGCGGCGGTCAAGAAACGGCTGGGTGTGCCGGACGCGCTCGGCTCCTGTCATACCGCGCAGGTCGGCGGTTACGTGGTCGAGGGGCATGTGCCGGCGTCATCCATCCGGCGATTGCTGCGCGACAAGCCGGCCGTCGCCGGGCTCGCCGTTCCGGGCATGGTGAGCGGCTCGCCGGGCATGGAAGAGGCGGGGAAGAAGCAGCCCTTCGATGTGGTGTATTTCGACCGGGCAGGGCGAACCGGCGTCTTCGAACGGGTCCGCTGAGGGGGGCTGCTAGAATCGCAGCCGTGACGGTTCCGAACCTCGCCCGGCTCCTGCTGCGCAGCGCGCGTGCCCATCCGCGGCTGCCCGCGGTCGCGCTGGGCGGGCGCGTCCTCCACGACTACGCGGGCCTGGCCTCGCGCGTCGAGCGGCTCGCGGGCGCACTGGTGCGGCGCCTGGGTCTCGCGCCGGGCGGCCGCGTCGCGCTGGTGATGAAGAATTCGCCAGCCTACGTCGAGCTGCTCTTCGCCTGCTGGCACGCGGGGCTCGCTGCGGTGCCGATCAACGCCAAGCTGCATCCGAAGGAGCTGGCGTTCATCTTCGAGGACACCGGCGCGCGCGTGTGTTTCGCGAGCGCCGATCTCTCCGAGGGCGTGGCCGCGGCCGGAGCCGATCTCGCCTTCCTGATCGATCCGGACACGGCGCAGTATGCGGGGCTGCTCGCCGCAGACCCGCTGCCGGTCGCGGAGTGCTCGGAGCGCGACATCGCCTGGCTGTTCTACACCAGCGGAACGACCGGACGGCCCAAGGGCGTGATGCTCACCCATCGCAACCTGCTCGCGATGACGCTGAATTATTTCTCCGACGTCGACCGGATCGCGGCCGGGGATGCGATCGTGCATGCGGCGCCGATGTCGCACGGCTCCGGCCTGTACCTGCTGCCCCACGTGGCGGCGGGGGCGTGCAGCGTGATTCCAGACTCGGGCGGCTTCGATGCGGCGGAGGCGCTGGAACTGATGGGTGCGTTTCGCGGGGCGACGATGTTCGCGGCCCCGACCATGGTGAAGCGCCTGGCCGCGCAGGCCGAGCGTTGCGGTGCGCCCGAGGGGCTGAAGACCATCGTCTATGGCGGCGGGCCGATGTATGTCGAGGATCTTCGCCGCGCCATGGCCGTGTTCGGCTGCCGGCTCGCGCAGATCTACGGTCAGGGCGAGAGCCCGATGACCATCAGCGCGCTTTCGAAGGCGCTGCACGCCGACACCGGCCATCCGCGCCACGAGGCCCGCCTCGCTTCGGTCGGGCTGCCGGTGACCGGCGTGGAAGTGCGCATCGCCGGCGATCGCGACCAGGCACTGGCCGAAGGCGAGGTCGGCGAAGTGCTGGTGCGCGGGGACTCCGTGATGGCGGGCTATCTGAACGATCCCGAGGCGAGCGCCGAGACCCTGCGCGGCGGCTGGCTGCATACGGGCGACCTCGGCAGCCTCGACGAGGAGGGTTTCCTCACGCTGAAGGATCGCAGCAAGGACGTCATCATCTCCGGCGGCTCCAACATCTACCCGCGCGAGGTGGAGGAGGTGCTCCTCGCGCATCCGGGGGTGCTCGAGGCGGCGGTGATCGGTGCCCGCGACCCCGAGTGGGGCGAGAGCGTGATGGCGTTCGTGGTCACCCGCGCGGGCGCGCAGGTCACGGAGGCCGATCTGGATGCGCTGTGCCTCGCGCGCATCGCGCGTTTCAAACGACCGAAGCGCTACCGTTTCCTCGCGCAGTTGCCCAAGAACGAGACCGGGAAGGTGCTGAAGACCGAGCTGCGCAAGCGGCTCTGAGGCGCGGAACCGGCCCGCGGCGCGGTTGTCCGACCGCAAGGCTTGCATCGGGGGAGAGTGGGGATGGCGGAACGCTGGGTCGAGGGCACGGTCACCGAAAAGGTCGAGTGGACGCCGCAGCTCTTTTCGCTGCGCGTGGATGCCCCGGTGGAGGCGTTCGAGGCCGGCCAGTTCACCAAGCTCGCGCTCGAGATCGGTGGCGAGGTCGTCGGCCGGCCCTATTCGATCGTCAATCCGCCCGCCGAGCGTCCGCTCGACTTCTACTTCGGCATCGTCAAGCGCGGGCACCTGAGCCTGCGGCTGGCCGCGCTGCGCGCCGGGGATCGCGTGCTGGTGGGACCGCGCGCGAGCGGCTTTCTCACCCTGAGCGAGGTGCCCGAGGGGCGCGCGCTGTGGCTGCTCGCGACCGGAACCGGCATCGGGCCCTTCCTGTCCATCCTGCGCACCGTGGAGCCGTGGCGGCGCTTCGGGCGCGTGGTGCTGGCGCATGCGGTGCGCACCGCGGCCGAGCGCGCTTATGTCGACGTCATCGAGGGCATCGAACGCGCACATCCAGGAGCCTTCGCCTTCGTGCCCTTCGTGAGCCGCGAGGCGACCGCGTTCGCGCTGTCCGGGCGCATCCCGCAGGCGATCGCCGATGGCCGCCTCGAAGAGCGCGCGGGAGCCGCGCTCGACCCGGAAGCCAGCCGCGTGATGCTGTGCGGCAACCCGGACATGGTGCGCGACGCCGCCGCCGCGCTCGCCGCGCGCGGGTTCCGCAAGCACCGGCGCCGCGAGCCCGGACAGATCCTGGTCGAGAACTACTGGTAGACGGGATGCGCGCGCGCCGGACGAGGGCGACGCGATGGTCGGTGAGGGTGTTGGGGCGCGACGACCAGATTGACGTTAACGTCAACGGAAGCTAGACTGCCCGGGCCTATCATCCGTTCCGGACTTCTCCCCCACCGGAGGCCCTCATGACCGACCTCTCGCTCGGCGCCCGCCTGGCCCCCTACAAGCTCCGGCACAAGGTGCGGTTCGTCACCGCGGCGGCGCTGTTCGACGGCCACGATGCCTCGATCAACATCATGCGCCGCATCCTGCAGGCGAGCGGCGTGGAAGTGATCCATCTTGGCCACAACCGCTCGGTCGAGCAGATCGTCGCCGCGGCGCTGCAGGAAGACGCCCAGGGCATCGCCGTGTCCTCGTACCAGGGCGGCCATGTCGAGTTCTTCAAATACATGGTCGATTGCCTGAAGGCGCGTGGCGGCGCGCAGATCAAGGTCTTCGGCGGCGGCGGGGGCGTGATCGTGCCCGACGAGATCCGGGAGCTGACCGAGTATGGCGTCACCCACATCTATTCGGTCGAGGATGGGCAGAAGCTGGGCCTGCAAGGGATGATCAACGACATGGTCGAGCGCTGCGACGTCGATCCGGGCAAGTCCGCGCCGCGCGAGGCCGGCGCCATCCTCGAGGCGCTGGCCGGGGGCGACCGGCGCGCGCTCGCGCGCATCATCACGGCGCTGGAAAACGGGCATTGTCCGGCGGATGCGCGCAGCGAGATCGTCTCGCGTGCGGCGGCGGTCGCGGTGCCGGTGCTCGGCATCACCGGCACCGGAGGCGCGGGCAAGAGCTCGCTCACCGACGAGCTGATCCGGCGCTTCCGGCTCGATCTGGACGATCGCCTCAGGATCGCGGTGATCGCGGTCGATCCCTCGCGCCGCAAGTCCGGCGGCGCGCTGCTCGGCGATCGCATCCGCATGAACGCGATCGATTCACCCAACCTCTACATGCGCTCACTCGCCACCCGCGAGGCGGGCGCCGAGATCTCGCGCGCGCTGCCGGACGTCATCGCCTGCTGCAAGCTTTCCGGCTTCGACCTGGTGATCGTGGAGACACCCGGCATCGGCCAGGGCGATGCGGCGATCGTGCCCCATGTCGACGTCTCCCTCTACGTGATGACGCCGGAGTTCGGTGCCGCCAGCCAGCTCGAGAAGATCGACATGCTGGATTTCGCCGACTTCGTCGCCATCAACAAGTTCGACCGCAAGGGCGCGGAAGACGCGCTGCGCGACGTGCGCAAGCAGGTGCAGAGGAACCGCGAGCGCTTCGCAACGCCGCTCGAGGAGATGCCGGTCTTCGGCACGATCGCCGCGCGCTTCAACGACGACGGCGTGACCGCGCTCTACAAGGCGCTGCTCGCGCCGCTGATGGCGAAGGGCCTCGCGCCGGGCGAGCGCAGGTTGCCGGCCGTTTCTGTGCGCGCGTCGAGCGCACAGCGGGCCATCGTGCCGACCTCGCGCGCACGTTATCTTGCCGAGATCGCCGAGGCGCTGCGCGCCTATCACGCGGGTGTGCGCGAGCAGGCCCGCATCGCGCGCGAGCGCCAGAGCCTGAGGATCGCCCGGTCGCTGTTCGAGGGCTGCGGGCGCGATGCCACGCAGTTCGACGAGTTCATCGCCCGCAAGGACGGCGAACTGGATGTGCGGGCGAAGAAACTGCTCGCGATGTGGCAGGACATGAAGAAGGCCTACGCGGGCGACGAGTACGTGGTGAAGATCCGCGACAGGGAAGTGCGCACCGCGCTGATCCACGAAACGCTCTCGGGCACGCGCATCCGCAAGGTGGTGCTGCCGCGCTTCGAGGACGAGGGCGAGATCCTCTCCTGGCTGATGCGCGAGAACGTTCCCGGCTCGTTTCCCTTCACCGCCGGGGTGTTCGCGTTCAAGCGCGAGAACGAGGATCCCACCCGCATGTTCGCCGGGGAGGGCGATCCCTTCCGCACCAACCGCCGCTTCAAGAAGCTGTCCGAGGGCATGCCGGCGGTGCGCCTGTCGACCGCCTTCGACTCGGTGACCCTCTACGGCTGCGACCCGGACGAGCGGCCCGACATCTACGGCAAGATCGGCAACTCCGGCGTTTCCATCGCCACCCTGGACGACCTGAAGGTGCTGTATTCGGGCTTCGATCTCACCGCGCCCGACACCTCGGTGTCGATGACGATCAACGGCCCGGCGCCGATGATCCTGGCGATGTTCTTCAACACCGCGATCGACCGCGAGATCGAGAAGTTCCGGGCCGACAACGATCGCGAGCCGACCGAGGACGAGGCGGAGAAGATCCGCGACTGGGTCCTCGCGAACGTGCGCGGCACCGTGCAGGCCGACATCCTGAAGGAGGACCAGGGCCAGAACACCTGCATCTTCTCGACCGAGTTCGCGCTCAAGGTGATGGGCGACATCCAGGAATATTTCGTCCATCACGACGTGCGCAACTTCTATTCGGTGTCGATCTCCGGTTACCACATCGCCGAGGCCGGCGCGAATCCGATCTCGCAGCTCGCCTTCACGCTCGCCAACGGCTTCACCTACGTGGAGTCGTATCTCGCCCGCGGCATGCACATCGACGAGTTCGCACCCAACCTGTCGTTCTTCTTCTCCAACGGGATGGACCCGGAGTACTCGGTGCTGGGCCGCGTGGCGCGGCGCATCTGGGCGGTGGCGATGAAGAACCGCTACGGGGCGAACGAGCGCAGCCAGAAGCTCAAGTACCACGTGCAGACCTCGGGCCGCAGCCTGCACGCGCAGGAGATGGCCTTCAACGACATCCGTACCACGCTCCAGGCGCTGATCGCTATCTACGACAACTGCAACTCGCTGCACACCAATGCCTACGACGAGGCCGTGACCACGCCCACCGAAGAGTCGGTGCGCCGCGCGCTCGCGATCCAGCTCGTCATCAACCGGGAGTGGGGTCTGGCGAAGAACGAGAACCCGAACCAGGGTTCCTTCGTCATCGAGGAACTCACCGATCTCGTCGAGGAGGCGGTGCTCAAGGAGTTCGAGGCGATCAGCGCACGCGGCGGCGTGCTGGGCGCGATGGAGACCGGCTACCAGCGCGGCAAGATCCAGGAAGAGTCGCTCTACTACGAGCGGCGCAAGCACGACGGCAGCTACCCGATCGTCGGCGTCAACACCTTCCTCAACCCGCACGGATCGGCGCTGCCCGCGAAGCAGGAGCTCGCCCGCTCGACCGAGGAGGAAAAGCGCTCCCAGCTCGCACGGCTGCGCGACTTCCAGGCCCGCCACGCGCCGCAGGCGCCCGTCCAGCTCGACCGGCTCAAGCGCACCGTGATCGAAAACGGAAACGTGTTCGAGGCACTGATGGAAGCGGTTCGCCACTGCTCGCTCGGCCAGATCTCGACCGCGCTCTACGAAGTCGGCGGACAGTACCGGCGCAACATGTGAGCGTCCGGCGATCCCTGCATCCCGAGCGTCAGGCGCTCGAACTGCGGGAGCGCCGCGACGCGAGCCCCTGACCGCTGGCCGAAAGCGTCGAGTCACTCACGTCACCGCTGCCGGGGCGGGTGATCGCGCCGGGCGCGGGGTCGGCCGTGGTCGACGCCGGTCGGCACGGCCGCGCCTGCAGGACGCTCAGCCTTCGAAGCAGCGCAGGCCGTCGAGATCGAGAATGGTGACGGCGCTGTACTCGGCCTTCACCAGGCCGGCCTTCTCGAGCTGCTGGAGGGCCTGGTTCACGCGCTGGCG
Source organism: Betaproteobacteria bacterium CG2_30_68_42 (assembly GCA_001872285.1). Classification (GTDB taxonomy): domain Bacteria; phylum Pseudomonadota; class Gammaproteobacteria; order Burkholderiales; family Rhodocyclaceae; genus CG2-30-68-42. The sequence goes on from MNXU01000002.1 coordinate 85,791, forward strand.
CGAGACGCCGGCCAGATAGCCGAGCTCCTCCTGCGAGATCTGGATCTGCGGTCCTGTGGCGGGGTAGAGCTGCGGATTGAAGAGCGAGGCGAGCGCGCGCGCGACCTTGGCATCGGGCTCCAGCAGGCGCTCGTGCTCGACCATGCCGATGAACTGCCCGACACGCTCGTTCAACTGCATGAGCAGGTGGCGGTTGAAACTGAAACTGGTGTCGAGCAGCCAGTGGAAGGTGGCCTCGGGCATCAGCACGACGCGCGAGGCGCGCAGCGCGATCACGTCGTACTTGCGCGCCTCGCGCTTGAGCACCGAGCCCTCGCCGAACCAGCTTCCGGCCGGCACCCCGGTGAAGGTTACGCACTTGCCCGAGGGCGAGAGGGCGTTGAGCTTCACCAGGCCCTCGATGACGCCGATCCAGTGATCCGAGGGCTCGCCCTTGCGGCAGACGAAGGCGGTGGTCGGATACTCGCGCACCACGAGGCTCGTGCGCACCCGTTCGCGCGCCGGCGCTCCGAGCGCGACGAACCAGGGACTCGTCTCCAGCATCGCGTCGAGTGTCCGCATGGCCAATTGTCCGCGAAACGACAGCTTGCGCGGAATATACCGCTTAACATCCGTCCGGCAAACGCGATCGGGAAGAAACTCGCGCCGCCGGGGCGGTTTGCGTCAGCGGGCGCGATGCCTTACGCTTGCGCGCCGCGCAGCAGTTGTCCGCGCGGCAGGCCCTGTGCGATCATGGCCGGCATAGCGACAGACTCTGGAGGAGAGTGGGTATGGCGGGGGAGCCGATCAAGGCTGCAGCGGACACCTTTCCGCGCCTGGCCGCGCACCACGCCGCGGTGCGCCCGGGCAAGCCCGCCGTCCGCGAGAAGGACCTCGGCATCTGGCAGACCTGGACCTGGAAGCAGGCTGTCGAGGAAATTTACGCCATTGCCGCCGGCCTGGCCGAGCTCGGCTTCAAGCGCGGGGACAATCTCGCCATCATCGGCGACAACCGGCCCCGGCTGTACTGGTCGATGTGCGCGGCGCAGTGCCTGGGTGGGGTGCCGGTGCCGATGTATCAGGACGCGGTCGCGGCGGAAATGGTGTTCGTGCTGCAGGACGCCGGGATCCGCTACGCCGTCGTCGAAGACCAGGAGCAGGTCGACAAGCTGCTCGAAGTCCGCGACCAGTGTCCGGCGCTCGAGCACATCCTCTACGACGATCCGCGCGGCCTGCACCATTACGCGGCTGCCGGCCTGCGCAGGCTGGACGAGGTGCAGGCGACGGGCCGGGCGAGAAACCGCGACCATCCCGAGTTCATCGCCGGGGAGGTCGCGAAGGGTTCCCCGGACGATGTCGCCATCATGCTCTACACCTCGGGCACGACGGGCAAGCCCAAAGGCGTCGAGGTGGCGCACGGGGCGCTGATCTTCGCGGCGAGCGGCGGAGTGGGCTTCGACAAGCTGACCGCAGACGAGGAGATCCTCTCCTACCTGCCGATGGCCTGGGTGGGCGACAACCTGTTCTCCTATGCCCAGGCGCTGGTGGCGGGTTTCACCATCAACTGCCCCGAGTCGGGCGACACGGTGATGACCGACCTCCGGGAGATCGGCCCGACCTACTACTTCGCGCCGCCGCGCGTGTTCGAGAACCTGCTCACCCAGGTGCTGATCCGGATGGAAGACGCCGGCGCTCTCAAGCGCCGGATGTTCCAGTATTTCATGGAAGTCGCGCGCCGCTGCGGGGCCGAGATCCTGGACGGGAAGCCGGTCGCCTTCAAGGACCGCCTGCTCTACGCGCTGGGGGGTGTGCTGATCTACGGGCCGCTGCGCAACGTGCTCGGCATGAGCCGCATCCGGGTCGCCTACACCGCGGGTGCGGCGATCGGCCCCGACCTGTTCCGCTTCTACCGCTCGATCGGCATCAACCTGAAGCAGCTCTACGGCTCCACCGAGACCTGTGCCTACGTCTGCCTTCAGCCGGACGGGAAGATCCGGCTCGATACGGTCGGCATCCCGGCGCCGGGAGTCGAGGTGAAGATCGCCGGCAATGGCGAGGTGCTGGTGCGCTCCGGTGCGATGCTGAAGGAGTACTACAAGCGGCCCGATGCGACCGCCGAGTCGATCGATGCCGAGGGCTATTTCCACACCGGGGATGCCGGGTTCCTCGATGACGGCCAGCTCAAGATCATCGACCGCGCCAAGGACGTCGGCAAGATGGCGGGCGGCGCGATGTATGCGCCGAACTACATCGAGAACAAGCTCAAGTTCTTCCCGCACATCAAGGAGGCGGTCGCCTTCGGCAACGGGCGCGAGCGGGTGTGCGCGTTCATCAACATCGACATGGGTTCGGTGGGTAACTGGGCCGAGCGCCGCGGGATCGCCTACAGCGGCTATACCGACCTCGCCCAGAAGGCCGAGGTCTACGCGCTCATCCGCGAGTGCGTCGAGCAGGCCAATGCCGAACTGGCGCGGGACGCGATGCTCGCCGACTCGCAGGTGCACCGGTTCATCATCCTGCACAAGGAGCTGGACCCGGACGACGACGAACTGACCCGCACGCGCAAGGTGCGCCGCGGCTTCATCGCGGAGAAATATGCGGTGCTGATCGATGCGCTGTACTCGGACAAGACCTCGCAGTTCATCGAGACGCTGGTGAAGTTCGAGGACGGGCGCAGGGGCACGGTGGCGGCCGATCTGAAGATCGGCGAAGCCAACGTCTTTCCGGCCGACGTCAGGAAGGCGGCATAGCGCCGCGCGGCAGACTCGAACACGGCAAGAGATCGATGAGCGAGAAATCCATTTCCGAATGCGTCGTCTTCCACGACGAGATCGTGACCATGGAGGTGGATTTCACCGACCTCACGCTGTCCGATTCCTCCACCGTCGATGCCTTCTACGACGAGATCGACCGGCGGCTGGCGGCGAGCGGCCGGCGCTGGTACTTCCTGGTCAACTACAAGGGCTGCGTCATCACGCCCGAAGCCTGGCCGCGCTTCGCCGAGCGCGGCAAGAACACCAACATCATCCACGGTCTGGGCACGGTCCGGGTCGGCGCCTCTTCGAGCACGCGCGACGCGATCCGCAGCCATTCCGAACGCGCCATGTTCCGCTCGAACATCTACGACTCGCGCGACCAGGCGATGCTGGCGCTGGGCGAGCTGAGAAAGCGCCATCGCGAAGCGGAGGGCGCGGCCGAGGGCAGCTTCCTGCGGGTCGAGAACGTCGGCCTGCACTTCGGCGGGGTCAAGGCGATCAGCGGGGTGAGCTTCGAGATCCGGCGCGGCGAGATCAGCTCGATCATCGGCCCGAACGGTGCCGGCAAGAGTTCGATGCTCAACGTCATCAACGGCGTCTACCACCCGCAGGAGGGCACCGTCACCTTCCTCGGCAAGCAGCGCCGGCGGATGCATCCCCACGAGGCCGCCGCGCAGGGCATCGCCCGCACGTTCCAGAACATCGCCCTGTTCAAGGGCATGAGCGTGCTCGACAACCTGATGACCGGGCGCAACCTCAAGATGAAGTGCAATTTCCTCCAGCAGGCACTGTACTGGGGGCCGGCGCAGCGCGAGGAGCTCGAGCACCGCGCGAAGATCGAGGAGGTCATCGACTACCTGGAGATCGAACACATCCGCAAGACGCCCGTGGGCCGGCTGCCCTACGGACTGCAGAAGCGCGTCGAACTGGGGCGGGCACTGGCGGCGGAGCCGACGCTGCTGCTGCTCGACGAGCCGATGGCCGGCATGAACGTCGAGGAGAAGCAGGACATGAGCCGCTTCATCCTCGACGTCAATGACCAGTTCGGAACCACCATCCTGCTGATCGAGCACGACATGGGCGTGGTGATGGACATCTCGGACTTCGTGGTCGTGCTCGATCACGGCCAGAAGATCGCCGAAGGCACGCCCGACGAGGTGCGCTCGGACCCGGTCGTCATCCGCGCCTACCTGGGCACCGCCCACTGAGCGAGGCAAGCGAGATGAATTTCTTCTTCGAGGTGCTCATCGGCGGGCTGCTCTCCGGCGTGATGTACGCGCTGGTGGCGCTCGGCTTCGTCCTGATCTACAAGGCCTCCGGGGTGTTCAACTTCGCGCAGGGCGCGATGGTGTTCTTCGCGGCGCTGACCTTCGTCAGCATCATGGAGCTCGGCGTGCCGTTCTGGCCGGCTTTCGCGCTCGCGCTGGCGTCGATGGTGGTGCTCGCGGTCGTGACCGAGCGCGTCGTGCTGCGCCCCCTGGTCAATCAGCCCCAGATCACGCTGTTCATGGCCACCATCGGGCTGGGATTCCTCATCGAGGGCCTTGCACAGGGCATGTGGGGCGCGGCCGTGCACGGGCTGGAGATCGGCATCGTCGACGAGCCGATCGCCTGGACGATGGACAACTGGGGCATCGGGGTGTCGACCTTCGATCTGTTCGCCGCGGGCGTCTCCGCCGTGCTGGTCACCGTGCTCGCCGTGTTCTTCAACAAGACGCGGGTGGGCCGGGCGCTTCGCGCGGTGGCCGACGATCACCAGGCCGCGCTGGCGATCGGCATTCCGCTGCAGAGCATCTGGCGCATCGTGTGGGCGGTCGCGGGATTCGTGGCCCTGGTCGCGGGCGTCATGTGGGGGGCGCGCAACGGCGTGCAGTTCGCGCTGACCTTCGTCGCCCTCAAGGCGCTTCCGGTGCTCATCATCGGCGGCTTCGAGTCGGTGGCCGGCGCGATCGTGGGCGGCCTCATCATCGGAGCCTCCGAGAAGATCGGCGAGGTCTATGTCGGTCCGCTGGTCGGAGGCGGGATCGAGGGCTGGTTCGCCTACATGGTCGCGCTCCTGTTCCTGCTGGTGCGCCCCGAGGGCCTGTTCGGCGAGAAACACATCGACCGCGTCTGACCGCACCCGAAACCCGAAACCAGTCGTCATGCTTTATAGAGAAGCCGGACAATTCAAGGCAAGCTACAAGGCGGATCAGCAGATCTTCCCGATCCGCCAGGACCGGATCGCGATCGGCCTGATCCTCGCCTTCTTCTACCTGGTCGTGCCCTTCATCGCCGACCAGTACTGGCTGCAGGCGATCATCATCCCGGTGCTGATCTTCTCGCTCGCCGCGATCGGCCTGAACATCCTCACCGGATATGCCGGGCAGCTCTCGCTCGGCTCGGCGGCATTCATGGCGGTGGGCGCGTTCGGCGCCTACAACTTCATGCTGCGCGTGCCGGGCATGCCCATCCTCGCGGCATTCGTGCTCGGCGGGCTGTGCGCGGCCGCGGTGGGCATCCTGTTCGGGCTGCCTTCGCTGCGGATCAAGGGCTTCTACCTGGCGGTGGCCACGCTCGCCGCGCAGTTCTTCATCGTCTGGGCGCTGACCAAGTTCGGCTGGTTCTCCAACAACAGCTCCTCCGGCGTCATCACCGCGCAGAAGGTCGAGATCCTGGGTTACACGTTCGCCTCGCCGCGCTCCAAGTACCTGATCACGCTGGTGGTGGTCACACTCCTTGCCCTGGCGGCGAAGAACATGGCGCGCAGCACCGTGGGGCGCGCCTGGATGGCGGTGCGCGACATGGACGTGGCCGCGGAGGTGATCGGGATCCGGCTGATGCGGACCAAGCTGATGGCCTTCGCGATGAGTTCCTTCTACTGCGGCGTGGCCGGTGCGCTGTATGCCTACACCTACCTCGGCACGGTCGAGCCGGAGGGTTTCAACCTGGATCTGTCCTTCCGGATCCTGTTCATGATCATCATCGGCGGCGTGGGCACCGTGCTGGGCTCGTTCCTGGGCGCGGCCTTCATCGTGCTGCTGCCGATCGGCCTCGACAACCTGCTGCCGGTGCTGTTCGGAAACGTGTTGCCGACCGGAATCACCTCGAACCTTCAGCTCATCGTCTTCGGTGGGCTGATCATCTTTTTCCTGATCGTCGAACCGCACGGGCTGGCCCGCCTGTGGCAGATCGGCAAGGAAAAACTGCGGCTGTGGCCGTTCCCGCACTAGAATGCGAGCGCTGCATGTTGCTACCAGCCCTGCAACACGTACCCGTGGAGGGTTAACCATGATGAGGAGGCATTGCATGAAGCTTACCAAGACGGCCCTGATCGGGCTTGGCATCGCCGGCGCCCTGGGCGCCTCTCCCGTCCTCGCGGCCGACCAGTATGTCGGCATGCCGAGTTACCGGGTCGGCCCCTACGCTGCAGGCGGTTCGGGCATCTTCGGAGGGATGATCGACTACTTCCAGATGATCAACGCGCGCGACGGCGGCGTGAATGGCGTCAAGCTCACCTGGGAGGAATGCGAGACCGAGTACAACAACGCACGCGGTGTCGAGTGCTACGAGCGAATGAAGAAGAACGGGCCGACCGGCAACACGGTCTTCCACCCGCTCTCGACCGGCATCACCTACTCCGTCATCGACAGGGCCACTGCCGACAGGATCCCGGTGATCTCTGTCGGTTACGGCCGCACGGACGCGAGCGACGGCCGCGTGTTTCCCTACATCTTCCCGCTGATCACGAACTACTGGTCGCAGAACACGGTCAAGATCAAGTTCATCGGCATGAAGGAAGGCGGGATGGACAAGCTGAAGGGCAAGAAGATCGTGAACCTCTATCACGACTCGGCCTACGGCAAGGAGACCATTCCGGTGCTCGATGTCCAGGCCAAGATGTACGGCTTCACGGTCACCCATCTCGCCGTCGCCCACCCAGGCAACGAGCAGCAGTCCCAGTGGCTCCAGATCCGCCAGATCAAGCCCGACTGGGTGATCCTGCGCGGCTGGGGGGTGATGAATCCGACTGCGCTCAAGACCGCGGCCAAGGTCGGATTCCCGCGCAACAAGGTGCTGGGCGTCTGGTGGAGCGGTGCGGAGGAGGACGTGATCCCGGCGGGTAGCGCGGCGACCGGCTACATCGCGGCAGGCTTCAACGTCTCGGGCACGAACTATCCCGTGATGAAGGACATCCAGAAGTATGTCGTCGCCAAGGGCAAGAGCAACATGGAGGACAAGTCGCGGGTCGGCAGCGCCTACTACAACCGGGGCGTGGTGCACGGCATCCTGACGGTGGAGGCGATCCGCAACGCCCAGGAGAAGTTCGGCAAGGGCAAGTCGATCACCGGCGAGCAGATGCGCTGGGGCATCGAGAACCTCGACCTCGACGACAAGAAGATCAAGGCCCTGGGCGCGACCGGATTCCTGCCGCCGCTGCACGTGAGCTGCTCGAATCACGAAGGCTCCGGACTGGTCAAGTTCCAGCGATGGGACGGCAAGCAGTGGAAGGTCATCACCGACTGGATCCAGTCCGACCAGAAGATCGTGCGGCCGATGGTCGAGGAATCCGCGGCTAAGTACGCCAAGGAAAAGGGGCTCAAGCTGCGCGACTGCAGCAAGGAAGGGTGACAAAACGGTTGCGGGTTCCGGGTTTCGAGTCGAACCCGGCCCCGCAACCGAACACCTAAAATCTAAAACCTAAAACCTAAAACCAATGCCCCCCGCCCCGGCGCTCGCGGTCCAGACGGCCGCGCCGTACCTGAACATCAACAACATCGAGGTCATCTACGACCACGTCATTCTCGTGCTCAAGGGGGTGTCGCTGCAGGTCGAGCAGGGGAAGATCGTTGCGCTGCTGGGTGCCAACGGGGCCGGAAAGACCACGACGCTCAAGGCGGTCTCCAATCTTTTGCACGCGGAGCGTGGCGATGTCACCAAGGGCAGCATCGAGTTCGCCGGCAAGCGGGTGGACCGCCTGACCCCCGCTCAGCTCGTGAAGATGGGCGTGGTGCAGGTCATGGAAGGCCGGCACTGTTTCCAGCACCTGACGGTCGAGGAGAATCTGCTGACCGGCGCATACACGTGCCGGGGCGGCCACACGCGGCAGGACCTCGAAAAGGTTTATACGTATTTTCCCCGGATCAAGCAGCGGCGCACTTCGCTGGCCGGCTACACCTCGGGTGGCGAGCAGCAGATGACCGCGATCGGCCGCGCGCTGATGGCGCGTCCCAAGATGATTCTGCTCGACGAACCTTCGATGGGTCTCGCGCCGCAGATCGTCGAGGAGATCTTCGAGATCGTGCGCGACCTGAACCAGCGCGAAGGGGTGAGTTTCCTGCTCGCCGAGCAGAACACCATGGTCGCGCTGCGCTACGCCGACTTCGGCTACATCCTGGAAACGGGGCGTGTCGTCATGGAAGGTGCCGCAGCGGAGCTCGCGAACAACGAGGACGTCAAGGAGTTCTACCTCGGCCTTTCGTCCGCCGGACGGAAGAACTTTCGGGACGTCAAGCACTACCGGCGCCGCAAGCGCTGGCTCGCCTGAGCGCCGCCGGGCGATCCGCGCAGCCCGGACTCGGCCTCGCCGGCCCGCGGTTGGATCACGAACGCCTCCCTTTCCGATCATGACCCACTACGACAGTTCCGAGACGCGCGATCCGCGCGAGCGCGAGCGCGCGCTCATGGCGCGGTTGCCCGGGCAGGTTGCCCATGCCGTGGCGCACACCGCGGCCTATGCCCGGCTGCTGGCGGATTTCGATCCGCGATCCGTGAATTCGCGCGAGGCGCTCTCCACGCTGCCGGTCGTCCGGAAGAGCGAACTGCTCGACTTGCAGAAGGCGGCGCGCCCGTTCGGGGGATTCGCGGCGACGACCTGGGGGCCGGGCTGCGCGCGCGTGTTCGCCTCGCCCGGCCCGCTCTACGAGCCGGAAGGCGCGCGCAAGGACTACTGGAGGCTCGCACGCGCGCTGTATGCCGCAGGGTTCCGCAGCGGGGATCTGATCCACAACACCTTCTCCTACCACTTCACACCGGCCGGTTCCATGATGGAGACGGCGGCGCATGCGCTGGGATGCACCGTGTTCGCCGGGGGCGTCGGCCAGACCGAGCAGCAGGTTCAGGCGATGGGCGACCTGCGCCCGCGGGGTTACGTCGGCACGCCGTCGTTCCTGCGCATCCTGCTGGAGAAGGCGGACGACATGGGAGTGCGCGTCGACAGTCTGCGCAAGGCGCTGGCCTCGGGCGAGGCGTTCCCGCGCAGCCTGTGCGAGTGGCTGCGCGCGCGCGGCATCGATGCGTACCAGGCCTATGCGACGGCCGACCTCGGACTCATCGCCTACGAGAGCCCCGCGCGCGAGGGGCTGGTGGTGGATGAGGATGTCATCGTCGAGATCGTTCGTCCGGGAACCGGCGAGCCGCTGCCCGAGGGCGAGGCCGGCGAGGTGGTGGTCACGAGCTTCAATCCCGACTATCCGCTGATCCGTTTTGGCACCGGAGACCTCTCCGCGGTCCTGCCGGGCGCCTCCCCCTGCGGCCGGACCAACGTCCGCCTCAAGGGCTGGCTCGGGCGCGCCGACCAGACCACCAAGGTCAAGGGCATGTTCGTCCATCCGTCCCAGGTGGCTGCGGTGCTCAAGCGCCACGGCGAGGTTGTCAAGGTGCGGCTGGTCGTCGACAATGCCACCGGCGCCGACCGGATGACCCTGCGCTGCGAAGCGGACGCCGGTTCGGATGCGCTCGCGCAGGCGCTCGCCGCAACCCTGCGCGAGCTCACCAAGCTGCGCGGCGAGATCGCTTTCTGCGCGCGCGGCAGCCTGCCGAACGACGGCAAGCTGATCGAGGACTCGCGCCAGTACGACTGAAGGACGTCAGGGAGAGGGGGTCAGTTCTTTACTTTATAGTCCGGGATGTCCGTGAGACTCCCGAGGCGGGTCGGTTTAGCCTCCAGCATCATTGCTCCATTGACGGAGGCTGGACTATAAAGTAAAGAACTGACCCCGTGTTTTCCTTGACCCCGTGTTTTCCCGGAGGCGTTGATGAAACCGGTCGTGTTGCTGGTCGAACCGATGCTGGAGGATGCCGAGAGCATCGGCCGTCATCTCGCCGCGATCGGGCTGTATCCCGCGCTCGCCCGCGACGGGCAGCGGGCGCTGGCGCTGGTGCGCTCCATCGGACCGGCATTGATCGTCGCCAGCCAGGGTCTGCCGGACGGATCCGGATTCCGCCTCGCGGCGCAACTCGCGCGCGAGCCGGCGGCGGCCGGAGTGGCCATCGTGCTCCTGGGCCGCTCCGCCGATCCGGCCACCCGCGCATGGGCGCAGCGGGCCGGCGCGGCCGAATACCTTTCCAAGGATCTTCCGGACCTGGCCGCGCGGCTCGCCGACGTCGCGCTGCGGCACCTCGCCCCGCGCAGCCCGGATGCGCCGGGCGAGCTCGATCCGGGGGTACTCGCGAAGATCCGGGTGCTCGCCCGCGAGTTCGCCGACGATCCCTATCTCAACGAGGCGGGCAAGAGCGCAGTCCTGGTCGCCGAGCTGGCGTCCGTGAGCAACCTCGCCGCGGTGCGCGGCGCCGTGCTCGACTGGCGCGGCCAGCCGGTCGAGGCGGAGCACGAGTGGCTGCGCGCGCGCGATGCGGTCATCATCGACCCCTCAGTGCGGCGGCTGTGGCCGCGCATCGTCGGCTGGCCCGGTTACGACGACGTGGCTGTCATTTCGGCAGCGATGCCGCTGCATGCGCAGTACGTGGAGGAGTCCCGGTGACCCCGGCCGCATCCCCTCGCGCGAAGCCGCTTGCCGGGCTGCGCGTCATCGACCTCACCCGCCTGCTGCCCGGGCCGATGGCGAGCCTGCAACTGGCCGACCTGGGCGCCGACGTGATCAAGATCGAGGACCGGGGCGCGGGCGACTCTGCCCGCACGCTGGGCGCGCGAGGCGGCGAGACGGCGCCGCTGTTCCGCCTGCTCAACCGCAACAAGCGCGCGCTGCGCCTGGACCTCAAGAAGGCGGCCGGCGCCGGGGTGCTGCTGCGACTCGCACACGATGCGGATGTGCTGATCGAGAGTTTCCGGCCCGGCGTGATGGACCGTCTCGGGCTTGGCTACGCGGTGCTCGCCGCGGAGAACCCGCGCCTGGTGTATTGCGCGATCAGCGGCTACGGTGCGCGGGGCGCGTGGGCGCAGCGCGCGGGTCACGACATCAACTACCTCGGGCTTGCGGGTGTGCTGGACCAGATCGGCGCGGCGGGCGGGCCCCCGGTGGTCCCGAACTTCCAGATCGCCGACCTGCTCGGCGGCGCGGCGGCGGCAGTGTCCGGCATCCTCGCCGCGGCTCTCGATGCACGATCGAGCGGGCGCGGCCGCTTCGTCGATGTCTCGATGACCGATGCCGTGCTCTCGCAGGCCGTGTTCGCGCTCTGCGGTCTGCTCGCGCGCGGGACGAGTCCGCCGCGCGGGGGCGATACGCTCTCCGGCGGCGTGCCCTGCTACGGCGTCTACGAGACCGCGGACGGCCGTTACCTCGCGGTCGGCGCGCTCGAGCGCAAGTTCTGGTCGCGGCTGTGCGAGGCGCTCGGCCGGCCGGATCTCGAAGCCTTCCACCTCGAGGGCGGCGAGCGCGGCGCGTTCGCGCGCGCCGAACTGGCGGCGGTGTTCCGCGCGCACCCGCTCGCGCACTGGACGTCGCTCCTTGAGGGCGTCGATTGCTGTGTCACTCCGGTTCTCAAGATCGAAGAGGCGATGCGGGAGGCGCACTTCCGGGAGCGCGGCACCGTCTTCGAGGCGGACGGCATGCTCCAGCTCGGGCCCCCGTTCCGGCTCTCGGACTTCGAGTTCGATGCATCGCGCGCGGCGCCCGCGGCGGGCGCCGATTCCGATGCGGTCCTGGGCGAAGCCGGATACGAACCGGAGGAGATCGCGCACCTGCGCGAGATCGAGGTCATCTAGCCTCGAATCCCCGGAGCCGGCATCCGGTTCGGCCTTGACATGCTCGCCATCATGTACATAGAATGTACATCGCTGGGACAGGAGGAGGATGAAGATGCCCGGAGCCATCGCCAGGATCGTCGTGCAGGCCACCCCGGCCGAGAAGAAAGCCATCACCGCCAAGGCCAGGCGCCTGGGAATCCCGGTATCGGAATTGATGCGGCGCGGCGCCCAGGGGTACAGCACGCGGGAATCCGAAGGGGAGCTGGGCGCCCTGGCGGATGCCGCGAAGCGGGCAGCCGAACGCTCGGGAGCGGCCATAGAGGGCGCGCTTGCCTACATTGATGCCAGCAACAAGCGCATCGCCAAAATGGAAGCGCAGCATTCGATCCGCAAGGCCGGATGATGGGTCTCAGCGAACGCATCTGGGCGGCATTGACCGCCATGGTGAAGCTGGAAGACAAGGTGAGCCGGCAGGCGGAAGCCCTCAAGGCCCAGCAGGAAAAGATAGAGAACCTGACCGGACGCGTGATCAGGCTCGAGGCGCAGTTCGAGTTGCTGACTGCCGCCGCGATGGTCAGGAAACTTCGCTGATCAGGCCTCCGCTGCCTGTTCCACCGGCTTGCGCGCCATGGCGGGATGGCGGATCGCGAGGGTTCGATTCCGGCCGCCGGGTCACAGGAACAGCGTCAGCACTCCCGTATAGCCGTAGAGATGGTCACGCGAGATCTCGCCATTGGCGAAGAAGCCGGCGAGCGGAATGTCGCCGAATGCCGCGCGGATGAGCTTCGGCTCCGTGGCGTCCTCCTCGAAGGTATTGCCGCCGCGCCCGAGGCAGGAGACGTAAAGCGCGGCTTGCGGGGCTGCGCGCAGCGAAGCCTTGAGGGAGGCGAGCGCCCGGTGCATGTCCTCGAGCGCGGCGCCGGGATCGCGGCGGCAGAACAGCAGGCTCGCGCCCGCCTCGACCTCTTCGTCGATCGCGATCATGCCGCTTTGCGGGTCGAGCGCGACGATGTTTCGCACGGTGTAGTCGTCGGCCTCGCTTCCGCTCACCGGGATGCCGACCAGCACCCGCGCGGCCGCCTCGCGCAGGTTGGCGGCGAGCTCAGGGCCGGCCGCCGCCTTGAATGCGTCGAGGGCGGGACGGGAGTCCAGTGTGACGATGATGTTGCCCTCGGCACGGGTGACGAGATGGCGGCCGGGCAGGGCCGCGCAGCCCTGGGTCAGCCTCGTGGCGACCGGCACCGCCGGCGAAAAGGCGACGCCCGAGATCCCGCCGCTGACGACGCCGTCGGCGATCTGCACCACCCGGGCGCGCGAGCTGGACAACCCGCCAGTGACGAAGCCGCTCGACACCTTGCCAGCCATGTCGGCGATGAGATCGGTCATGTCCGGCGTCGCCGGATCGGCATGCACGACCGCGAAATACGGCTGATGCAGGCTGCTGCCCGACAGCGGCTGCCGGCCCGAAAACACGTGGAAGCTCTCCGGCGGAAAGCGGCCCACCATGACGCTGACCGCACCCTGGTCGATGGCGGCGGCACCACGGCCGCACACGCCCACCGCGACCGAGCCGACCCAGTGCGCGATGCCGGTTCCGGCGCGCAGGCGCGCGACGAGCGCCTCCGCGTGCAGGCTGAGGCGGTCGGAGAAATACACGAAGCCGAGATTCGCCTCCGGCGGAACGACGAGCCGTTCGAGGCACGCGGAGGCCGCCGCCAGCGCTTCCTCGGACAGGGCGAACGCACTCGCGAAGGCGGGCGTGCTCACTTGCCTGCGGGTTTCTTCCCGGATCGGGCGGCATTCCCGCCCGGGGCTGCCGGCGGGGTCGGCTGGAGGAGGGGCCAGGGCCACGGCTGCGTACCCGGCTTCGCGCCGCCGGTCTCGCCCATCGCCTTCATCGCGGCCAGGGTGTTGCGCTGCATTTCGAGCGCCTGAATGCTCATCTGCAACATGCCGAGGTTCGTCTTGAGCCAGCCTTCCACCGCACGCAGGTCGGTAATGCGCTTGTCCAGTTCGGCGACATCGAGAGTTGGCGTGACCATCCCCGGCATCGGCACGCCCATGGCCGACCACAGCCCCTTCATGAATTCGAGCGGATCGGGAATCTGCGATTCGGATGTCATGGATTGCTCCTTGCGGGATGGCGATGCCATCTTACCGCAATCGTCACGCGCGGCGGCGGGAACGCACGCTATCGCGCGGCTGCGGTGGGATCGGGATGCAGCTTGAAATGGATCAGCGTGCGCAGCTTGGCGGGTGTCACCGGCTTGAGCAGGAAATGCAGCCCCTGCGCGCGCGCCGCGTCCGAGTGCTCGGCGGAGACGCTGCCGGTCACCAGGATGCCCGGCGTGCGTTCGCCGAAGCGTTCCCGCAGCCTCCGCGTCACATCGAACCCCGATACGCCGTCCGCGAGATGCAGGTCGGTGACGAGCAGGTCGGGCGCGAGGCCGGAGGCTGCGATCTCCCGCAACGCCTGCGCCTCGTCCTGCCCCGCGAACACCCGTGCTCCCCAGCCTTCGAGCAGGACGCGCATGCCCGCCAGCACCGCTGGATCGTCGTCGATGACCAGCACCCGGACACCCTCGAGCGAGTGTTGCGCCGGGGCGGCGGCCTGCGGCGGTCCTTGCGCAAGGGGCTGCTCGCGCCCGCGCGGCACCGCGACGCGGAACACGCTGCCGCGCCCCGGGCGCGAGGCGAGCGTGACGCCGTGGCCGAGCAGCCGGCACAGCCGCGCCACGATCGCCAGTCCCAGCCCCATTCCCTTTTTCCCGCCTTCGCGCGCGGGACTGCCGAGCTGGACGAACTCCTCGAACACGCGGCTCCGCTGATCCTCGGAAATGCCCGGCCCGGTGTCCCACACCTCGATGCTCAGGCCGTCCCCGAGCGGCCGCGCGCCGACCAGCACGCCGCCATGCCGCGTGTAGCGCAGCGCGTTGGTGAGCAGGTTGCGCAGGATGCGCTCGAGCAGCAGCGGGTCGCTGAAGGCATGGGCCGCGGTCGGCCGCACGACGAGCCGCAGCCCCTGTTCGGCGGCCTCCGGCTCGAAGTCGAGCGCGAGTTTGTTGAACACGCGCTGCAACGGAAAATGCACGGCGTTCGGGCGGATCGCGCCGGCCTCGAGCCGGGACATGTCCATCAGCGCGTCGAACAGCGATTCCAGTGCCTCGACCGATGCGTTGATGCTGTGCACGAGCTGGAGCGCGGCCGGCTCCTGCGTCTTCTCGGTCAGTGCGCCGGCAAACAGTCCGAGGGCGTGCAGCGGCTGGCGCAGGTCGTGGCTGGCGGCGGCGAAGAAGCGGTTCTTGGCCTGGTTGGCCTGCTCCGCGGCACCGCGCGCCTGGTCGAGCTCGCGGTTGCGCTCGCGCAGGCGCTCCACCAGATCGAGGTTCCGGTAGCGGTTGCGCAGCGACTCCACGATCATCGCCATGTTGCGCCGCTGTACGCCGATGATGCTCAGGGCCATCACCGTGACGATGAACGCGACCGCGAGATGGGGTGCGTCGCCCTCCCACGCGTTGCGCGCCGCCAGCGGGATGACGGTGGGAAGAAGGAAGGCGTAGAAGGACGGCGGGTGCGGAGCGAGCAGTGCCACGCCGGTGCCGATGACGGCGAAGATGAGCACCAGCACCATCGTCTGGTGCGCCGGCGAGGCCGGGACGAAGAACGCGACGCCGGCCGCACCCCACAGCAGGCCGGAAATTCCCGCACCGATCGCCCAGGTGCGTCCCCAGTCGCGGCTGCGGCCCTCGGGAACTCCGTTCCTGCGGAAACGAAGGTAGAGCGAGAGCCGCCATCCCTGATTGGCGAGCATCAGCGCAAACCACGCCAGCATGAGACGAAGGTCGACGCGTCCGGTGAGCACGACCACCAGCAGGGCGGAGCCGATCAGCGTGCCGCTGATGGACACCGGCAGTTGCCGATAGATCATGTCGATGCGGCTGCGCGCGACCCGCGCCTCCAGCGTTCCGGACGCAGCCGCGCCGGAGTGCCCGGCAGAGAGATCCACGGAGCTTCGGCCCGGGCTCAGTGCTTCGTGGCGGGGAAGCTCAGGCCGAGCCGGTTGGCGGCGATCACCGCCTGGGTGCGGTTGGTCACCTCGAGCGCCTTCAGGATGGCGGTGACGTGGATCTTCACCGTTCCTTCGGCGAGGCCGAGCTCCCGGCAGATGAGCTTGTTGGGCTTGCCCTGCACCATCAGCGCCAGCACTTCGCTCTGGCGTTCCGTGAGTCCGATTCCGGCTGGATCCAGAGCGCCGCAAGGCCGCGCGCTCACGGGCTCCGCGGGCAACGCCTGGAGCGGGACATAGACTCCTCCCGCGAGCACCAGCCGCAATGCGCCGAGCATCACCTGGTTCGACGATGACTTCGGCACGAAGCCCATCGCACCGCCGTCCAGGGCGGTGCGAACGCTCTCCGTATCCTCGCTCGCAGAGAGGACGACGATCGGAACGTCGGGCCGGCGCGCGCGAAGCCGCGCGAGCGCCTCGCGTCCGTCCATGTCGGGCAGCGCGAGGTCGAGCAGGACGAGATCGAGATCGGCATGCTCGTCGATCGCGCGCAGCGCCGCGGCGCCGTCCGCGGCATCGAGCAGTTCGAGCCCGGTGTCCAGCTCCGCGAGGACGTAGCGCAGCGCGGAGCGGATCAGCGGATGATCGTCCACCATGAGGATCTTCATCTCTCGTGCGCCCGCGCTTGCCGCGCATGTGGCCGTGTCACCGACACGTGCCCCAGTATAGTCGAACTGCATCGCCTTCCGGTAAGCCTGCATCAGTGCGCCCATCGTGTCCTCCCCTTGTCCGCAGCGGCAGGTTAGCGCGGTCGGCGGTCCGGGTGAATACGACCCTCGGCCTAGAACCTCCGGCCGGGACCGCGGTAGCAGTACAGGCGGGTGCGGCGCCGGTCGGAGAGTTCCAGCACCTCGTCCGGCGCACGGTCGGGCAGCGGAAAGCTGTTGGACACGAACAGCGCGGCGGGCGCAAGCTCGCGGTCGAGCTTGAGCGAGAGCCTCGCCATCGCGGCCGGGGACAGGAAGGCATACACGACGTCGTAGCGCGAGAGATCCTCGTCCCAGAAGTCGCCCCGGCGCAGTTCGACGTTGAGCAGCGCGCGGCAGGCGAGCCTCGCGATCAGCCAGGGCAGCGGGGCGTTCTCCACGCCTGCGAAGTGGCAATTTGCGCGTTGCCTCGCGCAGCGGCGCAGCAGCGTGCCGGTTCCGCTGCCCAGATCGATCACGCGCGTGTCCTGATGCAGCGGAATCAATCCGAGCAGCGCGCGTGCGGTCGCGGCGTTCGAGAGGTAGAGCGGCACCCGGCTGCGGAAGGTCGTCCAATAGATGAGCAGCAGGAGGAGGAAGCCGGCCAGGAACCACGCCGGTGCGATGCTCGCCGACAGTGCCAGCACCAGCGCCGGAGAGAACAGGAGATGGATCGCGATCCACCAGGGCTCGGCGCGCAGCGCGGCGCTCAGGACCGCGGCGGTGAGCCCCTGGGCGAGGGCGAGCGCGAGCATCGAGGGTTGGCTCGCGACGAGCGGCGCGGCGATCCACACCAGCAGCCAGCCTGCGATCTGCGCGATGAGGGCTCTCGCGACGACCCGCCCTGCGCCCGGCCCCACTGTCCCATGATCCCTGTCCCCTGTCGCCTGACCCCTGCTCATGGCGCCGCGGCGCCCGCCGGCGCGCTGCGCCACTCTCGCCACAGCTCTTCGCGGCGGGCGCGGGCGGAGCCGATCGCGGCGCGCTTGACATGCCCGAAGCCGCGGATGCGCTCGGGCAGACGGGCGATCTCGATCGCGGTGGAAAGCCGCGCGGCGTCGAGCTCCGCAGCCACCCGCCCGATGTCCTGCTCGTAGTCGCGGATGAGTTCGCGCTCGGCGCGTCGGTCGGGGTTCGAGGCGAACGGATCCAGGCGGCTTGCGCGCAGGAACCGGAGCGCGGCCAGCATCCGGAATGCCGTCATCATCCACGGCCCGAAGGCGCGTTTGGCGGGAACGCCGGTCGCCGGATCGGGCCTCGACAGGAAGGGTGGGGCGAGGTGGAAGTGCAGTCGGACATCGCCCTCGAAGCTCTCGCGGATCCCGTCGAGGAAGCGCGGATCGGCATACAGCCGGGCGACCTCGTATTCGTCCTTGTACGCAAGCAGCTTGAAGTAGCCGTGCGCAACGGCTTCGGCCAGCCGGATGGAGCCCAGCGCAGACTCGGCCGAGCGCACGCGCTCGACCAGCGCCCGGTAGCGCCGCGCCAAGGTGCGGTCCTGATAGGCGGTCAGGATCTCCACGCGCTGCGCGACGATCGCTTCGAGCCCGGCCGGCCGCGCCGCTACCCGCCCGCCCGAAGCGAAGCGTTCGACCGCGGCCGGGTCGTGAGCCGCGCGCCTGCCCCAGAGGAGCGCCTGGTGGTTCATCTCGACCGCGACGCCGTTGAGTTCGATCGCCTGCTCCAGCGCATCGAGCGACACCGGCACCCAGCCCTTCTGCCAGGCGTAGCCGAGCAGGAACGCGTTGGTCGCGATCGCGTCCCCCATCAGCCGCGTCGCGAGCCGGCTCGCATCGACGAAGGCGGCCGCCTCCTCGCCGATCGTGCCGGCGATCGCCTCGCGCATCGCGGCCATCGGGAAACGCCAGTCGGGATCGCGGGTGAATTCGGCGGTGGGCGTCTCGGCGCAATTGACGACCGCGCGGCTGCGGCCGCGGCACATTTTCGCCAGCGCCTCGCCCGAAGCGCTCACCACGAGGTCTCCGCCGATGACCGCATCGGCTTCGCCGGCAGCGATGCGCACGGCGTGCAGCGCCGCGGGGTCGTCGCAGATGCGCACGTGGGAATACACCGCCCCGCCCTTCTGCGCCAGCCCGGCCATGTCGAGCACGCTGATGCCCTTGCCATCGACGTGCGCGGCCATGCCGATCAGCGCGCCGATGGTGACCACACCGGTCCCGCCCACCCCGGTCACGAGGAGGTTGCACGGCTCGACCGTGGGCGGCAGCTCCGGCGACGGCAGTTCGTCGAAGCGGCCATCGTCGCCCGCCATCGCTGCGCCTCTGCGCGGCCGGCCGCCCTCGACGGTCACGAACGACGGGCAGAAGCCGGCGAGGCAGGAGAAGTCCTTGTTGCAGGCCGACTGGTCGATCGCGCGCTTGCGGCCGAATTCCGTCTCCAGCGGCACGATCGCCAGGCAGTTGGACTGCACGCCGCAATCCCCACAGCCCTCGCACACTGCTTCGTTGATGAACATGCGCCGCGCCGGATCCGGATAGGTGCCGCGATGGCGCCGGCGGCGCTTTTCGGCGGCGCAGGTCTGGTCGTAGATGAGCGCCGAGACGCCGTGGAACTCGCGCAGTTCGCGCTGCACGCGGTCCAGTTCGCTGCGGTCGCGCGCCTGCACGCGCTCGGGCAACGCGCCAGGGCCGGCGTATTTCTCGGGCTGGTCGGTCACCACCACGATGCGCTTCACGCCCTCGGCGGCGAGCTGGCGCACGACCGCGGGGACGCAGAGCGCGCCCTCGACCGGCTGGCCCCCGGTCATCGCGACCGCGTCGTTGAAGAGGATCTTGTAGGTGATCGAAACACCGGCCGCGACCGCTGCCCGGATCGCGAGGCTCCCCGAGTGGAACCAGGTCCCGTCGCCGAGATTGGCGAAGACATGTTTCTCGTCCGTGAAGGGCGACTGCCCGATCCATGCGGCCCCTTCTCCGCCCATGTGGCTGAAGGTGGCGGTGCTGCGGTCCATCCACAGCGCCATGTAATGGCAGCCGATGCCTGCCAGCGCGCGACTGCCCTCCGGCACCCGGGTCGAGGTGTTGTGAGGACAGCCGGGGCAGAAGTAGGGCACGCGCTGGAGGGTTGCCGGCGCCCGCGCGAGCGCCTTCGCCTTGGCGTCGAGGAAGGCGAGCCGGCTGCGCATCCGGTCCGAATCGTGGAAGCGTCCCACACGCGAGGCGATCGCGCGGGCGACGAGTGCCGGGTCGAGTTCGCCCGTGGCCGGCAGCAGCCGGTTTCCCCGCTCGTCGAGCTTCCCGATCACCCGCGGGCGCAAGGGCTCGGGGCGGTCGTAGAACTGTTCCTTGATCTGGGTTTCGAGGATGGGGCGCTTCTCCTCGACCACCAGGATTTCTTCCAGCCCTTCGGCGAACGCGCGCACGCCTTCGGGCTCGAGCGGCCACACCATGCCGGCCTTGAACAGCCGGATACCGACGCGCGCGGCCGCCGGCGCGTCGATGCCGAGGTCTTCCAGCGCCTGGCGGACGTCGAGAAAGGCCTTGCCCGCGGTGAGGATGCCCAGGCGCGCGTTCGGGCTGTCCAACACGATGCGGTTCAGCCCGTTCGAGCGGCAGTAGGCCGCCGCCGCCTCGAGCTTGTGATCGAGCAGGCGCTCCTCCTGGACCATGGGCGGATCGGGCCAGCGGATGTTGAGTCCGCCGGGAGGCATCGCGAAGTCCTGCGGGAGCGCGATCTTCACGCGCCGGGGGTCGATCTCGACCGACGCCGAGCACTCGATGATGTCGGCGAGCACCTTGAAGGCGACCCAGCAGCCGGCGAAGCGGCTCATTGCCCACCCGTGCAGGGCGAGGTCCAGGATTTCCTGGACGCCGGCAGGCGCGAGGATGGGCATCATGACCGCCTGGAAGACATGGTCGGTCTGGTGCGGCAGGGTTGAGGAGCGCGCGGCGTGATCGTCGCCTGCCAGCGCCAGCACGCCGCCGTGGGGCGCGGTGCCCGCCGCGTTCGCATGACGGAACACGTCCCCGCAGCGATCCACGCCCGGTCCCTTGCCGTACCACAGGGCGAAGACACCGTCATGGCGGCTGCCGCGAGCGAGGCCGAGCTGCTGCGTGCCCCAGACCGCGGTCGCGGCGAGATCCTCGTTGACGCCCGGCTGGAAGGTGATGCGATGGGCTTCGAGGTGGGCGCGCGCCTTCCACAGCGTCTGGTCGAGCCCGCCCAGCGGCGAGCCGCGATAGCCGGAGATGAAACCGGCGGTGTCGAGCCCGGCCGCGGCGTCGCGTTCGCGCTGTAGCATCAATGCCCGCGCGACGGCCTGATGGCCGGTCATGAAGACGCGCCCGGCTGCGCGCAGGTACTTGTCTTCGAGGCTGACCGGTCCGGGTTTCACGAGAGCCTCCGGGGCCGCGGCCGCCGCATCACGGCTCGGGCAGGACCTTGCCGGGGTTGAACAGGTTCTCGGGATCGATTGCCCGCTTGATCGCGCGCATCACCTCGATGGCCGCCCCATGCTCGGCGGCGAGGAAGCCCTGCTTGCCGATGCCGATGCCGTGTTCGCCGGTGCAGGTGCCCTCCATGCGCAGGGCGCGCGCGGCGAGCCGCCCGGCGAAGGCGTGCGCGTGCGCCATCTCGGCGGGGTCGGCCGGGTCGACGAGCAGCACCAGATGGAAATTGCCGTCGCCGACATGCCCGACCAGCGGCGCGAGCAGCCCGCTTTGCGCGATGTCGGCGGCCGTCTCCCCGATGCAGTCGGCGAGCCGCGAGATCGGGACGCACACGTCGGTGGTGAGGGAGCGGGCCCCGGGCCTGAGGCCGAGACAGGCATAGTAGGCGTCGTGGCGCGCCTGCCAGAGCCGCGAACGGTCCTCGGGGCGCGTCGCCCATTCGAAGTCGAGCCCGCCGTGGCCGCTCGCCAGCTCCTGCACCGCCTGCGCCTGTTCGGCGACCGCGGCCGGGCTGCCGTGAAACTCGAAGAACAGCGTGGGCCCTTCGCGCAGGCTGGTCTTGCTGTAGCGGTTGATCGCGGCGATCGCCAGGCGATCGAGCAGCTCGATGCGCGCGACCGGCACGCCGAGCTGGATGGTCTGGATCACCGTATCGACCGCTACGTCCATGCTCGGGAACACGCATACCGCGCTCGAGATCGCCTCGGGAACCGGATACAGGCGCACGGTGATCTCGGTCATGATGCCGAGCGTGCCCTCCGAGCCGATGAACAGCCGGGTCAGGTCGTAGCCGGCTGCGGATTTTTTCGCGCGCGTGCCGGTCTTGACGATGCTGCCGTCCGCGAGCACTACCCTGGCGTTCAGCACGTTCTCGCGCATCGTCCCGTAGCGCACCGCGTTGGTGCCGGAAGCCCGGGTCGCCGCCATGCCGCCGAGCGTGGCATCCGCGCCCGGATCGATCGGGAAGAACAGTCCGGTGTCGTGCAGGGCCTGGTTGAGCTGCTTGCGCGTCACGCCGGCCTCTACGGTGGCGTCGAGATCGGCCGCCCGGATGGCCAGCACGCGGTTCATCCGCGACAGATCCACGCACACCCCGCCGCGCACCGCGAGCACATGGCCCTCGAGCGAGGTGCCGGCCCCGAATGCAATGACCGGCACATGGTGCGCGCGGCAGGCACGGACCACCTCGGCGACTTCCGCAGTCGATTCCGGGAACACCACGGCGTCGGGCGGGGCCGGCGGGTGGGCCGATTCATCCTTGCCGTGATGGGCCCGCACGGCCTCGCCGCGCGAGAAGCGTTCCCCGAAGCGGGCGGCGAGCGCTTCGGCGAGCGCTTCGGGCAGGGGGGCGTGTGCTGGGTAGGGGGCGTTCATGACCGGGCCTCAGAGGATGCGGCACGCCTCGTCGAAGTCCAGCCGGGGTGCGCGCGGATAGAGCTTCGACGCGTCCCCGTAGCCGAGGTTGCACAGGAAGTTGGACTTCACCCGGCCCTCGGGGAAGAATTCGCGGTCGACGCCTTCGTTGTCGAAGCCGGACATCGGGCCGCAGTCCAGACCGAGCGAGCGCGCGGCCAGGATCAGGTAGGCGCCCTGCAGGCTCGAGTTGCGGAAGGCCGTGGCCGCGGCGAGCGCCTCCTTGCCCGGCCCGTCGAACCAGGAGCGTGCATCGGCGGCTGGGAACAGGCGGGGCAGGTGCTCGTAGAAGCGCGTGTCCATGGCGATGATCGCGGTGGCGGGCGCGGCCAGGGTCTTCGCCCGGTTGCCCTCCATGAGGTGGGGAAGGAGGCGCTGCTTGGCTTCGCGGCTTTTCAGGAACACGACGCGCATCGGGCTGCAGTTGGCGGAGGTCGGCGCCATCCGGGCGAGCTCATAGACGCGCCGCAACAGCGCGTCTTCGACCGGCCGGGCCATCCATCCGTTGTGCGTGCGGGCCTCGAGGAAAAGCGAATCGAGCTGGCGGGGGCTGAGCGGTTCTGACATGGCCGTGTCACCGTGGGAGGGTCGGGGCAGCATTCTACCCCGGCCGCGCATGCACCACCGCCGGGCCCGAACGCAACCGCCCTGCCGCGGGTGCCGCCCGCCGGTGTCTCGGCCGGCCGCCAGCATGTTTGACTTGCGGCACGGTTATGAAGATAATGCGCCGTTTCGCTGGAGGGGTTCCCGAGCGGTCAAAGGGAGCAGACTGTAAATCTGCCGGCACTGCCTTCGAAGGTTCGAATCCTTCCCCCTCCACCATCGGGCTGCCGAACAGGACGGAGGGGCGGGCGGTCCGGGCGGGTGTAGCTCAATGGTAGAGCAGAAGCCTTCCAAGCTTATGACGAGGGTTCGATTCCCTTCACCCGCTCCACGGTGTTTCTGGGCGGCCCATGTAGCTCAGTGGTAGAGCACTCCCTTGGTAAGGGAGAGGTCGCGCGTTCAATCCGCGCCATGGGCACCAAATCCCGCCTGGAGCCGCGATTCGCCGCTGCGAGAACGTGAAGCTGATCTTGACTGGAGCGAGAGGACATGTCCAAAGCCAGGTATGAGCGCAAGAAGCCGCATGTGAATGTGGGCACGATTGGTCACGTGGATCATGGCAAGACGACGCTGACGGCGGCCATGACGCTGGTGTTGTCGAGGAAGTACGGTGGGGAGGTGAAGGCCTACGATCAGATTGACAATGCGCCGGAGGAGAAGGCGCGCGGCATCACGATCAACACGGCGCACGTCGAATACGAGACCGAGCACCGGCACTATGCGCACGTTGACT
>MNXU01000025.1 GCA_001872285.1 Betaproteobacteria bacterium CG2_30_68_42
CTCCAAGGGGCTGCGCGAGAAGCCCGCCGCCGATGCGCCGCGCAAGGTGGTGTTCAGGAAGAGCGCGCTCGGCGTCACCCTGGCCGGCTGTCCGCTCGAGGAAAAGATCTCGGAGTTCCAGAAGCTCAGATCGATCGGCCGCACGGTCTCGGCGCTCGCCGTGATCGTCGTCGACAATCCGCTGGTCGCAGCCACCGGCCATCGCATCTGCAACGACTGCATGAAGTCGTGCATCTACCAGAAGACCGAGCCGGTGAACATCCCGCAGGTCGAGACGCGCACGCTCAAGGACGTGCTCGCGCTGCCCTGGGGCTTCGAAATCTACAGCCTGCTCACGCGCTGGAATCCGCTCGACCTGCGCCGCCCGCTGCCGCGCGCGCGCAGCGGGCACCGCGTGCTGGTGGTGGGCATGGGCCCGGCCGGGTTCGCGCTGGCGCACAACCTGCTCAACGACGGTCACACGGTGGTGGGCATCGACGGCCTGAAGATCGAGCCGCTCCCGGAGCGCCTGTCCGGCGTGCGCGCCGACGGCACGCGCGTGGCCTTCGAGCCGGTGCGCGATGCGGCCGAGCTGCACGAGCCGCTCGATGCTCGCGTCATGGCCGGATTCGGCGGGGTGGCCGAGTACGGCATCACCGTGCGCTGGGACAAGAACTTCCTGAAGATCGTGCGCCTGCTGATCGAACGCCGCTCCGGCTTCGCGATGTACGGCGGCGTGCGCTTCGGCGGCACCGTCTCGCTCGACGATGCGTTCGCGCGCGGCTTCGATCACGTCGCACTCGCGATGGGCGCCGGCAAGCCGACCGTGCTCGACATTCCCAACGGGCTGGCGCGCGGCGTGCGCACCGCCTCCGACTTCCTGATGGCGCTCCAGCTCACCGGCGCGGCGAAGCGCGACTCGGTCGCCAACATGCAGTTGCGCCTGCCGGTGGTCGTCATCGGCGGCGGGCTCACCGCGATCGACACCGCGACCGAATCGGCCGCGTACTACGTCGTGCAGGTCGAGAAGATCCTCGCACGCTTCGAGGAACTGGCCGCCGTGCTCGGCGAGGAGGCAGTGCGGGCGCGCTGGGACGAGGAGGAGCGGGAAATCGCGGACGAATTCCTCGGACACGCGCGCGCCATCCGCGAAGAGCGGCGGGCGGCCGCGCGCGAGCGGCGGCCCGCGCGCCTCGCGGAGATGCTGCGGGCATGGGGCGGAGTGACCATCGCCTATCGCCGCCGGCTCGTCGACAGTCCGGCCTACACGCTCAACCACGAGGAGGTCGGGAAGGCGCTCGAGGAAGGCGTGGTCTTCGCCGAGGGGCTCGTGCCGTCCGCGATCGAGACCGACGCACACGGCGCCGCCTCCGCGATCCGCTTCACCCGCCAGTCGTCCGGCGATGACGGCACCCGGCGCGAGGCGGGCGAGGCGAGGCTGCCGGCGCGCGCGATCTTCGTCGCGGCCGGAACCCAGCCGAACACCGCGCTCGCGCGCGAGCACCCGGCGGATTTTCCGCTCGACGGCAGGTACTTCGCCGCCTGCGACGAGGATGGCGCTGCGGTCACGCCGCAGCGCGCGCTCTCCAAACCGGAGCGCGCCGACGTGCTGATGCGGCGGATGGCGGACGGGCGCTTCGTGTCGTTCTTCGGCGATCTTCACCCGTCCTATTTCGGCAACGTGGTGAAGGCGCTGGGCTCGGTGAAACAGGGCTATCCGGTGATCTCGCGCGTGCTCGCGCGGCGCGCTCCGGCCGCAGGCGGGGACGACGATGCGTTCCTCGCCGCACTCGATGCCGACCTGCGCGCCCGCGTGCATGAGGTCGCGCGCCTCACGCCCAACATCGTCGAGGTCGTCGTGCGCGCGCCCGCCGCGGCGCGATCCTTCCGCCCCGGACAGTTCTACCGGCTGCAGAACTACGAGAGCCTCGCGCCGCTCGCGCGGGGGACACGGATGCAGATGGAGGGGCTCGCGCTCACCGGCGCCTGGGTCGATCCCGCGCGCGGACTGGTCTCGACCATCGTGCTGGAGATGGGCGGCTCGTCCAACCTGTGCGCAATGCTGCGCCCCGGCGAGCCGGTCGTGCTGATGGGGCCCACCGGCGCTCCCACGCACATCGCCCCGAACGAGACCGTCGTGCTGGCCGGCGGCGGGCTGGGCAACGCGGTGCTGTTCTCGATCGGCCAGGCCTTGCGCGCAGCCGGATCGAAGGTGCTCTATTTCGCCGGCTACAAGAAGGGGATCGACCGCTACAAGATGGCCGAGATCGAGGCCGCCGCCGACGTCGTGGTGTGGTGCTGCGACGAGCCGCCCGGCTTCGCGCCGACCCGGCCACAGGACCGCGGCTTCGTCGGGAACATCGTGGATGCGATGGTTGCCTATGCGTCCGGCGCACTGGGCGAGCCGCGCATCCGCGTGCAGGATGCCGATCGCATCATCGCGATCGGCTCCGACCGGATGATGGCGGCGGTCGCACGCGCGCGCACGGCAGCGCTGGCGCCCTGGCTCAAGCCGGGCCATTGCGGCATCGGCTCGATCAACTCGCCGATGCAGTGCATGATGAAGGAGATCTGCGGGCAGTGCCTGCAGGTCCATCGGGATCCGGCGAGCGGCGCGGCGCGCCATGTGTTCTCGTGCTTCAACCAGGACCAGCCGCTGGAACAGGTGGATTTCCAGGGCCTCGCGGCGCGGCTGAAGCAGAACTCCGTGCTCGAGAAACTGACCGCGCAATGGATCGCCCACTGCACGGCCGCCGCGGGCCGGACGCGAGGCTGATCGGGCCCGGCGCATCGCGACGCCCGGCGCCCCTGTGCGCCCAGCCGCTGGCGGCGGACCTCATTTCCGGCTGACCCGCGCGCCGTCGACGAGAATGGTGCCCTGATGCCGGAGGCGGCGCAGGGTGCGGTAGAGCGCCTCGTGGCTCAGGCCCAGCTCGGCTGCCCAGGCTTTTTTCGTGTGCGTGAGCACGACCGCGCCGCCGCTGCCCTCGCTCTCGATGTAATGGAGGATCCTGTCGGCGGCGCTGCGCAGGTTCAGGCGCTCGCACTGTGCGCGCAGCCTGCGCACCTCGCGTGACAGGTGTGCCATCCAGCCGTTGCGGAATGCCGCATCGTGCGCCAGCGCCGCACGGAAGCCGCGTAGCGGGAAGCGCAGAGCCTCGCCCGGCGTGGCCGCGATCGCATCGCAGTGGTAGCGCTCCGCCTCCAGGCTCGCCTCGGCCAAGAAGCCCATGCGGCTGCGCTGGAGGATGATCTCGACGCCATCGCGGCTGCGCCGCAGCAGATGGACCTCGCCGGAGAGCACGTAGAGAATCACACCGGGTCGTTCGCCGAGACGAAAGAGGTGGTCGCCTTGCGCGAATGGGACGCGCCTGGCGGATTGCCCGAGGGCTGCCGGGAGATGGGCGAGTGACCGGTGTCCGGCGCGAAGCGCGGCCCAGTCGATGCTGGCGCTCACACGCTCAGCCATCGCGAACTGCCCGGTGGCGCTGGCCGCGGTGGCGGGGGCGAGGAAGCGGAGTTGCAGCCTGCACCATGACGTCAAGTGATGCGAACGCGTTGGCGCATATGATCACGGTCATATGCGGAAGGTCGTTTCGATCATAGCATTCGCGCTTCGCCAGACCAGAGGAGACTCGCCATGCACGGACAACTGCTCGCCGGGGTGGCCGCCCTCGCTTTTGCCGCCGGCGCACCTGCGCAACAGCACGACCCTTCGATGCACCGGCACGATCCCTCCAGCGGCGACGCAAATTACCAGGCTCCCGGCGCCGCGCCGTCGCGGGATCCGCGCGAACCGGTTCGCTTCCCGGAGGAGCTTCGGCTGCACACCCTCGCCAACATGCGCGATCACCTGCTCGCCCTGCAGCAGATCCAGGAGTCGCTCGCGGCGGCGGATTACGACAAGGCCGCGGAGATTGCCGAACAGCGCCTCGGCATGTCGTCGCTGGGCCTGCACGGCGCGCACGAGGTGGCGAAGTACATGCCTCGGGGAATGCAGGACGCGGGCACGGCGATGCATCACGGCGCGAGCCGGTTTGCCGTGGCGGCGCAGGAGTCGTCGGTGACCGCAGATTTCCGGCCCGCGCTCGCGGCGCTCTCGCGCGTCACTGCGAGCTGCGTCGCCTGTCACGCGGCGTATCGTCTGGAATGACGCTCCGCGCATGGCGCGGCGAACGGGGCCGGGGTATCATGCCCCGGCGTCAGCATGCTGACAGCGACCCATCAACCAGACAGAGGAGGAACGATCGATGGACGATACGAACCAGCGCCGGGACCGGCGCGAGTTTCTGAAGGCAGCGGCCGCGGGCGGTGCGCTCGCGGGTGCAGAAAGCCTGTTTCCGGGCGTCGCATTCGGCCAGTCGGCGAAGATCCGCGTCGGACTGATGCTTCCCTACACCGGCACCTATACCCAGCTCGGTGTGGCGATCACCAACGGCTTCAAGCTGGCGGTGCAGGAGAAGGGCGGGAAGCTCGCCGGGCGCGAGGTCGAGTACTTCACCGTCGATGACGAATCCAATCCGGCGAAGGCGCCGGAGAACATCAACCGCCTGATCCAGCGCGACAAGGTCGATGTGGTGGTCGGCACGGTGCATTCCGGGGTGCTGCTGGGCATGGTCAAGGTCGCCCGCGAGACCGGAACCCTGGTGATCTGCCCGAACGCCGGCGCTGGCGCGGCCACCGGCCCGCTGTGCGCGCCCAACATCTTCCGCACCTCGTTCTCGAACTGGCAGACCACCTATCCGCTGGGCAAGGTGCTCAAGGACAAGGGCCACAAGACGGCCGTCTTCCTCACCTGGAAGTACGCCGCCGGCGAAGAGATGCTGCAGGGCTTCCGCGATGGTTTCACCAAGCAGGGTGGCAAGCTGGTCAAGGAACTGTTCCTTCCGTTCCCGCAGGTCGAGTTCCAGCCGCTGCTCACCGAGATCGCCTCGATCAAGCCCGATGCGGTGGTGTGCTTCTTCGCCGGCGGCGGGGCGGCCAAGTTCCTCAAGGATTACGCGGCGGCCGGATTGAAGGGCAAGCTGCCGCTCTACGGCTCCGGCTTCCTCACCGACGGCGTGCTGGAAGCGGTGGGCAACGCGGCCGCGGGCGTCGAAACCACCCTGCATTATGGCGACGGCATCGAGACGGCGCGCAACAAGGAATTCCGGCTCGAATACGCGAAGGCGTTCAAGGCCCAGCCCGACGTCTACGCCGTGCAGGGTTTCGACGCCGGCCAGTTGCTGGCGGCGGGCGTGCAGGCGGTCAAGGGCGACATCGGCAACCGGGAGGGCATGATCAAGGCGATGGCCTCGGCCCGGATCAACAGCCCGCGCGGCGCCTGGACGATGTCGAAGGCGCACAATCCGGTGCAGGACTTCTACCTGCGCAAGGTCATCGGCAAGGAGAACAAGGTGGTCGGCATCGCGCACAAGGCGCTCGCGGATCCGGCGACCGGCTGCAAGATGGCCTGATCCGCGCTACGGCACGGCGTCGCGTTTCCGGGGGGCTCCGGGCGCGCTCCGCCGTTCTCGCCAGGGACGGCGGCTTCGGCCGCCGTTTCAGCTTGCGGATCGGGTCTTGGAGCGAGGGCGCCGCATGGTAGAATTCGCCCTTTCTACGGCCCTGCTGGCAAGACCGTAGTCACGCATCCCTCATGACCGAATCCACCAGGGACGTCCTGCCGATCAGCCTCGAAGAGGAGATGCGGCGCTCCTACCTCGATTACGCGATGAGCGTGATCGTGGGGCGGGCGCTGCCCGATGTGCGCGACGGCCTCAAGCCCGTGCATCGGCGCGTGCTCTTCGCGATGCACGAGGCCAACAACGTCTGGAACCGGCCGTACGTCAAGTGCGCGCGGGTGGTCGGCGACGTGCTCGGGAAGTACCACCCGCACGGCGACACCGCCACCTACGAGGCGCTGGTGCGGATGGCGCAGGACTTCTCGATGCGCTACATGCTCGTCGACGGCCAGGGCAACTTCGGCTCCGTCGACGGCGATTCCCCCGCCGCCTACCGCTACACCGAGTGCCGCCTGCACCGCATTTCCGGCCAACTGCTCGCTGACATCGATCGCGAGACCGTCGACTTCGTCCCCAACTACGACGCCAAGGAACTCGAACCCACCGTACTGCCCGCGCGCATCCCGAACCTGCTGGTCAATGGCTCGTCGGGGATCGCGGTCGGGATGGCGACCAACATCCCCCCGCACAACCTGGGCGAAGTCATCGACGCGTGCCAGGCGCTGCTCGCGGACCCCGATCTGCCGATCGAGAGGCTGATCGAGATCGTGCGTGCGCCCGACTTTCCGACCGGCGCCGTGATCCAGGGGCTCGCCGGGGTGCGCGAGGGCTACCTCACCGGACGTGGGCGCGTCGTGATCCGGGCCCATACCCATTTCGAGGAAGTCGGCACCAGGCAGGCGATCATCGTCGACGACCTGCCCTACCAGGTGAACAAGCGCATCCTGCAGGAGCGCATCGCCGAACTGGTCAATGAAAAGAAGCTGGAAGGCATCGCCGACATCCGCGACGAGTCGGACAAGTCCGGCATGCGCGTGGTGATCGAACTGAAGCGCGGCGAGATGCCGGAGGTCGTGCTGAACAACCTGTTCAAGCAGACGCAGCTCCAGGACAGCTTCGGCATCAACATGGTCGCGCTGGTCGACGGCAAGCCGCGGGTGCTCAACCTCAGGCAGATGCTGGAGTGCTTCCTCGCGCACCGGCGCGAGGTGGTCACACGGCGCACGGTCTTCGATCTGCGCAAGGCGCGCGAGCGCGCCCACGTGCTCGAGGGCCTCGCGGTCGCGCTGTCCAACGTCGACGAGGTGATCGCACTGATCAAGGCGGCGCCCGCCCCGGCCGAGGCCAGGCGCGAGCTGATGGCGCGCACCTGGCGCTCCGCGCTGGTGGAGGAGATGCTCGCCGGGGTGATCGAGGAAGCCTCGCGGCCGAACGATCTGGGCGAGGAGTTCGGGCTGAGCGGGGACGGATACCGGCTCTCGGTGGTGCAGGCGCAGCGCATCCTGGAGATGCAGCTCCAGCGCCTGACCGGCCTCGAGCAGGACAAGATCATCGCCGAGTACCGCGAGGTGATGGGCGTGGTCGTCGATCTCGTCGACATCCTGGCGCACCCCGGGCGCATCACCCGCATCATCAGCGAGGAACTCGCGCAGGCCAGGCAGGAATTCGGCGATCCGCGCCGCTCCGAGATCGTCGCCTCGGCCCAGGACATCGACATCGAGGATCTGATCACCCCGCACGACGTCGTGATCACGATCTCGCACGGCGGCTACATCAAGAGGCAGCCGCTCGCCGACTACCAGGCGCAGAAGCGGGGGGGGCGCGGCAGGCAGGCGACCGCGGTCAAGCAGGACGACTTCATCGACTGCCTGTTCATCGCCCACAGCCACGACCACATCCTCTCGTTCTCGAACCGCGGGCGCGTCTATTGGATCAAGGCCTACGAGCTGCCGCAGGGCGCGCGGGCGAGCCGCGGCAAGCCGGTCGTCAATCTTTTTCCGCTCGAAGGGGGCGAGAAGATCACCGCGGTGCAGCCGGTGCACGAGTTCGACGAAGGCCATTTCGTGTTCATGGCGACGGCGCGCGGCACGGTCAAGAAGACCCCGCTCGCGAGCTTCGCGAACCCGCGCCAGGCGGGGATCATCGCCGTCGATCTCGATCCGGACGACTACCTGGTCGGGGTGGCGATCACCGACGGCAGCTACGACATCATGCTGTTTTCCGACGCCGGCAAGGCGGTGCGCTTCTCCGAACAGGACGTGCGCGCCATGGGCCGCACCGCGCGCGGGGTGCGCGGCATGTCGCTCGAGGAGGGTCAGCGCGTGATCTCGATGCTTGCGGCCAAGGGCGAGGACTGGTGGGTGCTCACCGCGACCGAGAACGGCTTCGGCAAGCGCACTGCGATCTCCGAATACACCCGCCACGGCCGAGGCACCAAGGGCATGATCGCCATCCAGACGAGCAGCCGCAACGGCGCGCTGGTGGCGGCGGTGCTGGCGGGCGAGGACGACGAAGTGATGCTGGTGTCCACCGGCGGCGTGCTGATCCGCACGCCGGTGCGGGAAATCCGCGAGACCAGCCGCTCGGCCCAGGGCGTGACCCTGATCGCGCTCGACGAGGGCACCCGGCTGTCCGGGATCGAAAAGGTTGTGGAAACTGAAGAGGAGTAGCGAAATCATGACACGCGTGTTGAACTTCGCCGCCGGGCCGGCGGCACTTCCGGCCGAAGTGCTCGAACAGGCGGCCGCCGAGATGCTCGACTGGCACGCGAGCGGCCAGTCGGTGATGGAGATGAGCCACCGCGGCAAGGAATACATGTCGATCCAGGCCCGGGCCGAGGCCGACCTGCGCGAGCTGCTCGCCATTCCCGCCGACTACAAGGTCCTGTTCCTGCAGGGCGGGGCGACGCTCCAGTTCGCCATGGTGCCGCTCAACCTGCTGCGCGGGAAGGCGCGGGCGGACTACGTCCATAGCGGCGAATGGGCGAAGAAGGCGATCAAGGAGGCAAGGCTGTTCTGCGAGGTGAACGTGGCCGCCTCGGGCGAGGACCGCAAGTTCACCTACCTTCCCGGGCAGGCCGAGTGGAAGCTCTCCCCGGACGCCGCCTACGTTCACATCACCGCCAACGAGACCATCGGCGGGGTCGAATATCACTGGACTCCGCAGACCGGCGCGGTGCCGCTGGTCGCCGACATGTCCTCGGACATCCTGTCGCGTCCGGTCGATGTCGCCCGCTACGGCCTCATCTACGCCGGCGCACAGAAGAACATCGGCCCGGCCGGGCTCACCCTCGTGATCGTGCGCGAGGATCTGGTCGGACAGGCGGCGGCGAAGACCCCGGTGATGCTCGACTACAAGACGCACGTCGAGAACGGCTCGATGTACAACACGCCCCCGACCTATTCGATCTACGTCGCCGGGCTGGTCTTCCAATGGCTGAAACGGCAGGGCGGACTCGCGGAGATGGAGCGCCGGAACATCGCGAAGGCGAAGCTGCTCTACGATTTCCTCGACGCGAGCCGGTTCTTCGTCAGCCCGGTGCGCAGCGAGGACCGCTCGCGGATGAACGTGCCCTTCACGCTGCGCGACCCGCGGCTCGACGAGGCCTTCCTCGCGGGCGCGAAGGAGCACGGCATGGTGCAGTTGAAGGGGCACCGCTCCGTGGGCGGCATGCGGGCATCCATCTACAACGCGATGCCGATCGAGGGTGTGCGCACGCTCGTCGCGTGGATGGGCGAGTTCGAGCGCGCGCACGGCTGAGGAAAAAATCGCAGCCATGACCTCCAGATCGTTCCAGATTCTCGTCCTGAACCAGATCTCGCCGGTCGGACTCAAGCGCCTGCCCGCGCCGCGCTATGTCGTCGGCAAGGACATCGCGCACCCCGATGCGATTCTGCTGCGCTCCGCGGACATGCACCACATGGAGATCCCGGCGAGCGTCAAGGCGGTCGCGCGGGCCGGTGCGGGCACCAACAACGTGCCGGTCAAGGCGCTCGGCAAGCGCGGCATTCCGGTGTTCAACGCGCCGGGGGCGAACGCCAACGCGGTCAAGGAGCTGGTGGTCGCCGGCATGCTGATTGCGGCGCGCAACCTCAGGGGGGCGCTTTCGTTCATGGAGACGCTCGCCGCCGACGATCCCGAACTCGCCCGCAAGGTCGAGGACGGCAAGAAGCAATTCACCGGATTCGAGCTCGGCGGCCACACGCTGGGCGTGATCGGCCTGGGGAAGATCGGCTGCCTGGTGGCGGACGCGGCGATCCGCCTCGGCATGGACGTGTTCGGCTACGATCCCGAGATCACCGTTGACGCGGCCTGGAGCCTTCCCTCGCAGGTCAGGAAGGCCGGGAGCGTCTCCGAGGTGCTGCGCAGCGCGCACTTCGTCTCGCTCCACGTGCCCCTGATCCCGGCGACGCGCGATCTCATCAACTCCGCCAACATCGGGCAGATGCGCTCGGGAGCGGTGTTGCTGAACTTCTCGCGCGACGGCGTGGTGAACGAGGAGGCGGTGTTGGCTGCGCTCGCCGGCCAACAGCTTCGCTACTATGTCAGCGATTTCCCGAGCAACACGCTCGGCGCCAGCCCGAAGGTCATCCTGCTGCCGCACCTGGGCGCTTCAACGCGCGAGGCCGAGGAGAACTGCGCGGCGATGGTCGCGGACGAACTGCGGGACTATCTCGAAAATGGCAACATCACGAATTCGGTCAACTTTCCGAGCGCAGTGATGCCGCGCGAGGCGGGTTTCCGGATCGCGATCGCCAACGCGAACGTCCCCAACATGCTGGGGCAGATCTCGACCGCGATGGCGAAGGCCGGGCTCAACATTCACAACATGCTCAACAAGTCGCGCGGAGAGATGGCCTACACGCTGGTGGAAGTCGACAGCCCGGTGCCGGCCGGAACGCTGGACGAGCTCGGGCACATCGAAGGCGTGCTCGCGGTGCGTTACCTGCCGGCGGTCGCGTAGCGCGGCGCATCTCGCGGCCGGAAATCCATGGATCGGGAACTGGCGCGGCTTCGCTTTGAGATCGACCGCCTCGACGACGAGGTGCTCGACCGGGTCAGCCGGCGCGCCGGCCTCGCGAAGGCGATCGGCGCGCTCAAGGGCGAGGCGGCGTGGCGGCCCGAACGCGAGGCCCAGGTGCTCGCCCGGCTGGCCGCGGCCAATCCCGGGCCGCTCGATGCCGCCACGGTTCGCCACCTGTTCCGCGAGATCATGTCGGCGTGTCTCGCGCTCGAGCAGCCTCTCACCATCGCCTATCTGGGCCCGCGCGGAACCTTTTCCGAGAGCGCGACGCGCAAGCGGTTCGGCGCCGCGCCGCGGCTGCTCGACTTGGCGACCATCGACGAGGTGTTCCGTGCCGTCGAGGCCGGCAATGCGGGCTACGGCGTCGTTCCGGTCGAGAACTCCAGCGAGGGTGCGGTCGGCCGCACGCTCGATCTGCTGCTCGCCACACCGCTCACGATCTGCGGCGAGATCGGCCTGCGTGTCGACCAGCATCTGGTGGCGAAGGGCGGGACGGCGGAAGGAGCGAAGCGCCTGTACTCGCACGCGCAGTCGCTCGCCCAGTGCCACGAATGGCTCAACCGCAACCTGCCCAACGTTCCGCGCGTTCCGGTGGCGAGCAACGCCGAGGCGGCGCGGATGGCCTCCGAGGATGCGCAGTCCTGCGCGATCGCCGGCGAGGCCGCGGCCGAACTCTACGGGCTCGAAATCCTCGCGCGCAGCATCGAGGACGACCCGCAGAACACCACCCGTTTCCTGGTGCTCGGCAGGCACGCCGCCGGGCCTTCGGACAACGACAAGACCAGCTTCGTCTGCTCAGCGCTCAACCGCCCCGGCGCGATAGTCGCGCTGCTGACGCCGCTCGCGGAAAATGGCGTCAGCATGACCAAGCTGGAGTCGCGTCCGTCCGGTTCCGGTCTGTGGGAGTATGTGTTCTTCATCGACATCGAAGGACACCTCTCCGAGCCGTCGGTCGCGGCCGCGCTGGAGGGGGTGCGGGAGCGGGCGGCGTTCCTGAAGGTCCTGGGCTCGTATCCCAGGGAAGTGTTCTGACGCGAGGAGGGTTCCGATGACGCTCGCTGGACTCGCACCCGATTACATCCGGGCCATCTCCCCCTACCAGCCGGGAAAGCCGATCTCGGAGCTTGCGCGCGAGATGGGCATCGCGGCCCATGAGATCATCAAGCTCGCCTCCAACGAGAATCCGCTCGGCATGAGTCCGAAGGCAAGACAGGCCGCGGCCGTGGCGCTCGAGGATCTCTCGCGCTACCCGGACGGAAACGGATTCGAACTCAAGGCCGCGCTCGCGCAGCGCTACCGCGTCGGGCACGACGCGATCGTGCTCGGCAACGGCTCCAACGACGTGCTGGAGATGGCGGCACGGGCCTTCCTGTCGCGCGACTGCGCGGCGGTGTATTCGCAGCATGCCTTCGCCGTGTATCCGCTCGCGACGCGCGCGGCCGGCGCCGCCGGCATCGAGGTGCCGGCCCGCGAGTACGGGCACGACCTGGAGGCGATGCTCTCGGCCATCACCGCGCACACCCGCATCGTCTTCGTCGCCAATCCGAACAATCCGACCGGGACGCTCGCCCGCGGCGAGCAGCTCGCGCTGTTCATGGAGCGGGTTCGGGAGGATGTGCTGGTGGTGCTCGACGAGGCCTACAACGAGTATCTCCCGCTGCCGCTGCGCTACAACAGCGTCGCCTGGCTCGCGCGCTTTCCGAACCTGGTGCTCACGCGCACCTTCTCCAAGGCCTACGGACTGGCGGGGCTGCGGGTCGGCTTCGCCCTCGCGCATCCCGAGGTCGCGGACCTGATGAACCGGGTGCGCCAGCCCTTCAACGTGAGCAGCGTCGCCCTCGCCGCCGCGCAGGCGGCGCTCGGCGACGATGCCTTCGTCGCCACCAGCCACGAGCACAACAGGCGCGGCCTGGCACAGCTCGTCGCCGGATTCGAGCGCATGGGCGTGAGCTACATTCCCTCCTACGGCAACTTCGTCACCTTCCATGCGGGCGACGCGGCTCGTGTCAATGCGCGGCTGCTCGAGCAGGGTATCATCGTGCGGCCGATCGCCAACTACGGGCTGCCGCGGCACCTTCGGGTGACGGTCGGTCTGGAAACGGAGAATCAGCGTTTCCTGGAAGCGCTGGCGAAGGCGCTGGGCGGACACTGAGGACATACGCGGTGACGCGCGCGATCGGGAAGCTGGTCGTCGTC
The DNA here is from genome assembly GCA_001872285.1 of Betaproteobacteria bacterium CG2_30_68_42. Classification (GTDB taxonomy): domain Bacteria; phylum Pseudomonadota; class Gammaproteobacteria; order Burkholderiales; family Rhodocyclaceae; genus CG2-30-68-42. Next base: position 12,703 of record MNXU01000025.1, read on the forward strand.
GGCGTCGGGCTGATCGGCGGCTCCTGCGCTGCGGCGCTGCGTCGCGCGGGCGCGGTGGGCGAGATCGTGGGACTCGGCCGCTCGAGCGAATCGATCGCACGCGCGCTCGCGCTTGGCGTGATCGATCGCGCCGCCACGGACTGGGCCGATGCGCTGGCAGGCGCCGACCTGGTGCTGCTCTCGATGCCGGTCGGCCAGACGCGCGCGGCGCTGGATTCGGCCGCCCCGCACCTCGAAGCGCATACGCTCGTCACCGACGCCGGCAGCACCAAGGGCGACGTGGTCGCGGCGGCACGCGCGGCGCTCGGCCGGCGCATCGGCCGGTTCGTTCCCGCCCATCCGATCGCCGGCGCAGAAAAGAGCGGGGTCGATGCGGCCTCGGCCGACCTGTTCCGCGGGAAGCGGGTGGTGGTGACGCCGCTCGCCGAGAATGCGCCCGGGAGCGTGGCGCGCGTGCGCGCGTTCTGGGAATCCTGCGGGGCGCGCGTCACCGAGATGGACCCGCAAGAGCACGATCGCGTGTTCGCGGCGGTGAGCCATCTTCCGCATGTGCTCGCGTTCTGCCTGGTCGACGCGCTTGCGCGGCGGGAGAACGCCGAGATGCTGTTCGGCTTCGCCGCGAGCGGCTTCCGCGATTTCACCCGCATCGCCGCCAGCCATCCGGAGATGTGGCGCGACATCTGCCTCGCCAATCGCGAGGCCCTGCTCGCCGAGATCGCCCGCTACGGCAGCGAACTCGATCGCCTGCGCGAGCTGCTGGCGGCGGGCGACGGCGCCGCGCTGGAGTCGCTGTTCCGGCATGCCCGCGAAGCACGCAACGCGTGGGCCGTCGCGCGACCGGCAGAGCCGTGAGTGCGGCCTTCCTCGATCTGCCCGCGCGCCGTTCGGCGCGGGGCGAAGTCGCGGCTCCGGGTTCCAAGAGCATCTCCAACCGCAGCCTGTTGCTGGCCGCCCTCGCCACCGGGACGACCGAAATCCGCTCCCTGCTTCGGGCCGACGACGTGGATCGCATGCTCGATGCATTGGGCGCGCTGGGTGTGGGGTGGAAACGGCTGGCGAAGGAGGGCGACCTGCTCGTGACTGGAACCGGAGGGGCGTTTCCGGTCACGGAGGCCGAGCTTTTCCTCGGCAATGCCGGTACCGCGCTGCGCCCGCTCACCGCCGTGCTGGCGCTTGGCGGCGGCCACTATCGGCTCTCCGGCAGCGCGCGCATGCACGAGCGGCCGATCGGCGACCTGGTCGAGGCGCTCACCCGGGTCGGCGCCGACATCCGCTATCTCGGCCGGGAGGGTTATCCGCCGCTGGAGATCTTTCCCGCATCCATCCGTTCGCTCGATTGCGTCGCGGTGAGCGGGGCGATCTCCAGCCAGTTCCTCACTGCGCTTCTGATGGCGGCTCCGCTCGCCCGGCGCGAGGCCGTGATCGAGGTCGAGGGCGAGCTCGTCTCCCGGCCCTACGTCGAGATCACCCTCGGGCTGATGGCGCGCTTCGGCGTCGAGGTGGCGCGCGAAGACGCTCGCCGGTTTCGCATTCCGGCCGGGGCGGGATATCGCAGCCCGGGGAACCTTCGCGTCGAGGGAGACGCGACGGCGGCTTCCTACTTCCTCGGCTCCGGAGCCATCGGCGGGGGGCCGGTGCGGGTGCTCGGCGTCGGGCGCGACAGCGTCCAGGGCGACGTGCGCTTCGCCGAGGCGCTCGCTGCGATGGGTGCCCGCATCACGATGGGCGAGGACTGGATCCAGGCGCAAGGGCCGGCCACGGGTGCGCTGCGGGCCTTCGATCTGGATCTCAACGCGATCCCGGACGCCGCGATGACGCTCGCGGTGCTCGCCCTGTTCGCCGAAGGCCGGAGCCATCTGCGCAACATCGGCAACTGGCGGGTCAAGGAGACCGACCGCCTGCATGCCATGGCGACCGAACTGCGCAAGCTCGGGGCCCTGGTCGAGGAGGACGCGGACAGCCTGCACGTGTGCCCGCCCCCCGGCGGAAGGCTCACGGCGGGAGCCGTGATCGACACCTACGACGACCACCGCATGGCGATGTGCTTTTCGCTCGCCTGCCTCGCGGGCGTGCCGATCAGGATCATGGACCCGGCCTGCGTCTCCAAGACCTTCCCGGACTATTTCGAGCGCTTCGCGCGCATTCTGGAATCGTGACGGAACCGGTACCGGTCATCGCCATCGACGGGCCCTCGGCTTCCGGCAAGGGCACGGTCGCCTCGCGGGTGGCGCGCGCGCTCGGCTGGCATTATCTGGACAGCGGCGCGCTCTACCGGCTGGTCGCGCTTGCGGCGCGGCGAGCCGCCGTCGGGCTCGAGGATGAGGCCGGGCTCGCGGCCCTTGCGACGGATCTCGCCGCCGAGTTCGCCGGAAATGAGGTGTTTCTGGACCGGCGCGAGGTCGGGCGCGAGCTGCGCGGCGAAGACATCTCCGCGGCAGCCTCCCGGCTCGCTGCGATCGGTGCGGTGCGGTGCGCGCTGCTCGATCGGCAGCGCGCCTTCCGGCGGCCTCCAGGGCTGGTGGCCGAAGGGCGCGACATGGGCTCGGTGGTCTTTCCCGACGCACGAACCAAGGTGTTCCTGGTCGCGAGCCCTGAATCGCGCGCGTGCAGACGCCATAAACAGTTGATGGAAAAAGGCTTGCCTGCTAACATGGACGACCTTTTGCAGGAGCTGCGCGAGCGCGACGCACGAGATGCTGCGCGGGTGCACGCTCCCTTGCGCAAGTGCAGCGATGCCGTGCTGCTCGATACGACGGAAATGACGATCGAGGACGCGGTTGCATTCGTGCTGACTCTGGCGAAAGGGAACCAGCCCCGATCGACCGCGGAAGGCGGCGCGGGGCCGCAAGCCGGAGCCGCTTGAGAACACTGGGCAAGCGGCATTTTTTCAACCTTTCCGCCGTGACGACACGGCATCGGGTGTTCCATGACAACTGCGTCCCAAGCCTCTCCATCCCTCGAAGCCACCGAAAGTTTCGCTGCCCTTTTCGAGGAAAGTCTGCAGCACAAGGAAATGCGTGCCGGCGAAGTGATTACCGCCGAGGTCGTTCGGGTCGAACCGAGCGTCGTGGTGGTCAACGCCGGCCTGAAGTCGGAAAGCTACATCCCGATCGAGGAATTCCGCAACGACCGCGGCGAGGTCGAGATCAAGGCCGGCGACTACGTCAGCGTCGCGATCGAGGCGCTCGAGGACGGCTATGGCGAAACGCGGCTGAGCCGCGACAAGGCCAAGCGCATCGCCGCATGGAACGATCTGGACAAGGCGCTCACCGATTCCACCCTGGTCAATGGAACGATCACCGGCAAGGTGAAGGGTGGCCTCACCGTGATGGTGAACGGCATTCGCGCCTTCCTGCCCGGCTCGCTGGTCGACATGCGGCCGGTCAAGGACACCACGCCCTATGAGGGCAAGGAATTCGAGTTCAAGGTCATCAAGCTCGATCGCCGCCGCAACAACGTCGTGCTCTCGCGCCGCGCCGTGCTCGAGGCGAGCGCCGGCGAGGAGCGCACCAAGCTGCTCGAAACCCTGAAGGAAGGCACGGTCGTCAAGGGCATCGTCAAGAACATCACCGATTACGGCGCGTTCATCGACCTGGGCGGCATCGACGGTCTGCTGCACATCACCGATCTGGCGTGGCGGCGCGTGCGCCACCCCTCGGAAGTGCTTTCGGTCGGCGACGAGGTGACGGCCAAGGTGCTCAAGTTCGACCAGGAGAAGAACCGGGTCTCGCTCGGCCTCAAGCAGTTGGGCGAGGATCCGTGGGTGGGCATCGGGCGGCGCTACCCGCAGGGAACGCGGCTGTTCGGCAAGGTCACCAACCTGACCGACTACGGCGCATTCGTGGAGATCGAGTCCGGCATCGAAGGCCTGGTGCACGTCTCCGAGATGGACTGGACCAACAAGAACGTGCATCCGACCAAGGTGGTGCAGCTCGGCGACGAGGTCGAGGTGATGGTGCTCGAGATCGACGAGGACCGGCGCCGCATCTCGCTCGGCATGAAGCAGTGCATGCCGAACCCGTGGGAAGACTTCGCGGTGAACCACAAGAAGGGCGACAAGGTGACGGGGCAGATCAAGTCCATCACCGACTTCGGTGTGTTCATCGGTCTGTCCGGAGGCATCGACGGGCTGGTGCATCTGTCCGACCTGTCATGGTCGCAGCCCGGCGAGCAGGCCGTGCAGCACTTCAAGAAGGGCGACGAGGTCGATGCCATGGTGCTGTCGATCGACGTCGAGCGCGAACGCATTTCGCTGGGGATCAAGCAGATGGAAGGCGATCCCTTCACCTCGTACATCGCCACCCACGACAAGAACAGCGTGGTCAAGGGCGTGGTGAAGAGCCTGGACGCCCGCGGCGCCGTGGTCCAGCTCGATGAGGGCATCGAGGGCTATCTGCGCGCCTCGGAGGCCTCGCGCGAGCGTGTCGACGACCTGAACAACCTGTACAAGGCGGGCGATACGGTCGAGGTCATGATCATCAACGTCGATCGCAAGGCCCGCTCCATCAACCTGTCGGTGAAGGCGCGCGAGCAGGCGGAGCAGAGCCAGGCCATGCAGAAGCTCGCATCCGAGAGCACGGCGGCGACCGGCACCACCAATCTGGGCGCGCTCCTCAAGGCCAAGATGGACAGCAGCCGCTCTTCCTGACCCGGCAGTCATGACACGGTCGGAGCTGATCGTGCGGCTCGCCGCGCGCTTCCCGCAGCTCACCGCGAAGGATGCGGATACTGCGGTGAAGATGATCATCGATGCGATGATCGGCTCGCTCACGCGCGGCAGCCGGATCGAGATCCGCGGTTTCGGCAGCTTCTCGCTCAGCCACCGGCCGCCGCGCGTCGGGCGCAACCCGAAGTCGGGCGAGAAGGTGGAGGTTCCGGAGAAATTCGTCCCGCACTTCAAGGCAGGCAAGGAGCTGCGCCAGCGGGTGGATCAGCGCGACTGAATCCGCCCGGCATGGATGCCGCCACACGGTGGCTGCGCGAGCCGTTCAAAGGTTCCCCGGCATGAAAGCCCTGATCTGGACGTTGCGCGTCGTGCTGTTCCTGCTCCTCCTGGTGCTCGCGGCGAGGAACGGAACGAGCGTCACGCTGCGCTTTCTTTTCGATGCGTCGTGGCAGTTGCCGCTCAGTTTCGTGATCCTGATCTTCTTCGCCGCCGGAGCGGCCTTCGGCGTCATCGTCGCGGGCGCCAGCCTCGTGCGCAGCCGGCGCGAGCTGATCCGCGCCCGGCGCGACGCCGCCGAGCGGCGGGCGAAGCAAGCCTGACCGATGGAATTCGAGCTCTGGTGGCTCATCGCGCTGCCCCTGTTCTTCGCCTTTGGGTGGGTCGCCGCGCGCATCGACATCCGGCATCTCGTGCGCGAATCGCGCTCACTGCCGCGCTCCTATTTCCAGGGCCTGAATTTCCTGCTCAACGAGCAGCAGGACCGTGCCATCGAGGCGTTCATCGAAGCCGTCAAGGTCGATCCGCAGACCATCGAGCTGCACTTCGCGCTTGGCAGCCTGTTCAGGCGGCGGGGCGAGTTCGATCGCGCCATCCGCATGCACCGCAACGTCATCGAGCGAGAAGGCCTGGCGGAAGCGGAACGACTCAATGCACTGTCCGAGCTCGGACAGGACTACCTCAAGGCGGGGCTGCTGGATCGCGCGGAGGAGGCCTTCCTCAAGCTCCGGAAAACCGCCCTCGGCGAGACCGCGCAGAAATTCCTGCTCGAAGTCTACGAACAGGAGAAGGACTGGACGCGGGCGATCGAGATCGCACAGGCGCTCCCGGATTCGGCCGGGCATCTGCGCCAGAGCGAAGTCGCCAACTTCCATTGCGAAATCGCCTCGCACGAGATGACTCACTCGCATCCGGACGAGGCGCGGCGCCATCTGGAGGCGGCGCTCGCGATCCATCGCAATTGCGCGCGCGCCAACATTCTGCTCGGCGATCTGGAAGCCGCTGCGGGCAATCCGGAAGCGGCCATCGAGGCGTGGAAGGCGATCGAGCACCAGAACGCGGCTTATCTCTCGCTGGTCGCGCAGCGCCTGATGGACGCGCACCACAGGCTCGGTCGCGCCGAACAGGGCTTGCAGCTCTTGCGCGGTTACCTGGAAGAACACCCCTCGGTCGACCTGCTCGATGCGGTGTTCCGCTCGGAGCTGGATGCGAACGGTCCCCAGGCCGCCTACGTGCTGGTGCGTGACGAACTGAGCCGCAACCCCACGCTGCTTGCCCTGGAACGGCTGCTCGAGGCGCAGTTGCTGGTCGCGCCGCCGGAAGGCCGGTCCGATCTCGATCTCGTCCGCAACCTGATCCACACCCACACCCGCAGGGTCGCCCGTTACCGCTGCTCCGAGTGCGGATTCAAGGCGCGGCAGTTCCAGTGGCGCTGCCCGGCCTGCGGCGGATGGGAGACCTACCCCCCTCGGCGCACCGAGGAGTTCGATCTCGCGCCCTGAAGCGACGACGATCCCGTCCCGCACGCCTTTTCGATCACCGGAGATCCATCGAGATGAAAATCACCGTTTTCGGCACCGGCTACGTCGGCCTGGTCAGCGGCGCCTGCCTCGCGGAGGTGGGCAACGACGTGCTGTGCATCGACGTCGATGCCGCCAAGATCGAACGGCTGCGCGCCGGTGAAATCCCGATTCATGAAACGGGCCTGGAAGCGGTCGTGGCGCGCAACGTCGCCGCCGGCCGGCTGCACTTCGATACCGACGCGGCCACCGGGGTCGCGTACGGAACGATGCAGTTCATCGCTGTCGGAACGCCGCCCAACGAGGACGGCTCGGCAGATCTCCAGCATGTCCTCGATGTCGCCCGCAGCATCGGCCGGCACCTGGACGGATACCGCATCGTGGTCGACAAGTCGACCGTGCCGGTCGGCACCGCGGAAAGGGTGCGCGCGGCGATCGCGGCCGTGCTCGCCGAACGCGGCCTGCGCACGGAATTCTCGGTCGTCTCCAACCCGGAGTTCCTCAAGGAGGGCGCCGCGGTCGAGGACTTCCTCAAGCCGGACCGCATCATCGTGGGCGCGGACGATGCGCGTGCGATCGCGGCGATGCGCAGCCTCTATTCCCCTTTCCAGCGCAATCACGAGCGGCTGCTGGTGATGGACGTGCGCTCGGCGGAGCTCACCAAGTATGCGGCGAACGCCATGCTCGCCACCCGCATCTCGTTCATGAACGAGCTCGCCAACCTGGCCGGGCGGCTGGGCGCGGACATCGAACTGGTGCGCCAGGGCATGGGTTCCGACCCGCGCATCGGCTACCACTTCCTGTATGCCGGATGCGGTTACGGCGGTTCCTGCTTTCCCAAGGACGTGAAGGCGCTGCTGAGCGCGGCGGCGGGCGCCGGCAGCCCGCTCGAGGTGCTCTCCGCTGTCGAGCGCGCGAACGAGACCCAGAAACATGTCCTCGCGCGCATGATCGCGGGCGAGCTGGGCGAGCGGCTCGATGGGCGTCGCATCGCGGTCTGGGGGCTCGCGTTCAAGCCGAACACCGACGACATGCGCGAGGCGCCCGCCCGCACCCTGATCCGCGAACTGCTCGAGCGCGGGGCGACGATCTGCGCCTACGATCCGGTGGCGATGAACGAAGCGCGGCGTATCTTCGGCGACGAGCGGCGCATCGCCTATGCCGATTCCCCGCTTGCCGCGCTCGACGGGGCGGACGCGCTCGCCGTCGTGACCGAGTGGAAGGAATTCCGCAGCCCGGATTGCGACGAGCTGCTGCGCCGACTCAAGTCGCCGATCGTCTTCGATGGCAGGAATCTCTACGAACCGCAGCGCATGCGCGAGCTGGGCATCCGCTATTTCGGGATCGGACGCCAGTGAGCCCGCGCGAAGCCGTTCCCGACACGGGCCGGGCCAGCGTGCTGGTGGTCGGCGACGTGATGCTCGACCGCTACTGGTTCGGCGAAGTCGAGCGCATCTCGCCCGAAGCGCCGGTGCCGGTGGTCAAGGTCGAGCGCACCGAAGAACGCCTGGGCGGGGCGGCCAACGTCGCGCGCAACATCGCGGCGCTGGGCGCCCGGATCGCGCTGCTTTCGGTGGTTGGAACCGACGAGGCGGGCCGCGCGATCGAGCGCCTGCTCGGCGAGGAGGGCATCGAGTCCAGCCTGCAGCGCGACCCCGATCTGGCGACCACGGTCAAGCTGCGCGTGCTCGGACGCCAGCAGCAGTTGCTGCGCATCGACTTCGAGAACTGGCCGGCACACGAGGTGCTGCGGGCGAAGCTCGCCGAATTCGAGGCGATCATGCCCCGCCATGACGTGGTGGTCCTGTCGGATTACGGCAAGGGCGGGCTGGCGCACATCGCGCGCATGATCCAGACGGCGCGCGCGCTCGGCAAGACCGTGCTGGTCGATCCGAAGGGCGACGACTACGCGCGCTACGCGGGCGCGACGCTGCTCACGCCGAATCGCGCGGAACTTCGCGAAGTCGTCGGACGCTGGTCGAACGAGGCCGATCTCGCCGCACGCGCGCAGCGACTGCGCGAACGGCTGGGGGTCGATGCCCTGCTGGTGACCCGCGCCGAGGAGGGCATGACGCTGTTTCGCGCGCAGGGCGTGGTGCACGAACCCACGCGCGCGCGCGAAGTCTATGACGTGAGCGGAGCGGGAGACACGGTGATCGCGACGCTGGCGGCGATGATGGCGGCGGGCGCGGACATCGTCTCCGCGATGCGGTTCGCGAACCGCGCCGCGGGGGTGGTGGTCGGGAAACTGGGTACCGCGGTCGCCCACCTGAGCGATCTGGAAACTGAGGATTGAAGCGATGGCCCTCTATCACATCGTCACCGGAGCCGCCGGATTCATCGGCTCCAACCTGGTCAAGCGGCTGAACGAGCGCGGGGTCACCCGCATCATCGCCGTCGACAACCTGACCCGCGCGCAGAAGTTCCGCAACCTCGTCGACTGCGAGATCGCCGACTACCTCGACAAGACGGAATTCCTCGAGCACCTGCGCGCCGGGAACTTCGACGGCGCGGTGGATGCCGTGCTGCACCAGGGCGCCTGTTCCGACACCATGGAACAGGACGGCCGCTACATGATGGAAAACAACTATCGCTATTCCCTGAGCCTGCTCGACTTCTGCCTCGAACAGGAAATCCCGCTGCTGTACGCCTCGTCCGCGTCCGTGTATGGCGGAGGCCGCGTGTTCCGAGAAGCGCGCGCGAACGAGTCGCCGCTCAATGTCTATGGCTACTCCAAGTTCCTCTTCGACCAGGTGGTGCGCAGGCGCCTCGCCGATGCCGGCTCGCCGGTGGCCGGCCTGCGCTATTTCAACGTCTACGGCCCGCGCGAGGCGCACAAGGGCCGCATGGCCTCGGTCGCCTTCCATTTCTTCAACGAGTTCCGGTCCGAGAAACGGGTGAAGCTCTTCGAGGGATGCGACGGCTACGGCGACGGCGAGCAGCGGCGCGATTTCGTCTTCATCGACGATGTCATCGACATCAACCTGTTCCTGCTCGACCATCCCGAGGTCTCCGGCATCTTCAACATCGGAACCGGGCGTGCCCAGACCTTCAACGAGGTCGCGGTGGCCACCGTCAATGCCTGCCGTGCAATGCAGCAGCTCGGCGCGCTGAGCCTGGAGGAGATGCGCGTACAGGGGCTGATCGAGTACATCGCCTTTCCCGAGGCGCTGCGGGGCAAGTACCAGAGCCATACCGAGGCGGACATCTCGGCGCTGCGCGAAGCGGGTTACGCGGCCGCCTTCGCCGATGTCGCGACCGGAGTGTCGCGCTACGTTGCGTGGCTCGCGGCCGCCCGGGCCTGACAGGGTTATCATGCTTCGGGCAAGGCATCCGCGAGAGGTGGGGACGGTGGAGTGGAAGACGCTGGAGGATTTCGTCGGCAACACGCCGCTGGTGCGGCTCAAGCGGCTGCCGGGCGAGACGACCAACGTCGTGCTCGCGAAGCTCGAAGGCAACAATCCGGCCGGATCTGTGAAGGACCGTCCTGCGCTGTCGATGATCCGGAGTGCCGAAGCGCGGGGCGAGATCGCTCCGGGCAGCACCTTGATCGAGCCGACCAGCGGCAACACCGGCATCGCGCTCGCGATGGTCGCCGCGATGCGCGGCTACCGCATGATCCTGGTGATGCCCGAGCATCTCTCGATCGAGCGGCGCCAGACCATGCGCGCGTTCGGCGCCGAGATCGTGCTCACGCCGAAACAGGGCGGCATGGAAGCCGCGCGCGACGTGGCCGAGAAGATGCGCGACGAGGGCCGCGGCGTCATCCTCGACCAGTTCGCCAATCCCGACAATCCGGCTGCGCACTACGAAGGCACCGGACCCGAGATCTGGCGAGACACGGGCGGGCGCGTGACCCATTTCGTATCCAGCATGGGCACCACCGGAACGATCATGGGTGTGTCGCGCTTGCTCAAGGAGAAGAACCCGGCGATCCGCATCGTCGGCTGCCAGCCGGAGGAAGGCTCGCAGATTCCGGGCATCCGCAAGTGGTCCGAGGCCTATCTGCCCAGGATCTACGATCCCGCCCGGGTCGACGAGCTGGAATCGGTGAGCCAGGCCGATGCCGAGGAAATGGCCCGCCGGCTCGCACGCGAGGAAGGCATTTTCGCCGGAATCTCCTCGGGAGGAGCAGTCGCGGTCGCGCTGCGGCTCTCGCGCAGGGTCGAGAACGCCGTCATCGTGACGATCGTGTGCGACCGCGGCGACCGCTATCTCTCGACCGGAATCTTCCCGGCATGACCCGACGGAGCAAGGCGATGGGAGCGCTGCGGTCGGTGGCCGCGGCAGGCGCCATGGCGCTCGCCGCGGCTTCGGGGATGGACCCGGCCGCGGCCCAGCTCAATCTCGACGTCAATTCGCCGCCCGCCGTGGTGCTCAGGCACAACATGGCCCAGCGGCACAAGTACCTTCTTCCGTACTACGCCTCGGGCGCCATCGGTGTGGCGCGCGACGGCAGCGTGCAGGTGCGCGAGCCGGAGCGCATTCCGCCGCGCGGCCGGCTTCCGCTCGCCAACGATCTTGCGAAGGAGAACGAAGCGCGGGCGCAGCTCGCGCAGGAGGTCGCGCGCGCAGCCGGCGCGCCCGCGCGGGCGGACGAGGTGCGCGCGCTGCTGGCCGCGCGGTTCCTCGCACAGGCGCAGCCGGGCTGGTGGGTGCAGGACCAACAGGGGCGCTGGGTACGCAAGTGATGCCCGTGCTCGCGTTCGACATCGAAACCGTCCCCGACGTCGCTGGCGCGCGCGCCCTCTACGGGCTGGAGGCCTCGCTCGCCGACGAGGAGGTCGCGGAGTTCCTGTTCCAGCGCCGGCGCGCATCGAGCGGCAACGACTTCCTTCCGCTGCACCTGCAGCGCGTGGTCGTCATCTCGTGCGTGCTACGCGAGGACCGCGGGCTGCGCATCTGGTCGCTCGCGGAGCCGGAGTCGGGGGAAGGCGAGATCATCCAACGCTTCTTCGACGGCGTCGAGAAGTACACGCCCCAGCTCGTTTCCTGGAACGGCGGAGGATTCGATCTCCCGGTGCTGCACTACCGCGGTCTCGTCCACGGCGTGCGTGCACCGCGCTACTGGGAACTGGGCGACGAGGACCGCGAGTTCCGCTTCAACAACTACATCAACCGCTATCACACGCGCCACCTCGACCTGATGGATCTGCTCGCGCTCTATCAGCCGCGTGCCAACGCTCCGCTCGACGAACTCGCCAAACTGATGCGCCTGCCGGGGAAGCTGGGGATGGACGGCTCGGCGGTCTGGCCGGCCTACCGGCGCGGCGAGATCGGCGCGATCCGCGATTACTGCGAGACCGATGCCCTGAACACCTACCTGGTCTATCTTCGCTTCCAGCTCATGCGCGGGATCGCATCGCCGGCGGCCACCGAGGCCGAATTCGCCGCGGTGCGCAGCCATCTCTCCGCAATCGATCGGCCGCACTGGCGCGAGTTCCTCGCCGCATGGGGCTGAGCCGCTTCACGTTGCGCGTGCGCTCGCTCGTGCGATAGAATGCGCCCCGCAACAGGCGCGTAGCTCAGCTGGTTAGAGCACCACCTTGACATGGTGGGGGTCGTTGGTTCGAGTCCAATCGCGCCTACCAGATCAAGGCGGTTCCACGCCGGAGCCGCTTGCAGCGGACACGGGAGTCAGGAGACGGAAGCGCTGCCGTTCTTCTGGCTCTTCGCTTTTTTCGGGGTACGGAAATGCCGGTCATCACCCTTCCGGATGGGACGAAAAAGGAATTTGCATCGCCGGTGACGGTGGCCGAAGCGGCCGCCTCGATCGGCGCCGGGCTCGCGCGCGCCGCCCTCGCCGGCAGGCTCGACGGGAAACTCGTCGACACCTCGTGCCGCATCGAAGCCGACGCCGCGCTCGCGATCGTCACCGAGCGGGATCCCGAGGGCGTGGCGGTCCTGCGCCATTCCACCGCTCACCTGCTGGCCCATGCGGTGAAGGAGCTGTTTCCCGATGCACAGGTGACGATCGGCCCGGTGATCGAGAACGGCTTCTATTACGATTTTTCCTGTTCGCGGGCCTTTACGCCGGAAGACCTCGCACGCATCGAGGCCCGCATGCACGAGCTGGCGAAGAAGGACTTCCCGGTGACTCGCGAGGTGTGGGAGCGGGCGCGCGCGATCGCGTTCTTCCGGTCGATCGGCGAGCGCTACAAGGCCGAGCTGATCGAGGCCATCCCGGAAGGCCAGGAGATCTCCCTGTACCGGCAGGGCGAGTTCATCGACCTGTGCCGCGGCCCCCACGTGCCCTCGACGGGCAGGCTGCGCGTGTTCAAGCTCATGAAGGTGGCCGGCGCGTACTGGAGGGGCGATTCGCGCAACGAGATGCTCCAGCGCATCTACGGGACGGCCTGGGCGAGGAAGGACGATCTCGACGCCCACCTGCATCGGCTCGAGGAGGCGGAGAAGCGCGACCACCGCAAGCTCGGGCGGAGCCTGGACCTGTTCCATCTCCAGGACGAGGCGCCCGGCATGGTCTTCTGGCATCCGCATGGCTGGACGGTCTGGCAGCAGATCGAACAGTACATGCGGCGCGTGCTCTCCGCGCATGGCTATCTCGAGGTGCGCACGCCGCAGGTCATGGACCGGCTGCTCTGGGAGCGCTCGGGGCACTGGGAGAACTATGCCGAGCACATGTTCACGACCGCCTCCGAGAATCGTGACTACGCGGTCAAGCCGATGAACTGTCCCGGCCATGTCCAGATCTTCAACCAGGGCGTCAGGAGCTACCGCGACCTTCCGCTGCGCCTGGCGGAATTCGGTTCCTGCCACCGCAACGAACCCTCGGGTGCGCTGCACGGCCTGATGCGGGTGCGTGGCTTCGTCCAGGACGACGCGCATATCTTCTGCACCGAAGCGCAGGTGCTCGGGGAGTCGCTGGCATTCATCGACCTCTTGCGCGAGGTGTATGCCGATTTCGGATTCAGCGATCTGCTGGTGAAGCTCTCGACCCGGCCGGCGAAGCGGATCGGCTCCGACGCGGTCTGGGACCGGGCCGAGGCCGCGCTCGCCGAGGCACTCGATGCGAAGCGGCTCGGATACGAAGTGCAGGCCGGGGAGGGTGCGTTCTACGGGCCGAAGATCGAATTTTCGCTCAGGGATTGCCTGAACCGGGTGTGGCAATGCGGGACCCTGCAGATCGACTTCTCGCTGCCGCAGCGCCTGGGCGCCGAATACGTGGGCGAGGACAACGCGCGCCACACGCCGGTCATGCTGCACCGGGCGGTGCTCGGTTCGCTCGAGCGCTTCATCGGCATCCTCATCGAGCATCATGCCGGCGCGTTTCCGCTCTGGCTCGCGCCGGTGCAGGCGGCGGTGCTCAACATCTCCGCGCTCCAGGCCGGATACGCCGCGAGTGTTGCGGAAAGGCTGCGCGGCGAGGGGCTGCGCGCAGTTGCCGATTTGCGCAACGAGAAGATCACTTATAAAATACGCGAACACAGCGTCATGAAGCTGCCTTACCTGATCGTCGTCGGCGAAAAGGAGAAGGCAGCCGCAACGGTGGCCGTGCGGGCAAGGGGAGGCCGGGATCTCGGCCAGATGTCCATCGACGCGTTGGTCGCGCATCTGAAGCAGGAGCGCGACACGCGGGCCGAAACGGCTCGGTGATTGTCAACTTTGGAGACCAAACCATAGCTCAGACCGGCAAGGCTCAGCGTCTCAATCAGGAAATCACCGCCCCCCAGGTTCGACTGATGGGCGAAGACGGGCAGCAGATCGGGATCGTTCCCTTGGAACACGCACTCGCGGCCGCGCAGGAATCCGGCGTGGATCTGGTGGAGATTGCGCCGCTCGCACAGCCGCCCGTGTGCCGGTTGATGGATTTCGGGAAGTTCAAGTATCACGAGGCCAAGAAGGCGCACGACGCGCGCTTGAAACAGAAACAGGTACAGGTCAAGGAGGTGAAGTTCCGCCCTGGAACGGACGAGGGCGATTACAAGATCAAGATGAGGAATCTGTTGCGGTTCCTGGGCGAAGGCGACAAGGCGAAGGTGACGCTGCGCTTCCGGGGCCGCGAGATGGCGCATCAGGATCTGGGGTTCAAGGTGCTGGAGCGAATCAAGGCGGAGCTGGAGCCCTATGCCACCGTGGAGCAGTTTCCGCGGATGGAGGGCCGCCAGCTCGTGATGGTGATGTCGCCGATCAAGAAGAAATCGGCAAAGGATGTCGGTCGATCCGCTGGATCGACCGAGACGGGCGCGAGCGCCGCCCGGACGGGCTGACGGCGGGCGCCGGTGGCCCGAAACAAGTGGTCAGGGGTGCAAAGCGTTCCGTGAGGAACCTCCCGGCGGCCACATCGAAGACGGAGTCTGAAATGCCGAAGATGAAAACCAAGCGTGGCGCCGCCAAGCGCTTCAAGATTCGCGCGGGCGGCGGGATCAAGCGTTCCCAGGCCTTCAAGCGCCATATCCTGACCAAGAGAACGACCAAGTCGAAGCGCCAGCTTCGCGGGATGACCAGTGTGCACCCCTCCGATGAGGCGGCAGTGCGCGCGATGCTGCCGTATGCCTGAGGGAGAACCGGGATGCCACGAGTCAAGCGGGGTGTGACGGCGCACGCGCGCCACAAGAAGGTCCTCGAGCAGGCCAAGGGATTCCGCGGTCGCCGCAAGAACGTCTATCGCATCGCCAAGGAAGCAGTCATGAAGGCGGGGCAGTATGCGTATCGCGACCGCCGCCAGCGCAAGCGCCAGTTCCGCGCCCTCTGGGTGATCCGCATCAACGCCGCGGCGCGCGAACTGGGCGTGACCTACAGCAGCCTGATGAACGGCCTCAGGAAGGCTGCGATCGACATCGACCGCAAGGTGCTGGCCGATCTGGCGGTGTTCGACAAGCCTGCTTTCTCGAAGATCGTGGATCAGGCGAAGGCGGCGCTCGCCGCCTAGGCGGCGCGGCGGAACGATCGGGCACCGCCGCCCGATCGGCAGGCGGGCGTACGGCGGTCGCAATCGTGGCGTGGTGAATCATGCAGGAGCTGGAGCAACTCGTCGCCTGGGCGGTTTCGGAGTTCGAATCGACGACCGAGCCGGCCCACCTCGAGAGTATCAAGGGGCGTTTCCTCGGCCGCAACGGCTCGGTCACCGAGCTGCTGAAGGGGTTGGGAAAGCTTCCCGGCGCAGAGCGCAAGGCGGCGGGGGCAGCGATCAATGCCGCCAAGCAGAGCATCGAGTCGGCGCTTCAGTCCAGGCGCGAGGCGCTCCGGGCCGCCGCGCTCGAAGCCCAGTTGCAGCGCGAAGCGCTCGACGTCACCCTTCCCGGCCGGGGCGCGGGAGTCGGCGGCCTGCATCCGGTGACCCGCACGCTCGGGCGCATCGAACAGCTTTTCCGGTCGGTCGGTTTCGACGTCGCCGATGGTCCGGAGATCGAGACCGACTTCCACAACTTCACGGCGCTCAATACGCCCGCCGACCATCCGGCCCGCTCGATGCACGACACGTTCTACATCGAGAACGCGCCCGGCGTGCTGCTGCGCACCCACACGAGCCCGATTCAGGTGCGCTATATGCAGGCGCATGTGGCACGCCACGCCCGGCGCTCGCCGATGCCGCCGGTGAGGATCATCGCGCCTGGACGCGTGTATCGGGTCGACTCGGACGCGACCCATTCGCCGATGTTTCATCAGGTGGAGGGGCTGTGGGTCGACGAGAACGTGAGTTTCGCCGACCTCAAGGGTGTGCTGACGGATTTCCTGCGCCGCTTCTTCGAGAGGCAGGATCTCGCGGTGCGCTTCCGTCCCTCCTTCTTCCCGTTCACCGAACCTTCGGCCGAAGTCGACATGGGCTGCGTGTTCTGCTCCGGGAAGGGCTGCCGCGTGTGCGGGCACACCGGCTGGCTGGAGATCGCCGGCTCGGGCATGGTGCATCCCAACGTGCTGCGCCAGGTCGGCATCGACAGCGAGCGCTACCTCGGATTCGCGTTCGGAATGGGCCCCGACCGGCTCACGATGCTCCGTTACGGGATCAACGATCTGCGCCTGTTCTATGACGGCGATTTGCGCTTCCTCGGGCAGTTCGCCTGATCATGCAGTTTTCCGAAAACTGGCTTCGCGCCCTGGTCGATCCGCCGCTCACGAGCGCGGAACTCGGCCACCTGCTGACGATGGCCGGGCTGGAGGTGGAGAGCATCGAGCCGGTGGCACCGCCCTTTTCGGGGGTCGTCGTCGGGCACGTGCTCGGAATCGAGCCGCATCCGAACGCGGACAAGCTCAGGGTCTGCCGCGTCGATGTCGGCGAGCGCGCCGCGCTGCAGATCGTCTGCGGCGCGCCCAACGTCGCTGCCGGAATGAAGGTTCCCTGTGCGCGGCTCGGCGCCGAACTTCCGGGCATGCGGATCGAGGCGGCGCGGCTTCGCGGCGTGGAGTCGAACGGCATGCTGTGCTCGGCGCGGGAACTCGGTTTGGGCACCGACCAGTCGGGCCTGCTGGTGCTCCCCGCAGATGCGGCGCCCGGCGCCGACCTGCGCCGGGTGCTCGATCTCGATGACCGCGTCATCACGCTGAAACTCACCCCGAACCGCAGCGACTGCCTGTCCCTGGCAGGCATCGCGCGCGAAGTGGCGGCGCTGACGGGAATGCCCTTCCGCTGGCCGCAGGCGGACCCGGTGTCGCCGGGCACCGATGCGAGGCGGGAAGTGAAGCTCGCGGCCCCGCAGGCCTGCCCGCGTTACGTCGGCCGGATCATCCGCGGGATCGACGCCGGTGCCGCGACGCCGGACTGGATGAAGCGCCGGCTCGAGCGCTCCGGCATCCGTTCCATCAGCGCGGTGGTCGATGTCACGAACTACGTCATGCTCGAACTGGGACAGCCGCTGCACGCATTCGACAACGCCCTGCTGTGCGGAACCATCCAGGCGCGTTTCGCGCGGCCCGGCGAGCGGATGGTGCTGCTCAATGGGCAAGTCATCGAGCCCGAAGCGGACATGCTGCTCATCGCCGACGACGCCCGGCCGCTCGCGCTCGCCGGGATCATGGGCGGGCAGGAAAGCGGCATCGGCGCCGCCACCACCGAGCTGTTCCTGGAGAGTGCCTTCTTCAATCCGCAGGCAGTGGCCGGCAAGGCACGTGCCCTGGGCTTCGCGAGCGATGCCTCGTACCGCTACGAACGCGGCGTCGATTTTGCGGGCGCGCGCAATGCGATCGAACGCGCGAGCGGACTGATTCTGGAGATCTGCGGCGGAGTGGCCGGGCCGGTGAGCGAAGCCTGCGCGGAGCTTCCGCGGCGCGACCCCGTCCGGCTTCGAGGCCCACGTGTCGCGCGCGTGCTCGGGGTTGCGATGCCCGCGGACACGATCGAGGGTCTGCTCTCCGGTCTCGGCTTCGCCTACACGCGCGAGGCGGAGGAATTCGTCGTGACGCCGCCGTCCTACCGCTTCGATGTCTCGATCGAGGAAGACCTCATCGAAGAGCTGGCGCGCCTGCACGGCTATGACAACATCCCGGTTCCGGTGCCGCTCGCGCATGTGGCGATGCCGGAAGCGGCCGAGGGCCGGCGCAGCATCGCCATGGTCGAGCGAGCGCTGGTCGCGAGGGACTATCAGGAGGTCATCAACTTCAGCTTCGTCGAAACGGCCTGGGAGCGCGATTTCTGCGCCAATGAAGCACCGGTGCGGCTCGCCAATCCGATCGCTTCCCAGATGGCGGTCATGCGCTCCAGCCTGATCGGCGGGCTGCTTGCAAATCTCGCGTCCAATCTGAAGCGGCGCATCGAACGCGTGCGGCTGTTCGAGGTCGGGCGCTGTTTCTTCCGCGACGCGGCGGGCGATGGCGTGGCCGGATTCCGGCAGCCGATGCGCATCGGCGCGCTGTGCGCGGGCCCCGCACTGCCCGAACAGTGGGGTGTGGCGACCCGGCCGGTCGATTTCTTCGATCTCAAGTCCGACGTGGAAAGCCTCCTCGCGCCGGCCGGAGCGCGCTTCGAGCCTGCGCGCCACCCGGCCCTGCATCCCGGGCGCAGCGCGGCGGTGAAGATTGGTGACCGGCACATCGGCTTTCTCGGGGAGGTTCATCCGCGTTGGCTGCAAAGCTACGAGCTGGGGGGCGGTGCGGTTGTGTTCGAACTTGATCTGGAGCCGCTGCTGGAACGCTCGGTTCCCGCTTTCCGGGAGCCCTCGCGCTTCCCGCCGGTGCTGCGGGATCTCGCCTTGGTGGTACCCCGCGGTGTGGCCGCCGACCAGCTCCTGGATGCCCTTCGCGCGGCCGCTCCGCCGCTGGTGCGGGAACTCCGCCTGTTCGACCTTTATCAGGGGCCGGGCGTGGATCCTGGAGAAAAAAGTATTGCTTTCCACATAGTTATGCAGGATACTGAACGTACTTTGGAAGATTCGGAAGCCGATGCGACGGTGGCTTTGCTGACCCATGTTGCGCAGGGCCGGTTCGGCGCCCGGCTCAGAGCGTGACGGAACGCAGATGACGCTGACCAAGGCCGATCTCGCCGACCTCCTGTTCGAAAAGGTCGGGCTCAACAAGCGCGAAGCCAAGGACATGGTGGAGGGCTTTTTCGAGGAAGTCCGCGTGGCCCTGGAGCAGGGCGAGGGCGTGAAGCTGTCCGGGTTCGGGAATTTCCAGTTGCGCAGCAAGCCTCAGCGGCCGGGCCGCAACCCGAAGACCGGCGAAGAGATCCCGATCACGGCACGACGGGTGGTGACGTTCCATGCCAGCCAGAAGCTGAAAGCCGCCGTGGAGGCCACGGGCCATGGCGACAAGCGCTGAGGATCTGCCACCGATTCCGGCCAAGCGCTATTTCACGATCGGGGAGGTGAGCGAACTCTGCGGTGTGAAGCCGCATGTGCTTCGCTACTGGGAACAGGAGTTCACCCAGCTCAAGCCGGTCAAGCGCCGGGGCAATCGGCGCTACTACCAGCATCACGAGGTCCTGCTGGTTCGTCGCATCCGTGAACTGTTGTACGACGAAGGCTTCACCATCAGCGGCGCGCGCAACCGGCTCGAGAGCTTCGATGCATCCGGCGAGCCGGAAACACCGGAGGGTGTGTCATCGAGTGATCCCGACGGGCTGCGCAAGGCGCTCGATGCCATCATCGACTTGTTGCGCAAATGACGAGTCTGCGGCGCACGGCCCTGGGGCTGCTATAATCCGCCGCGAGTCGGGGCGTAGCGCAGCCTGGTAGCGCACCTGCATGGGGTGCAGGGGGTCGGAAGTTCGAATCTTCTCGCCCCGACCAAGTCTTCAAGCACATTCGATCGCGGCAGGACGATCTCAACAGCGGGAATTCAGCGCGTGCATTTGTGCGTCGGATGTGGTCCCAGAAAAATTTTTCGCTGCGACGGTGCTCCATGGCGGCGCGGGCCACGCGCACTTACCGGCTTGCTCCCGGCGCCCGCGTCCCCGTTCCGGCGCGCTGTCCGGATTCCGGATGCATACCACGCCGGGCTGGCCATCCCGTAACGGCATTGCCCGCGCCCATGCGACCCCGCATCCATCGCCGTCCGGATCCTCGCTTCTGCGACCCGGAGGGGCATCCGCCGGCGAGGCTGCCCGGACGCTCGTCGATTGCACGCCACCAAACTTCCCGGCATGCGAGAATACGGTTTCGCGCCGCGATGATGGCGATCGATTCTGCGCCTGCCCCGCGTGGATGGCGGGTCAGGCGACGACACACGCAATCTCGAGTGCGCAGGATTGTTGGTGCCAACATCGCGACGTGATGATCCGAACGAATTTCTGATAACCGAAAGGATAACCAAATTGCCAAATATCGCCTCGGTTCTGAAGGAAGAAATCGCGCGCATCGCACGCAAGGAACAGCGCAGTGAAACGCAGCGGCTTAAGAAGGCGTCTGCGCAGTATCGGTCCGAAATTGCTGCGCTGAAGCGGCGTGCGGCGGCACTCGAACAGCTACTCTCCCGGCTTCACAAGAGGGTGGTCACGGAGACCGCGAGCCCGGCGGTTGCCGATCCCAGCGGCCGCGTGCGGTTCAGTGCAAAGGGGTTGTGCGCGCAGCGGCGGCGGCTCGGACTGTCCGCTTCCGACCTCGGTACACTGCTGGGCGTGTCGGCGCAGAGCATCTACAACTGGGAAGCGGGAAGCACGCGCCCGCGCGAGCCGCAAGTGCGTGCGATCGCTGCCCTGAGGGGACTGGGCAAACGCGCAGTCCGTGCACGGCTCGAGGAGCTCGGCGAGCAAGGCGCGCCTGCGGGGGCCCCCTGACTGTCGCTACAGACAGGGCGTAGCTGCCTGCTCCCGGATCTCCCGCATGCGTGCCCGCATCGCCGTTCTTCCGGAAGAGGTCGAAATCACCGCGATCCGGGCCCAGGGCGCCGGCGGGCAGAACGTCAACAAGGTTGCCAACGCCGTGCATCTGCGCTTCGACATCGTTGCCTCCTCGCTTCCGGACGCGATTCGCGAGCGGCTCCTCGCACTCGGCGACCAGCGCATCAGCAAGGATGGCGTGGTCATCATCAAGGCGCAGGAATTCCGCAGCCTGGGAAAGAATCGGGCGGAAGCTCTGCGCCGGTTGGAAGATCTGATCGCCAGCGTCGCCGCGGTTCCGAAAAAACGCCGGCCAGGCCGTCCCACCCGGAGCGCGGTCGCGAGGCGGCTGGAAGACAAGACGCGGCGCGCGTCCGTCAAGTCGGGGCGGGGGAAGGTGACCGTCGAATAGTCGGTGGCGCAATCCGCCTGCGGCCGCCATGCGCTGGTGTGGCCGAAAACATGCGGAGCGCGGCGGCGAAACGGTTCGCACGGATCGGTGAGGGCCGAATGCCACCCTGAACCGCGATCGCCCGCGTGCAGTCGCCGCAGAGGGTATGACGGGCAGTCAGGAGCGAGAGCCGGTACGTTTTCCCGCGGCCTTGACCGCCGCCACGGTGCGCCGGTCGCCGCTCTGCCCCTTCGATGCGGCCCTGGACCGGCCATTGCGGACAGCCGCGTTGCGGACTCGGCTCGCCGGCTTTCCCTTGGCCGTGGCAACGGGCCGGGTCCGGAGCGATCTCGCGTGGGCTTTGCGCGCTCTCGCCGCGCGCGTCGACGCCGCCGTCCGCTCCGGGGGCAGATTGACGATCAGGGTGTCCGCGACCGACAGCGGATCGCGGGCGGGAACGAGGACAGAATGTCCCGGCCCGAGCTTCATCCGCGCGGTGATGCCGTTGACCTCCTTGAGCCTCGAGACGGAAATGCCGAAGTGGCGCGCAATGCGCTCGATCCGGTCGCCCTTGCGCAAGGTGTAGCTCTGCCAGGTCACCAGCGGCCGGCTGTGGCGCGCGAGATTGGCGAGGAAGGTCTCGACCTTGTCGGCCGGCAGCGCGAGGCGCGCCGCGCCGTTTGCGACCGGACGGTTGTAGGCGGGGTTCAGCGCCCTGAATTCCTCCAGCGGAACTTCGGCCAGCCGCGCCGCCAGCGCGATGTCCATGTCGGCGGGTTTCTCGACGGTCGCGAAGTACGGGCGGTTCGGGATCGGATCGAGGGCGATCCCGAACAGTTGCGGCTGGGCGACAATGTTCTTCAAGGCCTGGAGCTTCGGCACGTAGTCGCGTGTTTCGACCGGCATCGGCAGGCTCAGATAATCCGATGGCATGCCCTTTGCCGTGTTGCGCTCCACCGCGCGCGCAACCGCGTTCTCGCCCCAGTTGTAGGAAGCGAGTGCGAGATGCCAGTCGCCGTTCATCTCGTAGATGTCGCGCAGATAGTCGAGCGCAGCGCTGGTCGATGCCACGATGTCGCGGCGCTCGTCCACCCACCAGTTCTGGCGCAGGCTGTAGTTGCGCCCGGTCGCGGGGATGAACTGCCACAGTCCCGAAGCATGCGCCGGCGAGAGCGCCATCGGGTTGTAGGCGCTCTCGACCATCGGCAGCAGCGCGAGCTCGGTCGGCAGCCCGCGCTTCTCGATTTCCTCGACGATGTGAAACAGATAGCGGCGCGAACGTTCCACGATGCGCGCGAGCGTCTGCGGATGGCTGAGGTACCACGCCTGCTGCCGGCCTACGAGCGGGCTGTCGAGCTCGGGCATCGAGAATCCGTTGCGCAGCCGTTCCCAGATGTCTTCCGGTTCCGAAACCAGATCGACCGTGGCGATGCGCGGAAGAACCTCGCGTACCTCCCGAAGCTCGAGCGCGGTGGTTTCCGTCGCGGGCGAATCGAGGCCGGCGGTCGCGCTCACTTCGGCAGCCGCCGGGGCTTCGGCGGGGGTTGCGGCCAGGGCGGATGTGGCCACCGCGCGCACACCAGGCAGATCGGCCGGGTCGTCGCTTCGAGCGTCGTTCCCGTAGTCCTGCGCGAGAGCTGGGAGCGCCAGGCCCATCGCCAACAGCGTCCCGGCGAGTCCCGCCGCAACACCGCGCAGTCGTTGTTTTTCTGCCACGCGAAGCCCTCCCAAGTTCCGGCCGGGGATGCTATCGTTATCTGCCTGCGGGCGTCAACTTTGTCACGCTTCGCAAGCTCTCGCGGGGGAGGGGCCGCACGCGGCCGCCGGAGGACATGACACGAATTGAGCGAGGCTGCCGATGAAGGTTCTCGTGATCGAAGATTCGCGTACTACGCTCGATGCGGTGTGCCGCCAGCTCGACAAGCTGGGGATCGCCGCGCTGCCTGCGATCGACGGTGCGGCCGGGCTGGAAAGCTACGAGCGTGAGAAGCCCGATCTCGTTCTACTCGACATCATCCTGCCCGACATCGACGGCTTCCAGGTCGCAGAGCGCATACGCGCCAGGGAACACAACGGCGAGTGGACGCCGATCATCTTCCTGACCGCCCGCAACACCGACGAGGATCTCGAACGCGGGATCGCCGCGGGCGGCGACGACTACCTGGCCAAGCCGGTCAGCGCCACGGTGCTCGGTTCGAAACTGCGCGCGATGCAG
This sequence comes from Betaproteobacteria bacterium CG2_30_68_42, assembly GCA_001872285.1. GTDB lineage: Bacteria > Pseudomonadota > Gammaproteobacteria > Burkholderiales > Rhodocyclaceae > CG2-30-68-42. The sequence goes on from MNXU01000025.1 coordinate 35,980, forward strand.
CGCATTCTGCAAATGCGCGGCTCGCTGGTCGCCCTCACGCGCAAGCTGGACGTGGCCAATCGCGAGCTGCGCCGGCTGTCCTCGATCGACGGGCTCACCGGCATCGCGAACCGGCGCCAGTTCGACGAGACCTTCGCGCGCGAGTGGCGGCGCAGCGTGCGCATGAAGCGCCCGCTTGCGCTGGTCATGTGCGACATCGACTTCTTCAAGCAGTACAACGACATGTACGGCCATCAGGCGGGCGACGAATGCCTGTGTCGGGTGGCGCGCTCGATCGAGCAATCGGTGCGGCGCCCCGGCGACCGCGTGACACGCTTCGGAGGGGAAGAATTCACCGTCGTTTTGCCGGAGACCGAGTCGGCGGGTGCGGCGGCGATGGCGGAAAAGGTGCGCGCGGGAATCGAGGCGCTCGCCGTTCCCCACGGCGGTTCGGAAGCCTCGAAGGTGGTGACGATCAGCGCCGGGTGCGCGGCCATGATGCCGCAGGCATCGAATCGCGCATCCGATCTGGTCCACTGGGCGGATGCCGCCCTCTACGAGGCCAAGCGTCAGGGCCGGAACCGGGTCGTCAACTACACCCTGCCGGAGTCCGGCTAGCCGGTTTTCAGAACCCGTCCTTCCACGCACGCAGCGCGGCGAACACCTCGGCCGGATCCGCGAGCGGACGGCCGCGGAATCTCGATGCGGCCCGGATCACTTCGGGCTGGGCGCAGCGCAGGAAGGGATTGGTCGCACACTCCTCGGCAATGCTGGAAGGAAGGGTCGGGAGAAGCGCTGCGCGCCGCCTGCGCACCTCCTCGTCCCGCCTGCGCAGGGCCGCATTGCCCGGCTCGACCTCGAGCGCGAACCCGATGTTGGCCTGCGTGTACTCGTGCGCGCTGAAAACGTACGTTTCGCCGGGCAGCGAGGCCAGCCTGCCGAGCGAGCGCCACATCTGTTCGGCGCTGCCTTCGAACAGCCTGCCGCAGCCGCAGCCGAAGAGGGTATCGCCACAGAACAGGAGGTTTGCCCCATAATAGGCCACATGGCCGCGGGTGTGGCCCGGCACGTCGAGCACCGCGAGTTCGATGCCGATTCCCGGCAGCCTCACGGTCTGCGGCGCCGCGACCGGGCGCGTCACTCCGGGGATGGACTCGGCTGCCGGACCATAGACACAGAGCGCATCCCGCGAGGCGAGCGCAGCGATCCCGCCGACGTGATCCGGGTGGTGGTGGGTGACGAGGATCGCGTCGAGTTCGAGTCGCTGTTCGGCGAGGTGGGCAGCCACTGGAGCGGCCTCGCCCGGGTCGACCACGACCGCACGCCCGCCCTCGTGGATCGCCCAGATGTAGTTGTCCCGAAAAGCCCGAATCGGCACGATCTCCATGGCGAAGCAGTCTTGTGCAGCGTCGTCGAAATGTCAATCGCCGGACTGAGCGAGTGGTTGGCGAGCCCTCAGGGCGAGTACGTCGCGGCATGGGAACAGGCCCGCCACGACCAGCTCGTCGCCGACATTTTCGGTTTCAATGCGCTCCAGATCGGAATGCTCGAATGCGATCTCCTGCGCGCCAACCGCATGCCGCTGCGCTTCGCGTGCGGGCGCGAGGGCGGGGAGGTCCGCAGCGACTGGTACCGCCTGCCGTTCGCGGCGACCAGCATCGATCTGGTGGTGTTGCCTCACGCGCTGGAGTTCGCCGAACACCCGCACCAGATTCTGCGCGAGATCGAGCGCGTGCTGGTGCCTGAAGGACAGGTGATCATCACCGGCTTCAATCCGTTCAGCCTCTGGGGCATCCGGCGCTTCCTCACCCGCGGTCCGGCGCCGTTTCCGTGGCGTGGGCGCTACCTCAGCGTCATGAGGCTCAAGGACTGGCTGGCGCTGCTCGGCTTCGAGATGCAGCTCGGCAGTTTCGGCTGTTATGCACCTGCGCTGAAGCGCCCGTTGCGGGGCCGTGGCTGGCGATGGGTCGAACAGGCGGGGGAGCGCTGGTGGCCGATCGCGGGCGCGATCTACGTCGTGCAGGCGGTCAAGCGCGTTCATGGAATGCGCCTGATCCAGCCGGCATGGCGTGACCGCAAGGCGCGGGCGAAGGCGCTCGCGCCCGTCGTCCAGCGCAGCCCGGAGCCCCTCTCCGTGCAGCCGCATCCGGCGCCGGGTGGCGCGCGTGCGCGACGTGCAGCGGGAGATCGATGATGGAAGCGCGCCCGGAAGAGGAACCGGTCGAGATCTTCACCGACGGCGCGTGCAGCGGAAATCCCGGCCCGGGAGGCTGGGGTGCGCTGCTGCGAACGGGCACCCGCGAGAAGGAGCTCTACGGGGGCGAGCCGAACACGACCAACAACCGCATGGAACTGACCGCGGTGATCGAGGCCCTGTCCGCGCTCCGGCGCCCGCTGCCGGTGCGTGTCTACACCGATTCGCAGTACGTGCAGAAGGGCATCAGCGAATGGCTTGCCGCATGGAAGGCGCGCGGCTGGCGCACTGCCGACAAGCGGCCGGTCAAGAACATCGATCTGTGGCAGGCGCTCGACCGGATCGCCTCGCGCCACCGCATCGAGTGGCACTGGGTCCGGGGCCATGCCGGCCATGCCGAAAACGAGCGCGCCGACGGCCTCGCGCGGCGCGGTGTCGAGGAACAGGGGAGAAGACGGGATGCGACAGGTCGTACTTGATACCGAGACGACGGGGCTCGATGTCGCGCGCGGCGACCGGGTGATCGAGATCGGCTGCGTGGAGCTGGCGAACCGCGGGCTCACCGGGCGCCGCTTCCATTGCTATCTCAACCCGGAGCGGGAGGTCGAGGCCGGTGCGCTCGCCATTCACGGCATCGACGACGAGTTCCTGCGCGACAAGCCGAAGTTCGCCGAGATCGCAGACGAGTTCGTCGAGTTCGTGAGCGGCGCGGAGCTGGTGATCCACAACGCCGCCTTCGACATCGGTTTTCTCGATCACGAACTCGGCCTCGCGGGCCGCCCCCAGGTCGCGGAGCTCGCGCGTCGCGTGATCGACACCCTGAAGCTTGCGCGCGACCACCATCCAGGGCGCAAGAATTCGCTCGCGGCCCTGTGCGAGCGTTATTCCATCGACCATTCGCAACGCACGCTGCACGGTGCGCTGCTTGATGCCGAGCTGCTCGCCGACGTCTATCTCGCGATGACGCGCGGGCAGGAGAGCCTGCTGATGGAATTCGCCACGGCCGAGGGCGCCGACGCGGTTCCGGCCGAGCGACCCCCGCTGGAGATCCTGCGCGCGACCGAGGACGAGCTTCGCGCCCACGAGCGCGTGCTCGCCGAGATCGAGCGGGAAAGCAAAGGACGTTGCCTCTGGCTTCGCGCGGAGGGCTGAGGCGAAGGCCCGCGGTACCGGGTGCAAATTCGAAGGCCGGCGCCGGTCGGCCCTACCGCCCCGGCGCCGGCTGTTGCGGTGGCAGGGGCGCGTAGGGTGGCAGGACCGGTGGATCGTAGTGCGGCAGGCGATCCATGCTGAGCGCTTCGAGGAACGCAACGAGATCCCGCTTCTCCTGGTCGCCGAGCCGCAGCGGCTGGAGCAGGGCTGACTTGTTGGGTGAGTCTTCGCCGCCGCGGTCGTAGAACTCGATCACCTGTTCGAGCATCGCGAACACGCCGTTGTGCATGTAGGGCGCGCTATGCTTCAGTTCGCGCAGGCTGGGCGTGCGGAACTTGCCGATGTCTTTCGGCTCGAGGCTGACGTAGTAGAGCCCGCGGTCGTGCGCGCCCTCGCGATACACGCGCTCCGGCACGCCTCTCTGGTACTGCTGCCAGCGGTGGGTGATCTGGATCTGCGCCACGCCGCGTACCAGGCGGTTTTCGGGCACTCCGGTCGCATGGAAACGCCCGTCGGAGGCAAGCGGACCGTCGTGGCAGCGAATGCAGCCCGCCTTGCCGTTGAACAACGTCAGGCCGCGTGCCTGGGACTCGCGAAGTGCGTTCGGGACGCCCTTCAGGGAACGGTCGAAGGGCACCTGCGCCGGATCGGAGACCAGCGTGCGCTCGAAGGCGGCGATGGCGCGCCACGCATCGTGGATTCGCGGCCATGCGGTGCCGAAGACCTTGCGGAAGCGCTCCACATACTCGGGGACGAAGCGCAACCGCATCTCCATCATTGCGGGATCTCCGTTGCCCGCCACCGCTCCTTCCGCCGCCGCCGCGGCCTGCGCTTCCAGGCTGGTCACCGAGCCGTCCCAGAACAGCTTGTCGTAGTACGCGGAATTGAACACCGTCTGCGTGTTGCGCCAGTGCCGCGTGCCCGGATAGCCGCGGGAGACCGGCGACGCTTCGCCCCATCCGAGCTGCGGAAAATGACATCCGGCACATGCGGTGGTGCCGTCGCCCGAGAGCCGGGGATCGAAGAACAGCAGGCGGCCGAGTGCCACCTTGTCGCCGGTCACGGGGTTGTCCGCGGGCACCGGCACCGGGGGCAGCGTCGCGAGCGGGCGTGGCGCGCGAGCAATTGCCGGTAGCCCCGGTGCGGGTTCCGGTGAACCTGCCTGGGCCTGCGGCGCGGGCGGCGGCAGGAGCGCGTAGTCCGGCTGCACCGGAGCCACGATACGGGGCGGCTCGCCGCTCAGCGCGAGCAGGAATGCGACGAGCCGTTTCTTCTCGACCGCGGCCAGCCCCAAGGGCTTCATTTCCGATCCCGTTCCACCGCCGCGGTCGTGGAAGTCCACGGTCTGCGCCAGCGTGGCGAACACACCGTTGTGCATGTACGGCGCCGTGTATTTCAGGTCGCGCAGGCTCGGCGTGAGAAACCTGCCGCGGTCGTTCTCATCCTTGGTGATCGCGTACAGCCCGACGTCCGCGCGCGCGTTCATGTAGGCCGGCATGCCGCTGGTGGCAAAATGGCGCAGCATCGTGATGTGGCGCAGCGGCTCTGCGGTGACCGCCGGATTTTCCGGGACGCCCAGCCGGTGGAACGCGCCATCGGAGGCGAGCGAGCCATGGTGGCAGCGCATACAGCCCGCCTTTCCGGTGAAAAGCGCGAGGCCCATTCTCTGCTCCCGGCTCAGTGCGGAGCGCTCGCCCCGCAGGTAGCGGTCGATCGGGGCATTGCGCGAGCGCAGCGTCTTCAGGAACTCCGCGACCGCAACGAAGGCGCGCGGACCATAGGGTTCGGCGCGCTGGCCGAACGCTGCCCGCCACATTTCGCCGTAAGCGGGAATCTGCTTCAGGCGTTCCTGCACGAGGCGGCTGTCGGCCTGCATGGTGTGCGCTTCGGTCACCATGTCGCGCACTGCAGTCGGCAGATCCGCGCCGTCCAACCTGCCGTCCCAGGTCAGCCGGGAACGCAGCCATACGTTCGCCAGCCCGGGTACGTTGCGAAAGTATTCGGCGCCCATGTACCCGCGCCCCAACGTCCGGCCGTCGCTCCAGCCGTGCGCGGGATCATGGCAGCTCGCGCAGGAGCGGCTGCCGTCGGCGGACAAGCGGTTGTCGAAGAACAGATGGCGTCCCAGTTCGGCGATCGCGCGGTCGACCGGCGGCGAGGCGGGCAGCGGCGCGAGCGCGGCCAGCCCGTGGTTCGCTGCCCAGACAGGAGCGGTCAGGGCGGCGGCCGCGATCGTCAAGGCAGTGCCAATGCGCGTGAGCATCGCGCCGTCAGCGTGCCGGCGGCCTCAGGCCGTTCCAGGGCGTACCGCTACCGATCACCGGGCAGTGCTTGCGCCAGTTGCGCACCTCGGCGATCAGGCGCTCGTTCTCCGCTGCGGAAAGCCGCTCCGGCCCGGCGGCGGGAATGCGCATGAAGAACACGCGCCCGGCGGGCAGTTGCGCGAATTCGCCTGCCAGTTCTCCGCCGCCGAATTGCGGCGGAAGCGGGTCCGGGAGCGGATGGCATCCGGCGCAGTTGAGCAGATAGAGCACGCGACCATCCTTCGGTTCGGTGCCCTGTGCGGCGACCGCAATCGCGAGCGAACATGCCGCCACGAAGGCGCTCCTGAATGCGATTCCTCTCATGGGACGTCGGGGAAACCGTGCGCCGCCCAGTCTAGCCCGAACCCCGGCCGGTTCGTTATCCCAAATCGGAACCGCGCTGCGCGCCGAGCGCCGGCACACCGACTGTCTCGCGGCCGGCCGGTCCCCGATCCGATTCTCTGCGCCGCCCCGAAGTCGGCCCTTCGCGTTCGCCTCTCGCGGCTTTCATCCGGCCGCCGTGGTGTGCATCGCACTCGGCCTGCCACTGTGCGGCGAGCGATGCGTCCTGCGCCCCGTCGATGCGAGGAGCGAGGCGACGGAGCAATCCTCCGGCGCAACGTCCCCTCCCCCACAAGCGGGAGAGGGGAGCATTGTGAGTCGCTGACCCGACTTTCACTACAAGGGCTTCCCTTCAAAGGTCAAGCGTGAGATTCGCGATGGTTTTTCGTTGCTTTACTCCTGAAGCGCGCAGCGCTTCGCCGATTTGGGATAACGAACCGGCCGGGGTTCGGGCTAGACTGGGCGGCGCACGGTTTCCCCGACGTCCCATGAGAGGAATCGCATTCAGGAGCGCCTTCGTGGCGGCATGTTCGCTCGCGATTGCGGTCGCCGCACAGGGCACCGAACCGAAGGATGGTCGCGTGCTCTATCTGCTCAACTG
>MNXU01000024.1:0-42058 GCA_001872285.1 Betaproteobacteria bacterium CG2_30_68_42
GCCCGGGCGAGGGCCGGCGGCAGCGCCAGGACTGCCATCCCGAGCGCAACGGCGATGCGCGGCATCACGTGCGCTAGCTCTTCTCGGCAAGGCCGACCACCACCGAAGTGGTGCAGTGGAACATCGTGCTGTCGGTGTTGGCCATGCACCAGTTGATGTCGTTGTGCAGGCCCATGCGATAGGCCGGGCGCTCGCCTTCGTTGGTGTTGCACAGGCACCTGCCGCAGGAGCCCTTTCCGCAGCAGTCGTTGTAGCTCACCAGGTAGTCCTTGCCGTCGTGCGGATTGTGGCAGGTGCCGATCCAGGAGACCTTCGAGGCCTCCGTGCCCGGCGGACAGGTGGACGCGCTGCCGCCGCAGCATGCGCACAGATAGCCGTCGAGCGCGCAGTAGCGCCAGTAGTCGCAACTGGTTTCGCCGGGTGGGGACTTCTTTTGCGCGGCCTCGGCCGTGCGCGCGATACGGTCGAAGGGCAGCACCGGCAGCACGAACGCGCTGCCCACCAGAAGCCGGCCGATGCGCGTGAGCGCACTGCGCCGGGAGGTGCGTCGTGCCACACCGCGCACGCCCCGTTCGAAGAAATCGTCAAACCAGCGCATGGGTCTCGCTCCTCGCAGCCAGGTTCATGCTCGCGCCTTCTGATCGATGAATTCCTGCACCGAAGCGACGCCGAGCTCCTTCGCCGCGAACAGGCTTTCGATCTGCTCGCGCGAGTTCACCAGGCCCTTCGCACCGATCCGGCCCGCATCGTCGATGAGGACCGCATAGGGCAGCTTGCCGATCCGGTAGGTCATCCCGAGTTCCGTAGACAACACATAGGGGAACCCGGCCAGCCCGGCCTTGCGCTGGAGCTCCGCATGCTGCGCGGGCTCTCCGTCGCTCGCGAACACGATCCGCAGCCATGCGGCCTCGCTGCGGCTGATCGAGCCCAGGATCGGCACCAGCTTCTTGCACACCGGGCAGCTCGGCGACAGGAAGAACAGCAGCGTGCTCCGGTCGGCGGGCTTGCCGAGGGAAACCGCCTGTCCGGCGAGGTCGACGAGATCGAAGGCCGGCGCCTCGTCGCCGACCTTCGGACCGGAATCCATCATCAGCGCGCCGATCGGGGCGACGCGCTCGTACAGGATTCCGACCTGGCGCGCGAGGGCGACCAGCGCGACCACCAGCGCCAGAACCACGACCCAGAGAATGATGTTCGAGACCATCAACGCCTCGTTCATGCGTGGTTCCTCGCTTCCTGCGCCCGCGTGTGGGTGGCGAGCAGTTCGTTGCCGGCTGCATACAGTCCGAGCAGGGCCAGCGTGCCGCCGGCCACGGTCACGTAGTCGAGCCAGTGCAGCGCGCGCGGCGCGCTCGCCTGCATCGCCACGATCAGGCCGCCTGCCAGCACCAGGTTGCGCGCGACCAGAAAGGGCGACAAGGGGATGGGAGCACTGCCGCAGCCGCAGTCGATGTCCCGGATGCCGCGCGCGAGGTTGATCGCGACGGCGCCGGTCATCACGAACAGCAATCCGAGTGCGAGCCACGCAGCGTGTTCGCGGATGGCTGCGAAGAGCAGGCCCATTCCGGCGACCGCTTCGAGCGCCGGGAGCAGGCGCGCGAACGGACGTATCCACGCGGCCGGGAGCAAGCGGTAGGCGGCCGCCGCGCTCTCGAACGAGTCGATGTCGCGGAGCTTGTGCCACGCGGCGAGCAGAAAGATCACGCTCAGGGCCGCGGCGGCGATGCTCGTCACCGCCGGATCGCAGGGCAGTGCGAGGCTCATGGCTGCGTTTCCAGCAGGAATGCGGTTTCGGCGAGCGGATCGAGCCGCCGCTTCTGGACGAGCTTGTTCGCCGCCTCGAACACGACCAGCCCCATGTTCTTGCCGTCGAGCGCGAACAGCAGCGGCTTGTCGTCCTGGCTCGCGCTGATCGACACCGCGTTGGCTCCCTTGACGCGCTGGATGCGGGCCTTCGAATCGAAATCGAAGACCCAGATCTCCTGCGCCGGATCCTTGTGGCTGCCTTCCTTGCCGTTGGGATGCATGGTCACGAAGAGCCGGTGCGTGCCGCGATGGACCGCGATCGGCTGATAGCCGCCCGGCCGCCAGTTCTTTTTCGCCTCCGCGGGCGTGACCAGCGACCACGGGGATCCGAAACGGGGCGTTTCCTGGGACAGATCGGCACTGTAGACCTTGCCCTTGAAGGAGACGAACAGGTGCTCGTCGCCGAGGTTCTCGGATTGCACGAAGAGCGGATCGTCGTCCGGATCGAAGAACTTCGCACTGCGCGCCATCTTCGCCTGGCGCCCGTCGCCGTCGAGCGTGACCACGAGCAGGCTTCCGTCGCCGCACAGGGCGGCGAAACGCTGCGGTGCGGACTGGGACGGAATGACCGTCCAGCAACCCGGCGTGGGAATCTCGGCCACGAACTTGCGTGCCTTGAGATCCACGACGCTGACCGAGGTCGCCGGCGTGGCGTTCTGTACGAGCAGGAAGCGGCCGTCGCGCGTGGTCCGGAGAATGCCTTTGTAATTGAGCGCCTGGGCATGCTTGGGCGGGATCGGGATCTCCCCGACCTGCGCCAGCGTGGCCGTATCATAGATATCGACCACGTCCGTGCGCTCCCCGCGGCTGAGGCGCGAATAGTAGGTCGTGGCGACGTAGAATTCCCTGCCGTCCTGGGAGAGCGTGGTCTGGCCCGCATAAGCCGACGCGATCATGCCCAGATACTTGAGGCTGTCGCCGTCCACGACGTGGACCCGGCCGTCGACGATGTGGCTGATCGCGACATCGGTGACATACACGCGATGCGGCGTGGCCGGCGCGAGCTTCGCAGTCGTCACCTGCTCGATGGCGACATCGGCCCACGATCCGCCGCTCGCCAGCGTCGCGACCGCCAGCGCGATTGCCGGGCCTCTCCTCCAGGTGCTCATCGCTTCTCCGCCTCCCGAGCTTCGCGATCCACAGCCCTGGCACTGCGATCGGTGCGCGTGGTGGGACCTCATCGTGCGGCGAGTCTAGGTCGCTTCGCGCGGACGCCGTTAGCCAAAATCGGCAAGGGTTGCGACGCATGGGCGCGCGCCGGGTTGGCGCACGAAATCGGTTGGGTGTAGCATTTGTTAATTCCTCAAACAGGTGTGGAGATGCGGAGTGGCCGTGTCGTCTGAAGGCGATCGCTCGTCCTGGCTAGGCGTGAAGGCGGGCGTAGCCGAAGCGAATGTCGGCTACCTGCAAGCGCGCATCGAGACGCACGACGCCGACGAGCAGGCCGAGCGCCTGCGCTGCTGGGATCAGTCCTACGACCAGCTCTCGGCCGGGCGCTTTCGCGGCAGTCTCAGCGAGGTCTGGTTCGAGTCGATGCAGTTGTTCCGCGAAGTCACCAATCAGTCGGTGCGCGAGAACGGAACCTGCTGGCAAGGCTCGCGCACATTCGGCATTCCCCTGGCGATGAGCGGAGCCGCCGCCTTCTGCGGAAGAGCGATGAGCATGGATTCGCTGCTCACGCTTTGCGGCGGTGACGAACTCGATTTCCGGACCCCGCACTTCCTCGACATCGTGGGCATTTCCGTGAGCGCGCCGATGTTCGAGAGCTTTGCCCGGCGCATGGAAGGAGACGGCATCGGGCGACGGCTCGCGAGTCGCCGGGTGGTGCCGCTCGCGGGTGAGCGGCTGGACGATCTGCGCGCCGCGCTGCGGTCGGTGCTCGGTGTCCTCGATTCCGATCCGGGAGTGCTGGCGCACCCTCAGTCCCGGAAGATGCTCCAGGACTCCCTCCTGTCGCGCCTGCTGGCCGCGCTCGGCGAAGCGGGAACGGAGCCCGAAACTCCGGTCAACTACCTCGTGCGCCGCCGCGTCGTCGACAAGGCGCGCGAGTATCTACTCAGCCACCGCGACGGTCCGGTCTCGGTGGCGGATCTGTGCGCCGTGACCGCGGTCAGCCGGCGGACCCTGCAGTACTGCTTCCGGGAAGTGCTCGGCGTCAGGCCGGTGTATTACCTGCGTGCGCTCCGGCTCGCGGGGGTACGCAGGGAACTGAAGGCATGCGGCACCCGGCGCACCTCGGTCGGAGACGTTGCCGCGCGCTGGGGTTTCTGGCATCTCAGCCATTTCGCCGCCGACTACCGGAAGATGTTCGGCGAACTGCCCTCCGAAACCCTGTACTCGCAGCGCGCGAACTGATCCGGGCGTGGTCGCTCGGCACGCGGGCCTGCGTGTCGGCGCCGGAGTAAAATCCATCCAACGTTGATTATCGACCCGGCTGCGGCCGGGCTGCTGGAATTCGTCGGGGCGGGAACGCGACATGACTGAACCCGGAATGCCTCCGCTGCGGATCAAGGGGCGCGCGCTGCTGCCCGTCGTCCAGGGCGGGATGGGGGTCGGCGTCTCGGCGCACCGCCTCTCCGGTGCGGTGGCGGCGTGCAACGCGGTGGGCACGATCGCGAGCGTGGATCTGCGCCGCCTGCATCCCGACCTGATGGAGCGTACCGCCCGTTCGCGCACGAAGGACGACATCAACGCGGCCAACCTCGAGGCGCTCGATCGCGAGGTGCGGCAGGCGCTCGCGCTCGCGCAGGGCCGCGGCCTGATCGCGGTGAATGTGATGCGGGCGGTGTCCCAGTACGCGGATCTTGTCCGCCAGGCGTGCGCGAGCGGCGCGGGCGCGATCGTGATGGGCGCGGGCCTGCCCCTCGATCTGCCCGAGCTCACCGCCGGTTTTCCGCAGGTGGCCCTGATCCCCATCCTGTCGGACGTGCGCGGCATCTCGCTGCTGCTGCGCAAGTGGATGCGCAGGCATCACCTGCCCGATGCGATCGTCATCGAACACCCGCGTTATGCCGGCGGTCATCTGGGCGCATCGCGGGTGGAAGACGTGGGAGATGCACGCTTCGATTTCGAGACGGTGATTCCGGCCGCACTCGAACTGTTCAGGGAGCTCGGCATCGAAGCCGAGCGCATCCCGCTGATCGCCGCGGGCGGCGTCAACAGCTACGATCGTGTCCGGTCCCTGCTCGCGCTGGGTGCCTCGGGGGTTCAGGTCGGAACCGCTTTCGCGGTGACGCAGGAGGGCGATGCGCACCCGGTGTTCAAGAAGGTCCTGGCCGAGGCGCGGCCCGAGGACATCGTCACCTTCATGAGCGTGGCGGGGCTTCCCGCGCGCGCCGTGCGTACGCCCTGGCTGGCGCACTACCTGAAACACTTCGAGGAGTTCCGCGAACGCGTCCATCGCCGCGCCCGCTGCAGCCTGAACTGGGACTGCCTGCTCTCCTGCGGATTGCGCGACGGGCTGCCCAAGGCGGGGCAGTTCTGCATCGACCTGCAACTGGCCGCGGCGCTCTCCGGTGACCTCAAGGGCGGACTGTTCTTCCGCGGGGCCGGGGCTTTGCCGTTCGGGGATGCGATCCGTCCGGTGCGCGATCTGATCCATTATCTGATCAGCGGCGAGGTTCCGCCCGGACTGCACCCCGCCTGACGGTGGAACCCGGGGCACTTGACGCCTGTCAAGGCGGCCGCCGGAGGGCGCCGGGACAATGCCCGCGACACTCCCTGAGACAAGCCATGAAGAACATTTCGGACGGCATGCAGGAGCACCACAAGGGTTGCGACGAGCAGTTCGCGATCGCCGAGGACGCGGCGGGACGAGGCGACTGGGCGGCCTGCGAGGCGGCTTTCTCGCGCTTCCGCGAGGCGCTGGAGCGTCATTTCGACACCGAGGAAAACGTCCTCTTTCCGGCCTTCGAGCAGCGCTCCGGGATGTTCGGCGGCCCGACCCAGGTGATGCGCATGGAGCATACCCAGATCCGCAGCATGATCGCCCAGATGGAGGCGGCCGTGAAGGCACGCGACGCGGACGCCTTCTGCGGCGCCGCCGACACCCAGCTCGTGCTCATGCAGCAGCACAACATGAAGGAGGAGAACATCCTCTATCCGATGTGCGACCAGACGCTCGGCACGGATGCCGCGCTGCTCGAGGAGATCGAGCGCAGCCTGGGGGCTGCGGCCTGAGCGTGCAGCGGTGGCGGGGAAGGTGATCGACGCGAGGGATCTGCTGCCGCCGGAGCCGCTGGAGCTGACGCTCTCGGCGCTCGACGATCTCGGCGCGGACGACGAGCTGGTCCTGCTGCTGTACCGCGAGCCGCATCCGCTCTATTCCATCCTCCGGGACAACGGCTTCTGCCATCGCACGGAAAGCCGGGCCGACGGCACGTTCGAGATCCGCATCCGGCGCGCGTCCTGAGCGCCCATGGCAGCCGCGCTCTCGTTCGAACAGGCGCCGCCGATCTCGGTGCCGCTGCGCTTCCTGCTCACCGCGCCGTTGTTCGGCATCGTCTTCGGCGTCTTCCTCCTCTGGCAGGGGCCGGAGCTGGTCGAGACCCGCGGCGGGTTTCCGGCGCTGGCGGCCACCCATCTCGTCACCCTCGGCTTCATGCTGCAGGCCATGTGCGGCGCCCTGCTGCAGGTCTCGCCGGTGTCGACCGGCGCCAACGTCTGGCGCCCGCGCCTGGTGGCGTGGGTCGCTCACACGGGGATCAGTGCGGGCGCGCTCGCGCTCACCGCGGGACTGGCGGCCGAGCGGCTGGGGTGGCTGCGGCTCGCCGTGCCGGTGCTCGTCGCGTCGATGGCCTTCTATGCCGTGGTCGTGCTCGCGGCCTTGCTGCGAACGAGTGCGCGCGGTGCGACGATCGCGGCGCTGCGCCTGGCGGTCGGCGCGCTCGCGGTGACGGTCGCGCTCGGTGCGGCGGCTGCGGGCGCATTCGCCTGGTCGTGGCCGCTGCCGGTCGCGCAGCTCGCGCCGGTTCATGCGGCGTGGGCAGTGTTCGGCTGGGGCCTGACGCTGGTCGCGGGCGTGTCCTACCTGGTCGTGCCGATGTTCCAGCTCACGCCCGCCTATCCTGCGGCGTTTTCGTTCTGGCTGCCGCGGGTGGTGATCGGTGCCGTGATCGCGTGGAGCGTCGCGCACATGACGGAGGCCGGTGCCGGCGTGCGCTCCATGCTGGGCCTGGTACTGCTCGCCTGCGGCGCGGTGTTCGCGTCGGTCACGCTTCGCTTGCAGCGCCGGCGCCGCCGCAAGCTCACCGACGCGACCTTCTCGTTCTTCCGGATCGCAATGATCTCGATGCTTGCGGCCGTGGCCGCGGGCGTGGTGCTGCCTTGGGCGGAGGGGGGCTTGCGCGTCCGCATCGAGCTCGTGCTCGGAATCCTGCTCCTGATCGGCTTTTTCGTTTCGGTGATCAACGGCATGCTCTACCGGATCGTGCCGTTCGTACTCTGGCTGCATCTCCAGAAGCGGATGCCGATCGCGCCGAACATGAACCAGCTCGTCCCGGGCGCAAGGGCGAGCGCACAGTCGCGTCTGCATCTCGCCGCGCTTGCGTGCCTCGCCTGCGCACCGGCCTGGCCGCCGTTGATCTACCCCGGCGGCGCGCTCTTCGCCGCCTCGTGCGCGATGCTCGAATGGAACCTCGCGCAGGCGCTGCGGGTGTGTGTGCGCCTGAGCGCGGCCGCGCGCGGGAGCGCACCCTGATGCGCGAGGCATGCCCGCGCCCGGCCGCCTCAGGGCTCGTACCTGCGAAGCTGCTCGATGTCGTTGATCGTGATGTGGCGGCCGTGCACCGTGATGAGGCCGCTCGAACTGAGGTCGTGAAGCACGCGCGAGAACGTCTCCGGGGTGAGGTTGAGCAGCGAAGCGATGACCTGCTTGGATGTCGGCAGCTCGAGGTCCATCGTGCGGTCCGCGCCCGTTTCGGGCTCCTGGCAGTTGCGGATCAGGTAGCCGATCAGGCGCTGGGCACCGGAGCGCAGCGAGTACGACTCGACGTCCTGGATGAGCTGGTGCACACGCATCGAGAGCCCGGCGAGCATGTGCAGCGCGAACGTGGAGTCGGCCTCCAGCAGCTCGATGACTGCCTTGGACGGGATGTGCACGAGCAGGGTGTCGGCGAGCGCCTCGGCGAAGACCGGGTACGGCCGCTGCATGAACATCACCGCCTCGCCGAAAGTCTGCCGCGCTCCGATGACCTCGACCACCTTTTCGGTTCCCTGGGGCGAGGAGAACGCGAGCTTGATCTGTCCGTAGACGACCGCGTAGAAACCGCGCGGGAGGTCGCCGCGGTGGAACAGCGTCTCGCCCTTCCTGATCCGCTTCTCCCGGCTCGCGGCTGCCAGATGCTCGATGTGCGCGGACGTGATCGCGGAAAACAGCGGCAGGCGCGAGAGGAGGGCGGCGATATCGACGACGTCATGCTCGGTCATGGGTGCGGCCCAATGCGGTGCGCGGAGGATCTGGGCGATGGCGGCGAACCATACCACGGAACGCGGTGGCGCCGAATCGGCCCCGCAGGGTGAGGACGCATGAGGCGGGCCGTGATCGTGCTTTTCGGGGCGCCTCACCGCGTGATGTTCTTCGGCGGCATCGTTTTTCTGCTCGCCGCGGCGATCGCTTGGGCCGGCGAGCTCGGTGCGCGCCTGGCGGGCACGACCCTGTTCCCGCCGCCGCCCGGCTGGCTGCACGCAGCCGTGCTGGTCTTCGCTGTCCTGCCGTTCTTCATCTTCGGCTTCGCGATGACGGCCATGCCCAGATGGCAGGGGCTGCCCGAGATCGCGCCGCGGCTGTACCGCAGCGTGTTTGCGCTGATGGCGGCAGGCGTGCTCGGCGTATTCGCCGCCCCGTGGATTCCGGCGCTCGCAGGCCCCGCCCTGGTGATGGTCGCCGCCGGCTGGGCGGGCGGCGCGGCGAAGCTCACCCGGATCGCGCTGCACCCGGTGCCGGGCAGGATGCACCTCGTGCTCGTCGCCGCCGCGCTGTGGGCAGGGCTGGCCGGGATCGGGTGCCTGATCGGCGCGGCGTTCACCGGCTGGATCGACCTGCTTGGGGCTGCGGTGGAGATCGGCCTCTGGTGGTTTCTGGTTCCGCTGATGGCTTCGGTCAGCCACCGCGTGATCCCGTTCTTCACCGCCTCGGCATTGCCCGGCTATGCGGTGCGCCGGCCGCGCTGGGCGCTGTACGTGATTCTGGTCGCGTCGATCCTCCACGGCGCGCTCGGCCTGTCCGGGCTGCGGGACTGGAGCTGGCTCGTCGATGCTCCCGCAGCCATTGCCGCGCTCACCCTGTCCTGGCGCTGGAACCTGCGGGACGGCCTGCGGGCGGGATTGGCCGCGATGCATCACGTCGCGTTTGCCTGGCTGGGCATCGCCGAAGCGCTGTTCGCGCTCCAGGGCGTCCTCGCGGCCGCGGGGGTGCGCGGGCTCGGGCTGGCGCCCCTGCACGCGCTCACCATCGGATTCTTCGGCACCCTGGTGCTGGGCATGGTGACCCGGGTGATGCTCGGCCACTCTGGCGTGCCGGTGAAGGCCGACTCAAGGCTGTGGGTGCAGTTGTGGGGACTCCAGGCGGTGGTGCTCCTGCGCATGGCGGCGGAGTTCGCATCCGGCGCGGCGGCCGGGCTCGCGTTCGCCGCGGCCTGCGGCTGGGCCGCGGTGTTCGCCGCCTGGGGCTGGCGTTTCGCTCCGCTCACGTGGCGGGCGCGCGCCGACGGCCGTCCGGGGCGAGCATGAGCTATCTGATCCTGAAGTACGTCCATGTGTGCTGCGTGGTGCTGAGCGTGACGGGCTTCTTCGCGCGCGGCCTGCTGATGCTCGCCGGCTCGCCGATCCTCGATCGGCGCTGGCTGCGGGTGGCCCCCCACGTGATCGACACCCTGCTGCTGGCGAGCGCGATCGGCCTCGCGGTCATGCTCGGACAATATCCGTTCGTGCACGGCTGGCTGACGGCGAAACTGTTCGGCCTGCTGGCCTACATCGGCTTCGGGATGTTCGCGCTGCGCCGCGGACGCACGCGCCGCGTGCGCTTCGCGTTCTGGCTCGCCGCGCTCGCTGCCTTCGCCTATATCGTGTCGGTCGCGCTGCTGCACCGGCCCGGTGGGGTGTTCAGCCTCTTGTAGCGTGCTCTCAGCCGCTGCGCCGTTCGAGCGCCTTCTTCAGCCCGGCCGAATCGAGGATCCGGATACGCCGCTGCTGGACGCTGATCAGCTTCTCGTCCTGGAACTTCGAGAACGCGCGGCTGACGGTCTCGAGCTTCAGCCCCAGATAGGAGCCGATCTCCTCCCGCGTCATGCGCAGGTGGAACTCGGCGTGCGAAAAACCGCGGACCGTGAACCGTTGGGAAATATTGAGCAGGAAGGCGGCGAGGCGCTCCTCCGCGCGCATGGTCCCGAGCAGCATCATCACGCCGTGGTCGCGCACGATCTCGCGGCTGAGCACCTGATGCAGGTTGTGCTGGAGCGCGCCGATGTCGCGGCCGAGGGACTCGAGCTGGTCGAACGGAATCACGCACACTTCCGAATCCTCGAGCGCGATCGCGTTGCACGAATGCATCTCGCTCGAGATGCCGTCCATGCCGAGAATTTCGCCCGCCATCTGGAATCCGGTGACCTGATTGCGGCCATCCTCGTTCAGCACGTCGGTCTTGAAGAAGCCGACCCGGATCGCGTAGAGCGCCTCGAACGGATCGCCCGCGCGGTACAGGGGCTGCTGGCGGAGGACCTTGCGCCGCGCGCCGACCAGCCGGTCGAGCCGCGCGACCTCGTCCTGGTTGAGCCCCACGGGGAGGCACAGCTCGCGCAGGCTGCACTGTGCGCACGCGGTCTTGAGCCTTCCCGCCAGAGAGGTTTCCCGCACGGATTTGTCCATGGACTCTCGTTCGATCGGTCGGCGGTTCCGTTTGATCCACGTCAAAGCGGGAATCCTTCAGTTGGGGGATTGTATCAACCCTGAACAATTCTTTGTCCAGCGTCGGGATTTTCATCGGCCATGGCCTCGACCTACAACGACCTCATCTTCGATCCGGAGCTGATCCGCCGCTTCGACGTCAGCGGACCGCGCTACACGTCCTATCCGACGGCGGACCGCTTCGTCGAGGCCTTCGATGCCGGCCGCTACGCGATGTGGCTGCGCAAGCGGACGGTGGGCGGCATCACGCGGCCGCTTTCATTGTATGTTCACATCCCGTTCTGCAATACGGTCTGCTATTACTGCGGCTGCAACAAGATCGTCACCAAGGATCACAGCCGCTCGGCGAAGTACCTCAAGGTCCTCGACAAGGAGATGGGACTGGCGGCCGGGATGGTCGAGGGCGGCCACGAGGTCGTGCAGCTTCACTTCGGCGGCGGCACCCCGACCTTCCTTTCGGACGACGAGCTGCACGAGGCGATGGATTCCATCCGGCGCCGTTTCACGCTGGTGCCGAACGGCGAATACTCGATCGAGGTCGACCCGCGCAAGGTGAGTCCCGAGACGGTCGCATTGCTTGGCCAGTTCGGCTTCAACCGCATGAGCGTGGGCATCCAGGACTTCGATCCGCTCGTGCAGGGGGCGGTCAACCGCATCCAGAGCGTCGGGGAGACGCAGGCCGTGATCGAGGCCGCGCGCGCGAGCGGTTTCAAGTCGGTGAGCGTCGACCTCATCTATGGGCTGCCGAAGCAGAACGTGATCAGCTTCAACCGCACGCTGGAAACGATCATCAGCCTGTCCCCCGACCGCGTATCGGTCTATCACTACGCGCACCTGCCCAGAGTGTTCAAGCCGCAGCGGCGCATCGAGGAGGCCGATCTGCCCAGCGCGGATGCGCGCCTGCACATCCTCCAGCTCGCGATCCGGCGGCTGACCGAGGCCGGCTACGTCTATATCGGGATGGACCATTTCGCGAAACCCGACGACGAGCTCGCCGTCGCGCAGCGCCAGGGCCGCCTGCACCGCAACTTCCAGGGCTATTCGACCTATGCCGAGTGCGACCTGCTGGCGTTCGGGGTCTCGGCGATCAGCAAGGTCGGCCCGACCTACGCCCAGAACCACAAGACGATCGAGGAGTACTACGACGCGCTCGACCGCGACACGCTCCCGGTGTTCCGCGGCATTGAGCTGAGCGCGGACGACCTGCTGCGCCGCTCGATCATCCAGGCGCTGATGTGCCATTTCGAACTCTCGATCGAGTCCATCGAGATCGCCCACCTGATCGACTTCAAGTCGTATTTCGCGCGCGAGCTCGTGGATCTGCGGGACATGGAGAAGGCCGAGCTGCTGCGCATCGACGAGCGCTGGATCAGCGTGCTTGCGCGCGGGCGCATGCTGGTGCGGGCGATCGCGATGGTGTTCGATCGATACCTGCGCGCCGACCGGGATCGCGCGCGCTATTCCAAGATCATCTGACGGCCGCATCCGCCGAGACCATGCGAGCGCCGTGAGGCGCGCGTCGCGTCGCGGCTGCGCAACGCATGCCTGAGTCCGGCTACATCGCGGTGTTCCTGATCGGTCTGCTCGGCGGCGTTCATTGCGCCGCGATGTGCGGCGGCATCGTGGGCGCGCTCTCCCGGCCGTCCGCGAATGGGCGGGGGCGCTTCGCGCTTCATCTCGCCTACAACGCCGGTCGGATCGGCGCCTACGTGGCCGCCGGAGCGCTCGCCGGCGCCGTCGGCGGTGCCGGGCTGCTGCTCGAGGGCGTGCTGCCGGTGCAGCTCGGTCTGTACGTCGCCGCCAATCTGATGCTGGTGGCGCTCGGCGCGTATCTGCTCGGCTTCACGCGCGTGCTCGCACCGACCGAGCGGGCGGGGGAGCTCCTGTGGCGGAAGATCCGGCCGCTCGGTACGCGCTTCCTGCCGGCGACGAGGGTCTCGCAGGCCCTGCCCCTGGGAATGCTCTGGGGATTCCTGCCCTGCGGCATGGTCTATAGCGTGCTCGCCACCGCGCTGGTGTCCGGCAGCGCACTGCGCGGAGCGGCACTGATGGCCGCTTTCGGTCTCGGCACCCTGCCCAACCTCCTGGCGGCAGGTGCGCTGCTGGCGTGGCTCAACCGGGGAAACCACGTGCGCGCGCTTCGGCTCGCCTCCGGGCTGCTCGTGCTCGGCTTCGGTCTCTGGGGACTCGCCAGGGCGCCGAGCCTGGGCGGGAGCCTGTGGCGAGGGATCGTCTGCACCGTCTGATAGAATCGGGCCGTGAAGATCCTGCTCGCGGTGGATGGTTCGGATTGCTCGTTGAATGCGGTGCGCAGCCTGGTCTCACATGTGCGCTGGTTTGCCGGGAAGCCCGAGCTGCATGTGCTGCACGTGCACCCCCCGATTCCTGTCGGGCTGGCGACCGGCCACATCAGCCGCGAGGTGCTCGATGCCCATTACCGCGGGGAAGGCGAGGCCGCAGTGCGGCCGGCCGAGGACCTCCTGAGCGCGGCGGACCTGCCCTTCGTCCGGCACCTGCATGTGGGCGATCCGGCCGCGATCATCGTCAAGCTCGCCGGGGAACTCGGCTGCGAGCTGATCTGCATGGGCAGCCATGGGCGCGGGACGGTAGCCTCCGCGCTGCTGGGCTCGGTGACGACGAAGGTGCTGCATCTTTCGCCGGTGCCGGTGCTGGTCGCGAAGTAGCACGGTGCAGTCCGCATCGTCCGCGCCGGAACGCGCCGTTCTCGACCTTCCCGTCGAGGGCATGACCTGCGCGGCCTGTGCGGCGCGCATCGAGAAGAGCCTCGCCCGGTTGCCAGGAGTGGAGGCGGCGGTGAATTTCGCCAGCGAGCGCGTCCGGGTCCGGTTCGATCCCGCCAGCCTGTCGCCCGAGCGCGTCCTGGAGTGCATCCGCAAGACCGGCTACACGGTGCCGGAGCAGAGCGTCGATCTTGCCATCTCGGGCATGACCTGCGCGGCGTGCGCAGCGCGCATCGAGAAGGTGCTGGGCCGTCTGCCGGGGGTCGATGCCGCGGTGAATTTCGCCGCCGAGAAGGCCGCCGTGCGCCTGCAACCGGGACTGGCGGATCTCGCTGCGGTGCTCGCCGCGATCCGGCGCGCCGGCTACGATGCGCGCCCGGTGACCGCGGACAGCCAAGCGGCGGAGAAGGCGCGCAAGGAAGCGGCCTACCGCAGGGAGCTGCGCCGCTTCTGGCTGTCGGCTGCGCTCAGCGCGCCGCTCGTGGCGCAGATGGCGGCGATGTTCGCCGGGGCGCACGCCGACCTGCTGCCGCGCTGGTTCCAGCTCGTCCTCGCCACGCCGGTGCAGTTCTGGGTCGGCAAGCGCTTCTACGTCGCGGCCTGGCACGCGCTGCGCGGCGGGGCCGGCAACATGGACGTGCTGATCGCCCTGGGAACCTCGATGGCCTACGGATACAGCCTGTTCGTCACCGTGGCGGGGCTCTCTGGGCAGCACGTGTATTTCGAGGCCTCGGCGGTCATCATCACGCTGGTGCTCATGGGCAAGCTGCTGGAGGCGCGCGCCAAGGCGAGGACCTCAGAGGCGATCGAGGCGCTGATGCGCATGCAGCCGCAGCTCGCCCGCATCGAACGCGACGGCGCCATCGTCGAAGTGGCCAGTGATGCGGTGCGCCCAGGCGACATCTTCGTGGTGCGCGCCGGGGAGGCGGTACCGGTCGACGGCGAGGTGATCGAGGGCGCATCGAGCGTCAACGAATCGATGCTGACCGGCGAGAGCCTGCCCAGTGCCAAGGCGGCCGGCGCGAAGGTGTTCGCCGCGACCGTGAATGGCGAAGGTCTGCTGCGCTGCCGGGCGACCGGGGTCGGCAGCCACACCGTGCTCGCCGGCATCATCCGCATGGTCGAGAAGGCCCAGGGTTCCAAGGCGCCGGTGCAGCGGCTGGCGGATCGGATCGCGGCGGTCTTCGTTCCCGCGGTGAGCGCGGTCGCCCTGCTCACCTTCCTGCTGTGGTGGGGGTGGGGCGGGAGCGCGGTCGCCGGACTGGTCAATGCGGTCGCCGTGCTGGTGATCGCCTGCCCGTGCGCGCTGGGCCTGGCCACGCCGACTGCGATCATGGTCGGCACCGGCCAGGGTGCGCGGGCCGGAATCCTGGTCAAGAATGCGGCGGTGCTCGAGCTGGCCGAGAAACTGGAGGTGATCGCGCTCGACAAGACAGGCACGCTCACGCTGGGCGAGCCGGCCGTGACCGACGTCGTGCCCGAGCCAGGCGTCGATGTCGCGGAGCTGCTTCGCGTCGCGGCGGCCCTGGAGCAGGGTTCCAGTCATCCGCTCGCGGATGCGATCCTCGAAAAATGCGCCCGGCGGGGCATCGCACCGCCCGCCGCCCAAGACGTGCGCACTCTGGCGGGCAAGGGGGTCGAGGGCAGGATGGGCGGCGCGCAATGCCGGCTCGGCTCGCCCGGATTCCTCGCGGCTTCGGAGGGCGGGATGAATTTCGCGGCTCTCGATGCGCTCGCCCGCGAAGGCAAGAGCATCGTTGCGGTGGCCTGCGAGGGGCGGCCTCTCGGGCTGATCGCAGTGGCGGACCGCCTGCGGCCGGGTTCGCGTGCGGCGGTCGAACGGCTGCGTGCGGCCGGCATCGAAGTCGTCATGCTCACCGGGGACAACGCCGCGACGGCCGCCGCGATCGCCGCGCAGGCGGGCATCGCGCACTTCGAGGCCGCCCTGCTGCCCGAGGACAAGGCACGCGCCGTGGAGGCGCTCAAGGAGGGCGGGAGGCGCCGGGTGGGCATGGTGGGCGATGGCATCAACGACGCCCCCGCGCTGGCGGCCGCGGACGTGTCGATCGCGATGGGCAGCGGCACCGATGTCGCGCTCGAAGCAGCGGACGTGACGCTGATGCGCAGCGATCTGCAATCCGTCGCCGACGCGATCGCGTTGTCCCGTGCGACGCTCGCCAAGATCCGGCAGAACCTGTTCTTCGCCTTCGTCTATAACGTGCTGGGCATCCCGCTCGCGGCGCTGGGCATGCTCAACCCCGTGATCGCCGGCGCCGCGATGGCGATGAGTTCGGTATCGGTCGTCAGCAATTCCCTGCTGCTGCGGCGCTGGCGGCCGGGCCACGGATCTTCGGCCGCTGAAAGGCCAAGCGCGAAGGAGGCGTGATGGAAGCGATCGTTCTGAAGGTGAGGGGCATGAGCTGCCAGGGCTGCGTGAAGAGTGTCACCAACGTTCTCGAAGCCCTGCCCGGCGTGGCTCGCGCCGAGGTGTCGCTCGAGCGTGCAGAGGCGCGGGTCGAATACGAGGCCGCGCGTGTCGGCGAGGCGCAGATGAAGCAGGCCGTCGCCGACGCCGGATTCGAGGCGGGCTGAACGCTCAGTCCTTCGGCGCGGCGGCCGCGGCGCCCGATCCGAGCGATGCGTTGCGCAGTGCCGACACCGCCAGCCAGCCGAGCGGTAGCGCGATCAGCGAGAGCGTGATCCAGCTTCCGTACTCGCCCTCGGGAGAGAACGGCTCGGTCGCGACATGCCAGAAGGCGTTGTCGACCGGCAGCACGTTCGCTTCCGTGAATTCGTGGAAGGCGAGCACCACGAGCTGGCCGGCGAAGAGCAGCAGGAAGACGGAGGTCACCTGGAAGAAGCGGGCGAGGTTGATGCGGTGGCCGTAGATCGTCCATGCCCACGCGAGCAACGCCGCCGCGAGAATGCCCACGGCCGCGCCCGCGATCGTTGCCCCGGAGCCGACCTGTTGCGCGAGCGAGCTCACGAGCAGCGCGGTCTCCATCCCTTCCCGGCTGATCATCAGCACCACGAATGCGAACACCGCGAGCTTCGCGCCGGTGCCCGGCCGGGCGGCTGCGCGGTCGATGCCCGCATGGATGTTCGCCCGCAGATACCGGGCGGCGCGCATCATGTAGAGCACCATCGATGCGACCAGCACCGCGGCCACCAGTGCGAGGATGCCCTCCCAGAGCGGCTGGTTGGCGGTCCGGCTGAACAACCACGCGCCGGCCGCGCTCGCCGCAACCGAGGCGACGATGCCCGCGATCGCGGCCGGCACCAGCGCCTCGCGACCGCTGCGGCGCAGGTAGGCGAGCGTGATCGCGACGATGAGGAAGGCTTCGACGCCTTCGCGGAAGGTGATGATGGCCATCGACAGCATGCCGGGCTCCTTTCCCGCAGGATCCGCATGGCGGCCCTCCGCCAGGGGCTGCGGTTGTTAAATGATAATGGTTATTATTACACATGCTATCCCGGATGTGCGACTTGATCCAGATCAACTGGGGTGCGAATCATCCGTTCAGCCGCCGTACCGGGAATCTCTGGGATAATCCCCGCACCCCTACGGCCGGAGCGAACGGATGAGCCTGGAGCGAGTACCCTCGGGACGCGATCTTCCGAACGATTTCAACGTCATCGTCGAGATCCCCATGCACGCGGATCCGATCAAGTACGAGATGGACAAGGAGGCGGGTGCGATGTTCGTCGACCGCTTCATGTCGACCTCGATGCGTTATCCCTGCAACTACGGCTACATTCCTCACACCATCTCGGGGGACGGCGATCCGGTCGACGTGCTGGTGCTCTCGCCGGTTCCGATCATCACCGGCGCGGTCGTGCGCTGCCGGCCGGTTGGAATGCTGAGGATGCAGGACGAAGCCGGGGAGGATGCGAAACTGCTCGCGGTGCCGATCGACAAGCTGATCTCGATCTACCGCGCGGTCGACACCCCGCGCGATCTCCCGGAGGGCATCCTCGCCCAGATCAGCCATTTCTTCGAGCATTACAAGGATCTCGAGCCGGGAAAGTGGGTCAAGGTCCAGGGCTGGGTCGGACCGGCGGAGGCGAAAGCCGAGATCCTGGATGGAGTTGCACGCTACCAGCAGGCGGCGCACAAGCCGGCTTTCTGAACAGGACGGATGACGATCGGATCACCCGCTTCCATGACTCCGCTCGTTATCGCCGTCGCGCAGATCAACTGCGTGGTCGGCGATCTTGCGGGTAACGCCGATCGTATTCTGGAAGCGGCCGCGAAGGCACGGGCCGCCGGCGCCCACCTCGTCGTCACGCCCGAACTCGCGCTCTCCGGCTACCCTCCGGAGGATCTGCTGCTGCGCTCCGATTTCTACCGGGCCTGCGAACGCGAGATGGCGCGGATCGCGCGCAGCCTCGACGGCATCGCGCTGATCGTCGGCCATCCGCTCGAGGAAGGCGACCAGCACTTCAACGCCGCCTCGCTCGTCAGGCCGGGCGAGCCGATCATCAGCTACCGCAAGCACCGGCTGCCCAACTACGAGGTGTTCGACGAGGAACGCTATTTCGATTGCGGTGCGAAGCCGTGCGTGGTGACGGTGGCGGGGGTGCGCATCGGCATCAACATCTGCGCGGACGTCTGGGAGGAAGGGGCCGCGGATGCGGCCCGCCGCGAGGGCGCCGAATTGCTCGTGGCGCTCAACGCTTCTCCCTACCACATCGACAAGCAGGCGACGCGCTATGAGGTGCTGCGCAGCCGGATCGAGGACACCGGCATTCCGGTGATCTATGCCAACCTGGTCGGCGGCCAGGACGAGCTGGTCTTCGACGGGGCCTCCTTCGCGCTCGACCGCTCGGGCGAGCTGGTGCTCCAGTCGCGCTCCTTCGTCGAGGCGATCGATCGGGTGACCTATGCGGACGGGGACCTGCAGCCGGGCAACATTGCAGCGCCCGAGCCGATCGAGGCGGAGATCTATGCGGCGCTTCGCCTCGGGGTCGCGGATTACCTGGGCAAGAACGGATTTCCCGGCGCCATCGTCGGCCTGTCGGGCGGAATCGACTCCGCACTCACGCTGTGCGTCGCGGCGGACGCGCTCGGAGCGAACCGGGTGCACGCGGTCATGATGCCTTCGCCCTATACGTCCCGGATGAGCCTGGAGGATGCGCGCGCGCTCGCGCAAGCGCTGGGCGTCGCCTACGACGAGATCCCGATCCGGCCGGCGATGGATGCGTTCGCCTCGATGCTCGCGCGCCGCTTCGCCGGCCGCGAAGCCGATGCGACCGAAGAGAACATCCAGGCACGCATCCGCGGGATGATCCTGATGGCGATTTCGAACAAGGAAGGCTCCATCGTCCTGACGACCGGAAACAAGTCGGAGATGGCGGTCGGCTACGCCACCCTCTACGGAGACATGGCGGGCGGGTTCGCCGTTATCAAGGACATCTTCAAGACGATGGTCTATCGGCTCGCGCGCTACCGCAACGGCGTCGCGCCGGTGATCCCCGAGAGCACGCTCGCTCGCCCGCCCACTGCCGAGCTCAAGCCGGGTCAGACCGACCAGGACACGCTGCCGCCCTACGAGGTCCTGGACGCCATCATCGAGGCCTACATGGAACGCGACGAATCCCCGCGCGAGATCGTCGCGCGCGGTTACACCGCAACCGACGTTCGCCGCGTGGTGACGATGCTCAAGCGCAGCGAGTACAAGCGCCGGCAGGCGCCGGTCGGCATCCGGGTGACGCGGCGCGGCTTCGGCAAGGACTGGCGATATCCGATAACATCGCGCTACGCGGACGAATGGTGAGGCCGCGCCGGTGCCGGCGGGAGAATGCTCATGAAGAAGATCGAAGCGATCATCAAGCCGTTCAAGCTCGACGAGGTGCGCGAGGCGCTCTCGGAAGTCGGGATCGCCGGCCTGACGGTCACCGAGGTCAAGGGCTTCGGCCGGCAGAAGGGGCACACCGAGCTCTACCGGGGTGCGGAGTATGTCGTGGACTTCCTGCCCAAGATCAAGGTCGAGGTGGTGGTCGCGGAGTCTCAGGTCGACACCGCCCTCGACGCCATCACCAAGGCGGCGCGCACCGGCAAGATCGGGGACGGAAAGATCTTCGTGACGGCAGTGGAGCAGGTCGTGCGCATCCGCACCGGCGAGACCAACGAGGCCGCGATCTGACCGCCCGCGGCGCCTTCGCCGGCCTCCGGAAAGCGTTCATCACCAAGGGCACCAAGGCACCAAGGGCGCCAAGGATTGCACGGCGTCAGCTCTTGCCGGCGTGAGGGCGTTCCGGCAGGGCGCGCAGGAGCACGACGAGTGCGCCGCTGCCGCCCAGCGCGGCGCGCGCCTGGCAGAACGCCAGGACGTCGACGCGGCGCGCCAGCCAGCCCTGCACGCAGCCCTTGAGCACCGGCTCTCCGCCCGGAGAGCCCAGTCCCTTGCCGTGAATGACGCGGATGCAGCGCAAGCCCCGCTTCAGGCTCCGGGCGACGAATTCCGAGATCAGCCGATGCGCCTCGTGCCGTGTGATGCCGTGCAGGTCGATCTGGTCCTGGACCACCCAGCGGCCGCGCCGGAGATCGCGCAGCGTCGTGCGCGGCACTCCGGGCCGCCGAAATGTTGCCTCTTCGCCGCCTTCCAGGAAAAGCTCGAAGGAGGCCGGCCCTTCGATCGATTCCGCGAGCGCGGCCGCTTCGTCACGCCGCCGCTGGCGCGGCTTCGGCGCCGGGCGAGGCGCTTCGAGATGCACGCGGCGCACGGCGAGCGGCGTCGCATCGGCCACCGCGGCGCGAAACAGCGCGGCGGCCTCGGGATCGCAGATGCACCGCGCGCGCATGGTCAGGAAGTCTCGATGCGGTCCAGGTAGCGCTCGGCATCGAGCGCGGCCATGCAGCCGCTCGCCGCGCTCGTGACCGCTTGCCGATAGACGGGATCCTGGACGTCGCCGGCCGCGAACACGCCGGGGACGCTGGTCGCGGTGGCGTTGCCTTCGCCCCCGCCGCGCGTGAGGATGTAGCCGTTGGCCATGTCGATCTGCCCGGCGAAGATTTCCGTGTTGGGCTGGTGGCCGATCGCGATGAAAACGCCCTTCAGGGCGATGTCACGGGTCGCCCGAGTCGCGACGTGCCGGATGCGCATGCCCGTGACTCCGGTCTTGTCGCCCAGCACCTCGTCGAGCGTGTGCTGCCATTCGATCGTGAGTTTGCCGGCTGCCTGTTTCTCGAACAGCTTGTCCTGCAGGATCTTCTCCGCGCGCAGCCGGTCCCGGCGATGTACGAGGGTGACATGGCGCGCGATGTTGGCGAGATACAGCGCTTCCTCGACCGCGGTGTTGCCGCCGCCGATCACCGCGACATCCTCGCCGCGGTAGAAGAATCCATCGCAGGTCGCACACGCCGAAACCCCCTTGCCCGCGAAGGCCTGCTCGGACGGCAGGCCGAGGTAGCGGGCGGTCGCGCCGGTCGCGATGATCAGTGCGTCGCAGGTGTAGGTCGCCTCGTCGCCGATCAGCACGATCGGGCGCTCCTTCAGGCGCGCCGTGTGGATCTGGTCGAAAACGATCTCGGTATTGAAGCGCTCGGCGTGCCGCTGGAAGCGCGCCATCAGATCGGGACCCTGGACGCCGTCGGCGTCGGCCGGCCAGTTGTCGACATCGGTCGTGGTCATGAGCTGGCCTCCCTGTGCGAGTCCGGTAACGAGGACGGGCTGGAGGTTCGCGCGGGCGGCGTAGACGGCGGCGGTGTAGCCGGCCGGTCCGGAACCGAGGATCAGCACTCTGGCGTGGCGGGTGGTGGTCATGTCGATGGGAAATGCTAAAGGAGTGGGATGGCGGGGCCGATAAATGAATTATACCGGAGCGCGGCGGCGGCCTGCGCCGCACCGGTCGGCGCGGTGCGCGGCCCGCAAGGTCCGGCGCCCCGGTTCGGTGCACTTGCGGCATTCCACTATAATGGCGCCAACGAGAACCATTGGCGCGTGAATGCCGCCCGCTGGCGGGAGGATCGCGTAAGTGATGGCAATGACATTGCGAGTGCCCAACGGGGTGTCGACGACGGCTCTGCGTACCTTCCCGATGTTCTACGGGCTGGAGGAGCGCAGCCTGGAATCGCTGGCGCGGGTGTCGATGATGCGCCGGGTGCCGCGGGGTTCGGCGGTGGTACGCGCCGGAGACCGCACCGATTTCGTCTATCTGGTGCTTTCCGGCAGCCTGAAGGTGCTGGTGAGCGACGAGGAAGGGCGCGAGGTCATCCTCTCCATGCTCGGACCCGGCGAGCTGTTCGGCGAGATGGGTGTGCTCGACGACAATCCGCGCTCGGCGACCGTTGCTGCCGTCGTGCCCAGCGACCTGGTGGTCATCGCCAAGAGCGATTTCAAGCGCTGCCTGCAGGAGAATTTCGAGGTCTGCGCGTACATCATGCGCAATCTCGTTCAAAGACTGCGCACGGCGGACCGCAAGATCGAGAGCCTCGCCCTGATGGATGTCTATGGCCGTGTCGCCCGCCTGTTGCTGGAGATGGCCGAGACGGTGGCGGGCGAGAAGATCGTGATGCGAAAGATCTCCAAGCAGGACATCGCCAAGATGATCGGTGCGTCGCGCGAGATGGTGAGTCGGGTGATGAAGGACCTGCAGCTCCAGGGATTCATCCGCGAGGCGGACGGCCGCATCTATCTGCGCGATCCGATCGAGAAGGTCTGAACCCCCCGCCGCGCGGGGGCGCGGTGCGTATAATGGGCCGGCGTTGGCATCAGCCGTTTCCATTTGCGTGTGAGCGCCGCGACCCCCTCCCTTCCTGAACGAATCGCCGGGCTTGTGCATGAAGCGCGCTGGCTGCTCCTGGCGGCGTGCGCCGGCTATTTCGCGCTCGTTCTGTTCGGCTATGACCGCGCCGATCCGGGCTGGTCGCATGCGGGAGCCGGTCTGGAGCGGGTCGCCAATCCGGGCGGGCGCTTCGGCGCGTGGCTGGCCGACGTCCTCCTTTACCTGTTCGGCCTGTCCGCATGGTGGTGGGTCGCCTTCTTCGCGTTCCTGGTCGTGCTCGGCTACCGTCGCCTCGGCCGGACGGGCGGTGGCGACCGCAGGCCGTTCCTGATCGCGGTCGCAGGCTTCGCGGTGCTGCTAGCGGCGAGCAGCGGACTGGAAGCGCTGCGCTTCCATTCGGTGCGGGCCGTGCTGCCGTTTCTTCCCGGCGGAGTGACCGGCTACGAGGTCGCGCGAGCCGCGCATCGCTATCTCGGATTCACCGGCGGGACCCTGTTGCTGCTCGGCCTGATGGCGGCCTCCTTCAGCCTGTTCTCCGGCCTGTCGTGGGTCGGGCTCGCCGAACGTACCGGGCTGCTGATGGAGCGCGTCGCGGGCGCGATCCGGTTCGCATGGGAGAAATGGCGCGATCGCCGCATCGGGCGCGAAGTGGCCGGAAGCCGCGAGGCGGTGATCGAGATCGAGCGCCGCCGCCAGCAGGCGCACGAGCCCGTGCGCATCGAAGCGGTCGAGCGCGAACTGCCGCGATCGGAGCGGGTCGAGAAGGAACGCCAGCAGCCGCTGTTCGCGGACCTGCCGGACAACCTGCTGCCTCCGCTTTCGCTGCTCGACGAGGCCTCGCGCGATGCCGAACCCCCCTCGCCCGAAACGCTCGAATTCACCTCGCGCCTGATCGAGCGCAAGCTCGGCGATTTCGGGGTCGAGGTGAAGGTGGCTGCGGCGCTTCCCGGCCCGGTCATCACCCGCTACGAAGTCGAACCGGCGGTGGGCGTCAAGGGCAGCCAGATCGTCAATCTGGTCCGGGACCTCGCGCGCGCCCTCTCGGTGGTCAGCATTCGGGTGATCGAGACGATCCCGGGCAAGAGCTGCATGGGGCTGGAGATCCCGAATGCCAGGCGGCAGATGGTGCATCTCGCCGAAATTCTCGGCTCGGTGCCCTATCACGAGATGCACTCGCCGCTCGCCCTCGTGCTGGGCAAGGACATCGGCGGCGCGCCGGTGGTCGCCGATCTCGCACGCATGCCGCATCTGCTGGTGGCCGGCACCACCGGCTCCGGCAAGTCGGTCGCGATCAACGCGATGATCCTGTCGCTCCTCTACAAGTCGGAGCCGGACGCGGTGAAGCTCATCCTGGTCGATCCCAAGATGCTCGAGCTGTCCGCCTACGAGGGCATTCCGCACCTCGCCGCACCGGTGGTGACCGACATGCGGCACGCCGCCAACGCGCTTGCGTGGTGCGTGGGCGAGATGGAGCGCCGCTACAGGCAGATGTCGGCGCTCGCGGTGCGCAACCTCTCCGGTTACAACCACAAGATCCGCGAGGCCGGGAAGGCCGGCAAGCCGATCGACGATCCGCTCCGGCCCGATCCCGCGCAGAGCGCGCCGCTTGCCACGCTGCCCTACATCGTGGTGGTGATCGACGAGCTGGCCGACCTGATGATGGTCGCGGGCAAGAAGGTCGAGGAGCTGATCGCGCGGCTCGCGCAGAAGGCGCGCGCCGCCGGTATTCACCTCATCCTCGCGACGCAGCGGCCCTCGGTGGATGTCATCACCGGGCTGATCAAGGCGAACATCCCGACCCGGATCTCGTTCCAGGTCTCGAGCCGCGTGGACTCGCGCACCATCCTCGACCAGTCGGGCGCCGAGGCCCTGCTGGGGCAGGGCGACATGCTCTTTCTCGTGCCCGGCACCGGCATGCCGGTGCGCGTGCATGGTGCCTTCGTGGCCGATGGCGAGGTGCACCGCGTGGTGGAGTATCTCAAGCGGCTGGGCAAGCCGGATTATGTCGAGGGCATCCTCGACGATGCCGAAGAGACGCCGGGCGACGACGATGTGCAGGGCGCCGGCGAAGCGGATCCGCTCTACGATCAGGCGGTCGAGATCGTCCTGCGCACGCGGCGGCCGTCCATCTCGCTGGTGCAGCGCCATCTGCGCATCGGCTACAACCGCTCGGCGCGGCTGATCGAGCAGATGGAGCGCAGCGGGCTCGTTTCGGCGATGGGCTCCAACGGCAACCGCGAAGTGCTGCTGCCTGCCCGGGAATGACTGGCGCGCATGTACGGAAGGTGGTGAGTCCGGGGTCGGTGCGGACCGCCGCGCGACTCGCGCTCGCTGCGGCTCTCGCGGCGGCGAGCATGACTGCGAGCGCAAGCGGACTGGACCAGCTCCGGCGTTTCCTGGACACCACCCGGAGCGCGCGCGCGGACTTCGAGCAGACGGTGAGCGCGAAGCCCGGGCGCGCACCGCAGAGCGCCAGCGGCACCATGGCCTTCTCGCGGCCCGGGAGGTTCCGCTGGGTGTACCGGGTGCCCTACGATCAGGTCATCGTGGGCGACGGCGAGAAGCTCTGGATCTACGACCGCGAACTCGCCCAAGTGACCGTGCGCACCCTCGACCGCGCTCTCGGTTCCAGCCCGGCGGCGCTGCTCGCGGGCGACAACGCGCTGGAGCGCGGGTTCGTCCTTGCCGAGGGCGGCAGCAGCGACACCCTGGAGTGGGTGGAGGCGACGCCCAGGAACGCGGAAGCGGGCTATGAGCGCATCCGTATCGGGCTGCGCGCAGCAGTGCCTGCCGTCATGGAGTTGCGCGACAACTTCGGCCGCAGCACCACGCTGCGCTTCAGCCGCTTCGAGCGCAATCCGGCGCTCGATGCTTCGCAGTTCCGCTTCGTTCCGCCCGCCGGCGCGGACGTGATCGGTGAGTGACCTGTTTCCGGGCGCGCAGCCGCCTCATGCGCCGCTCGCCGAGCTGATGCGTCCGCGCACGCTCGACGAGGTGCTGGGGCAAACCCACCTGCTCGGCCCCGGCAAGCCGTTGCGGCTCGCCTTCGAGTCGGGCACTCCCCACTCGATGATCCTCTGGGGGCCGCCGGGAACGGGCAAGACCACGCTCGCGCGGCTGATGGCCCAGGCCTTCGATGCCGAATTCATCGCGCTTTCTGCGGTGCTCTCCGGGGTCAAGGAGATCCGCGAGGCGATTGCGCGCGCCGAGCAGGTCGCTGCGGGCAGCGGGCGGCGCACCATCGTTTTCGTCGACGAGGTGCACCGGTTCAACAAGGCGCAGCAGGATGCCTTCCTGCCCTATGTCGAGCGCGGACTGATCACCCTGATCGGCGCGACCACCGAGAATCCATCGTTCGAGGTCAACAGCGCCCTGCTCTCGCGCGCGGCGGTCTATGTGCTCAACGGCCTGTCGGACGAGGATCTGGGCGCACTGTTCGAGCGCGTTCGCGCGCGGGTGTTTCCGGAGCTCGATTTTTCCGAGGATGCCCGCGCGCGCTTGATCGGCTTCGCCGACGGCGACGCGCGCCGTCTGCTCAACACGCTCGAACTCGTCCGCGGCGCGGCGCAGGCCGCTGCCATTCGCCGCGTCGAGGCAGCGCTCGTCGATGAGGCGCTCTCGCGCAGCCTGCGCCGCTTCGACAAGGGCGGCGAGCAGTTCTACGACCAGATCTCGGCGCTCCACAAGTCGGTGCGCGGCTCGAATCCGGACGCCGCCCTGTACTGGCTCGTGCGCATGCTGGAGGGCGGCGCCGATCCGCTCTATCTCGGCCGGCGCGTCGTGCGCATGGCGGTCGAGGATGTCGGCCTCGCCGATCCGCGCGCGTTGCAGATCGCGCTCGACGCCTGCGCGACCTACGAGCGGCTCGGCTCGCCCGAGGGCGAACTGGCGCTTGCCCATGCCGTGATCTTCATGGCCTGCGCGGCGAAATCGAACGCGGTCTACGTTGCGTATCAAGCCGCACGCGAATTCGTCGGCCGGGACAAGACGCGCCCGGTGCCGCTGCATTTGCGCAATGCGCCGGCCCGCCTGATGAAGGACCTGGGCTACGGCGAGGGCTACCGCTATGCGCACGACGAAGCGCAGGGCTATGCCGCCGGCGAACGCTATCTGCCCGAGGGCATGGACGCGCCCGAGTGGTACCGACCGAGCGATCGTGGCCTCGAAGCGAAGATCGCGGAGAAGCTCCGGCAGCTTCGCGAACTCGACCGGCGCGCCAACGACGACAAATAACCGGCTTTGCCCGCCACCCCACGGAACCCGACCATGCTCGACATCCAGTTGCTGCGCAGTCACCCCGATCGCGTGCGCGAACGCCTCGCCAGGCGCGGCGTCGTCTTCGAGGCCGAGGTCTTCCAGACGCTGGAGGAGGAGCGCAGGCGGATCCAGGGACGGACGCAGGAACTGCAGGCGCGGCGCAATGCGCTCTCGAAGGAGATCGGTCGGGTCAAGGCGGCCGGCGGCGATCCTGCGCAGCTCATGGCCGAGGTCGCCGGGACCGGGGAGCAGGTACGCACGGGCGAGGAAGGCCTCGCTGACGTGCTCGCGCGGATCGACCATTTCCTCTCTCGCATCCCCAACCTGCCGCACGACAGCGTGCCCGAGGGCCGCTCGGAGCGCGACAACGTCGAGGTGAGGCGCTGGGGCGAGCCGCGCGCATTCGGGTTCGCGCCCTGCGATCACGTCGATGTCGGGGCGCGGCTCGGCGGGCTCGACCTCGATGCGGCAGCGAAGATCAGCGGCGCGCGCTTCTCGCTGCTGCGCGGGCCGCTCGCCCGCCTGCACCGCGCCCTTGCGCAGTTCATGCTCGATGTGCACACCGGCGAGCACGGCTACGTCGAGATTTACGCGCCCTACCTCGTGAACGGCGACAGCCTGTTCGGCACCGGACAGCTCCCGAAGTTCGAGGCCGACCTGTTCAGGATCGAGCGCGCCGAGGACGGCGCCGAAGCCACGCTCGCGCACGACGAGGCCGTGGCCCCGCGCGAGCTGGTCGGCCTGGACCGCACGCGCCGGATGTACCTGATCCCGACCGCGGAAGTGCCGGTCACCAACCTCGTGCGCGGTGCGATCCTCGCGGCGGAAGACCTCCCGCTCAAGTTCGTCTGTCACAGCCCGTGCTTCCGCTCAGAGGCCGGCTCCTACGGCAAGGACACCCGCGGCATGATTCGCCAGCATCAGTTCGACAAGGTCGAGCTGGTGTGGATCGAACGGCCGGAACACTCCTGGCAGGCGCTTGAGGAACTCACGGGTCACGCGGAGACAATCCTGCGCAGGCTGGAGCTGCCCTACCGGGTCGTCACGCTGTGCGCCGGGGACATGGGCTTTTCTGCCGCCAAGACCTATGACATCGAAGTCTGGCTCCCGGGGCAGGGGGCCTACCGCGAAATCTCCTCGTGCAGCAATTTCGAATCCTTCCAGGCGCGCCGGATGCAGGCGCGCTGGCGCGCCGGGAAGGGCAAGCCGGAGTTCGTGCACACGCTCAACGGTTCCGGGCTCGCGGTAGGCCGGACCCTGGTCGCGGTGATGGAGAACTACCAGAACGCGGACGGCAGCCTCACCGTGCCGGAGGCGCTGCGGCCCTACATGGGCGGGCTCGAGCGCATCGAACCGGCCGCCTGAATTCGCTCGATGCTAGAATGCGCTCCGCCGCGCGGGATGGGACTCATGCAATGCCGTAGTTTGCCTGATCCCCGATCCCTGATTCGTGACCCGGAGAGGTGCCGGAGCGGTCGAACGGGCCGGTCTCGAAAACCGGAGTAGGGGCAACTCTACCGTGGGTTCGAATCCCACCCTCTCCGCCAGGTCAAAATCCATACTCATCCGAGCACGTCCATCAGTGCTCGCAATGAGCGCGATTGTGGGTCGCCCGTCATTGCTTGGCAATGTCCGTTTGCTCCGGAGACGGACTGCCGGCCGGCCCATCGCCTCGAATTCGCCCGCGCGAAGCAGGGAACAGACCATGTTTCTTCGCGCATGATGCGTCGCTGATGGGATTTCCATCGAAAACCGCGGTCTGTCCCCGATTTCTTTGTTTCCCGAGCATGCCGGATGACGCGTCGTCGCTTAGCTCCTCGCAATGACAAGTTGCAGGTTCGCTACGCTCCTTGTCGCGGCGAGCGGAGTGCAGTGCGCATCGTGCAGCGCCGGTTGGGCACGAATTTCGACGCACCGTTACGGAAACGACCGAGATTCAAGGCCGATGGTGTGATAATCGGCCCTCCCCGCGGCCGCGAACTGGGTGAAGAATGCAGCGCGCGGAATTCGATGAAGGAGTCCGTCATGCGGATCGGAACGTGTTCTCTGCTCGCCGTGGTTGGCGCGATGTTGGCGGGCCCCGCTGCAGCCGCGCCCGCGCTGGCGGATCCGGCGGCGGGCACGCTCGCGCTGGTCGTCTCCGACCCGGTGAACCTCAGCCGGGCGGACGGGCTCGCGTTCGATACCTTCGGCAACCTGTTCGCCGCGCGCGAGCGAACGGATTCCGCCGCAGGCGTTTCCTGGGTGAACCGAGAGACCGGCACCGCGATCAGCCTGGTGTCCGGGATCTGGGGAGCCGACCAGATCGATATCCACCCTGACGGGCGACTCTACGTCACCAGCGAGCTGCCGGTCCCGACCGGTGCGTCGTATGACGCGTGCCGGCTCGTGGCTCCGGCATCGTTTTGCGATGGCACCGATTCGCGGCTGTTCCGCGCGACCCTTTCCTACGATGCGCTGAATCGGCCGGCCTCGGCCACGGTCGCCAGCGTCACGACCGGAATCGGCCTGAACGGGCCCGAGGGACTGGTCGTGCTGCGCTCCGACGGTCCCTATGGCAACGCCGGCGATCTTCTGGTGGCGGAGGATGCGACGCCGGGGCGTGTATTGAAGCTGGATGTCGCAGCAGCGCCTGCAGCGGTGACCGTGCTCACCGGCACGGGCGCGAACCTGCACCGGCCCGAGGGCGCGGCCCTCGGCGATTTCGGCAGCGCGGCTCCCGCGGCGCTGTACGTGGCCGAGACCACCGACGACAACGTGTTGCGGATCGGAGCCGATGGAGCCGCGACCGTGTTCGGCAATCCTTCCGCGGTGGGCCTGAACCAGCCGGACAACCTGGAGTTCGGGCCGGACGGATTCCTTTACGTGAGCGAGGACGTTGCGGCCGGCGGCGGGCGCATCGTCCGGATCGCGGCCGACGGGACGCACGAAGTGTTCGCAATGGGGTTTTCGTCTCCCCAGGGCCTCGCCTTCGACCCGGCCAACGGCGACCTCTACATCGCCGAGCAGGATGCCTCGAAGATCTGGCGCGTGCATTTCGCCAGCCCCGTGCCCGAGCCCGGCATCGCGTTCGAGATGATCGTCGGCGCGCTCGCGATGCTGCTCCTCCATCGCCGAAGGGCGTCGCGCCGCGTTCAGGGCTGACGGTCGCGGGTTGGCGGTGCTCGTGCGGGCGAGGCCGGTGACCGGCACCGGAGGCCAGATGGCGCCGGTTCTGCAGGCTCGGCCGTGCTAGCGTTGATCGGACTGGCGGATTTTTTGATCTGGATCAATAAAGCGGAATCGTATAGGAGTTAATTTACCACGCTCGTATTAAGGTCTTTTCAACCATCACGACAGGGAGGTCTCTCGATGCGGAACAAACTAAAGTTCGCAGTGCTCGCCGTCGCGCTGTCGGCCGCTGTTCCGGCCGTGGCACAACAGTCTGCGGAAGGCAACTGGATGGTACGGCTGCGTGCGCTCTATATCGATCCGGCGAACAATTCCGACGCGATCCCGGGGCTGGCGGTACCGGCCGACGCGATCGAAGTCAGCGACAAGTGGATTCCGGACGTCAACATCAGTTACTTTTTCACCCGGAATCTGGCGGCCGAACTGGTCCTGACCTATCCGCAGAGGCACACGGTGAAGGTGACGAGCAGTGCGCTCGGTGCGTTCGACGCCGGAAGTTTCAAGCATCTGCCGCCTACCTTGACGCTACAATGGCATTTCAACCCGGAGGGCACCTTTCGCCCCTACGTTGGTGCAGGCATTAACTACACTCTGCTGTCCAACGACAATCTGAGCGTTCCCACAGTCACCGGCCTCCATCTCGAGAACGACAGCTTTGGCGCAGCCGTGCAAGCCGGCATCGACTATAAGCTGAGCAAGTCGCTGTATCTCAACTTCGACGTCAAGAAGGTATACATCCGCAGCGACGTCACGGACGATACGGGGGCCAAGCTCTCACGGGTGGAGGTCGATCCGGTACTGGTCGGTATCGGGATCGGGTACCGCTTCTAGGCTCGTGAGATAGATTGCGCGGGAGGGCGGCGCCACCTCGGCGCGCTCCCGCCGCTCCGGCCGCAGTCGCCGGTGTGCCGGCACTCACGCGCCCGGCCGTTGCGCCTCGACCGACTCGATCACCGGGAACCCCGCCTCCTCGAGTGCGGAGGCGATTGCGCGCACGTCATCGGCATGGAAACGGACGATGACCTTCTTCTCCGGGGTGCCGGCAGCGCCGTTGCGGTCGTGGCGTCCGACCGGAATCAGCGCCAGCAGTACCGCTCCCGCGCTCTCGACGACATCGGCGATGTGGCCGAGCATGCCGGGACCGAGCTTCACCGGTGCCAGAGTCACGCCGCTGCGCCGCTCCCAGGCGCCGAGGCAATGGGCTGCAAGCTGGAAGATCTCGTTCGCGGAGATCACTCCCACCACACGCTCGCCGTCCACCACCGGGAACTGCGCGACGCCCAGCTCCTGTCCCCGCAACAGGCAGTGTTCCATGGTGTCGTCGACCTGCACGGTCGCGGGGTTGCGCACCATGATGTCCCTGACCTTGACCCGGGTGACGAAGAAATTGAATTCGTCGGGGTCTTGCGTGCGCAGGACGAATTGCCCCATGCGAAGCAGGTTGGCGCGGGTCACCAGGCCGCGCAGCCTGCCGTCGTCGACCACCGGCAGCGCGTGCAGGTTGTTTTCGCTCAGCAGGCGCTTGGCCTCGGACACGAGCGTGTCACTGCCGATGGTGATCGGATCGGCCTGCATCCAGTTGCCCACGATCATTGGCGGTTCTCCTTCAGAATGCCGGCGCCTTCGCCGCCCGGAACACCCGCAGGAACTCGTCCACCGCAACGCGCGCGAACTCCGGCGTGTAGAGGTGCAGGTCGACTTCCCTGACGCGGCCGGGCTCGTCGAGTTTCTGCTTCAGCCGCGCGACGAAGGCGGCATCGGCTGCCGGGTCGTGGATCGGCCGCCCCTCGCGATCGAGTGAAGACCAGCCCTTGAGCGGAATCAGGAAGCTCCATGGTCCCCTGGCGCGGTTGAGCCGCCCGGCGATCACGTCGGCGGCCTGGACGAGCTCGGCGGCGCTCGTGCGCACCTGAACGCGCAGGGTGTCCTGCACGAACTGCGCGCGCTCCGCGGTCTGCGCCAGCATGTCGGGGCGCCCGCCGTAGGACAGGATGTCGAGGCCGCAGGGCGCGAGCACCATGGGAATGCCGGTCTCGACCGCCGCCATCAGGCGATCCGGTCCGGGGTCGCGGTTGCCTTTGAACAGGTGTTCGACGACACCGCCGATGCACAGGTCGATCACCCCGTGGAAGGCGCCGTCGCGGATCATCTCCTCCATCGCGCGGTCGCCCTTGCCCTGCGCATGGCAGACGACCGGAGTGAAGCCCGCCTCCTCCAGCATGGCGAGCGCCGCCTGCACCGCCATCTCGCCGAAGCTGAACGAGGAGATGGCGACACACGGTCTGTCGAAAACGATGTTCGGCCCCTGCGTCATCTCGACCATGCCGCAGATGGCGCCGACCGCGTTGACGATCTGCGCGCGCAGCAAGGGATTCATCTTCACGATGTCGAGCACCGTGTGGTGCATGGTGATGTCGCGGGTGCCGACATACTTGTCGATGTAGGCCGGGTGGGCGGCCATTGGCGAGGCCATCAGCTTCGGCATGCCGAAAGGCAGCCGCTGCATGATCGAGGTGGCGACCAGCGTCGCGGTGCCCCCGCCGATCCCGAAGATGCCATGCACGCGGCCCTGCGCCACCAGTTCCTCGACGATCGCCACGGCGCCCCGGATCTGGTTGTCGGTAGCAACATTCCGCTCGCAGCGGTACTTCTCGCGCACCGCCTCGATCGGAAGCCCGCCGCGCGCGGCCACCTCCTCGGTGCGGATATCGCCGGGGAAGGGCGGCGGCTCCTCCATGCTGAAATCCAGCAGGATGGCCTCGTGGCCGCGATCGGCGATGAGCTGCTTCACGAAGACGATGTCCTCGCCGCGCGTGTCCAGATTGCAGACGATGACGATGCCTTTTTTCGGGATCATGTGCGCCGTCCGAGGGCGGGAGGCGTCCGTGCGCCGGAGGCGATCTACTTGCCGCCCTTCGCTTTCGTCACTTCCGGCCGCGTCAGCCGGTCGATCATGCCGGCAACGGGACTGGCGCCAGCGAAACCGTATTCGTTCCAGCGCTCGGAGACCCGTTGCAGCATCTTGCGGTCCATGAAGATTTCGCTGGGCTTGTCCGTCCATTCGTAGGGCGTGCAGGCGTCCAGGATGATGCGGCTGGTGATGTCGCGGGCGTGGATGGGCAGCCCCGGATCCAGCGGCGTGGAGCGGCCGCGATCGATGATCTGGGCGGAACGCTTGGGGTCGAAGCGGGTCGCCAGTGCCCACCAGACGCGGTCCCAGTCGTCGGCTTCGATGTCGTGATCCACGACGATCACGCCCTTCACGCCGTAGTGACCGGTGGTGGTGGAGATGACGGCATTGCCGACGTGGCTGGAGTGCCCCGGATACATCTGCCTGACCGACACCACGACCCAGAACCGGCCGCAGGCCTCGGGCGGGATATAGACGCTCTGGATGCCCGGCACCTTCATGGTTTCGAGGTCGTGCCAGAGCGTCGCGGTACGGTTCAGCGACTGGATCATGTGGATGTCGTTGATCGGCTTGCCCACGGTGGTGGACCACATGATCGGCTGGTTGCGATGGAGAATGCGCTTCACGCGCAGCACCGGCTTGGGATAGTCCTTTCCCTTGTTGCCGGAGTAATAGCCGGTGTATTCGCCGAACGGTCCCTCTTCCATCAGCTCGTTCGGGTCGATCCAGCCTTCGGCGATGATCTCGGCGGTTGCCGGCAGGGTGAGGCCGGTGAGATCGGACTTGAACACCTGCACCGGCCGCCCGCGCAGCGAACCGGCGACGTCGTACTCGTCCACGTTGGCGCTCACCAGGGTCGAGGCGGCGAGAAACAGCACCGGATCGCAGCCGACCACGTAGGCCGCGGGCATCGGCTCGCCGCGCGCCTGATACTTCTTCATGTGCATGTCGCCGTGCTTGCCCTTGATGATCTGCGAGCCGAGGATGTTCCGGCCCAACACCTGCGAGCGATAGGTGCCGAGGTTCGTCCAGCCGGTATCGGGATCGCGGGTCACAAGGAAACCGGAGGTGACGAAGAACCGGCCGCCGTCGTCGGGGTAGAACCAGGGCGAAGGGAACATCTCGATGTCGACGGCATCGCCCTCGATGACGTTCTCCGTCACCTGCGGGTTGTCGACGAACGCGGGCTTGACCATCGTCTTGGTGGTGAGCTCCATCCACCTCTTGGAGAGCTGGCTCATCGACAGCGCCGGATCCTGCTCGAGGGCGATGGCGAGCCGCCGCGAGGTGGTGAAGGCGCTGGTGAATACCGGAATGTCGTAGCCCTTGACGTTCTCGTAGAGCAGCGCCGGACCCTGCCGCTCCTCATTGACCTTCGAGACATGGCACAGCTCGAATTTCCAGTCCACTTCGGCCTTGATGCGGTGAAGCTGCCCATGTGCCTCCAGGGCGGCGATGTAGCTGCGGATGTCGTCGATGGGCTTTGCCCTGGTACGTGCTTTCATGCTTGCTCCGTTGGCGTCGTTGCGAATGAGGCGGTCTCCCGGCAGGCACCGTGCGGCGCGCTTCTCCCGCAGCGGGCTGTGTCGAACCGCTCAGCCCACTTTCTTGCCGGCCAGCATCCCGGACAGGATGTAGTCGATGGCCGATGCCGCCGGAGCAGAACCGGTGGCGGAGGCCTGGCTCTTTGCGCTCCAGACGGTTTCCGGCCGCGCCTGCAGGATGAAGATGTTGCCGCCGGCCGGCAGATCCTTGTCCACGGCCCACTCGATGTCCATCGGCCGGCCGTAGTGCTTCTCGATTCGCTTCCCCATCCAGGCGAGTTCCGTGATCTCGTCGTCGATCAGCGACTGCACCTTCTGCCGCTCGAACGGCACTTCCGTGAGCCGCGATGCCTGTGTCTTCGGATCGACCGTATGGCAGACGGTCTTCTGCGACACGGTGCGATCGATGATGTCCAACGTGATCTTGTTCACCACGAAGTGATCCGGCGTGACCTCGCCCGAGACGACCGATTCGCCGAAGCCGAAGTTGGAATCGATGACGATGACCGAGCGATCGCCGTTGACCGGGTGCAGGGTGAACATCACGCCGGCGGTGAAGGAGTTGGCCATCTTCTGCACCCCGACGCTGATCGCGACTTGGTCGGCGCCGTAGCCCCGGTTGGCGCGGTAGGCGATGGCGCGCCCGGTGTACAGGCTGGAGATGCAGCGGCGTATGTTGCTCAGCACCTCGTCGATGCCGCGTATCCAGAGGAAGGTGTCCTGCTGGCCCGCGAAGCTCGCGCCGGGCAGATCTTCCGCCGTCGCGCTCGATCGTACCGCGACCGGAACCGCCGGCACGCAGCAGCGCAGGGCGAGCTTGCGGTAGCACTCGGCGACGAGATCCTCGAGTTCGGTCGAGAACGGCTGGGCCTCGATCAGCGCGCGGATGCGCGTGCTTGCGGCCTCGATGGCTTCGATGTCCTGTGCGTCGTGACCGGCGAGCAGAGTTTCGACCTCGCGCTCGATTCCCGCCTCGGCCATGAAGCGCCGGTATCCCTCGGTGGTGAGCGCAAAGCCGGGAGGCACGCGCACCCCGGCGTTGATCAGCTCGCCGAGGGACGCGCACTTGCCGCCGACCAGGGGCACCGAATCCTTCAGGCATTCCTCGAACCAGCACACCAGAGGCTTGTGCGGAAGACCGGCTGCGAGCGGATCCGCCGGCGCCCGCGGGGTCACGGTCGTTTCACCGGCCATCGGCGGGCGTCAGCGCGAAATGGTGACGGCG
This sequence comes from Betaproteobacteria bacterium CG2_30_68_42, assembly GCA_001872285.1. GTDB lineage: Bacteria > Pseudomonadota > Gammaproteobacteria > Burkholderiales > Rhodocyclaceae > CG2-30-68-42. The sequence continues at coordinate 35,284 of MNXU01000024.1, forward strand.
CCGGTCGAGCCATCGACCCGGAGCCGCATGCCGGTCCGGATGACCTTGGTCGCGTGCCCGGTGCCGACCACTGCCGGCAGACCGTACTCGCGGCACACGATCGCGGCATGGCTCATCACGCCGCCGACATCGGTGATGCAGGCCCCGATCCGGGCGAACGCCGGCGCCCAGGACGGCGAGGTCGTCGGCGCCACGAGGATCTCGCCGTCCTGCAACTGCCCGACTTCGCTCACGGTCCTGCATACGCGAGCCCTGCCTTCGACGATGCCGGGGCTGCCGGCAGAACCCTTCAGCTCGGTGATGGTGTCCGGGTCCTTGACCTCCTGCACCGACGCCCAGTCCCCCAGCGACTTGTTGGTCACGCCCCAGAGCACGATGGTGAACGGTTCCTGGATCACTTCCGGCGCGGTGCCGATGGCGGGCGGTGCGCTCCATTCCTTGAACTTCTGCATCACGCCCTTGCGCCAGACGATTTCCTTCGGCCAAGTGTAGGCACCGCGCGGGGTGACGCCGGTCGCCCAGGCGGTAACGATGTCCCACAGGGCGGAGCGGATCTCGTCGCGGCGCAGCAACCAGACGTCCTCGACGTCCTCGATCACGCCATGCTCCGCCATGATCGCGCCGACCTCGCGCATCTTGTTCCAGAACACGGAGTGGAACCAGTGCTCGACGTAGAACAGGTGGTTCTCCACGTACGGGAACACGGTCTTGGCGCAGCCGAGCAATTCGTCGAACTGCTTGCGATCCTCTTCCTTCTCGATCAGGCTCCGGTACTCGGCCGTGATGCGGTCGCGCTCGGCGCGCACCTTCGCCGTCGGCCGCTCGATGCTCACGCCCTGCTTGAGTTTCTCGATGTAGGTTGCGATGCCGGAAAGCGGCACGTTCATCTGGTCGTTCCACGAGCGGTCATGGTGGAACCACCCGGTGCCGGTCGAGATGTTGAACCACGGCTCGCGCGCCAGATCGAGCGAGCCGAGCCACTCCACGCCCTTCGGCAGTTTCTTCAGCGCTGGCTCGACCTCGGTCCACTCGCGGCTGAAGGTGACCACCGTGTCCACGCCCAGCTCGATGGCTTTCCTGGCCAGTTTCTTCAGCTCTTCGTCGGGCTGGTACATGATCACGTCGATGCCCGAGATCATCTGCGTCACGCGCTGCGCCGGGATGCTCGGAAACAGCTTCTGCATGAAGTCGAGGAAGAAGACGTAGGCTGCGTAGCCGAGGTTGAGGAATTCGAAGTGGTACTGCCAGCACTTGATGCCGAGGTTGATCAGGTCGTCGTAGTTCTTCAGCAGGTGATAACCCTTCGATTCTCCGATCGCGTCGGTCACCACGGACAGGTCTTCCATGTCCGCGAGGCGCGGGATCTTCAGCGACTCGAGCTCCCGGATCGTGGCCTCCATCTTCACTTTCCAGCGGGCTTCGAGCGCGTCCCAGTTCTTGTAGTAGTAGCCGGCGCGCTCCATGAAGTTGGGCACGCGGCTGCCGATCTCCGCGGGGTCCTTCACCGGCACCGGCGAGATGTAGACATAGCCGTTGATCATGCGGTGGTCGATACCGCGCACCGGCGGCACCATGAAGATGCGGTTGTTGAACTGCGACAGCGCGAGAAACCAGGCCTCGTCCCAGATGGTGTCGAACGGATACAGCGGCTCGGGATAGTGCAGGCCGTCGTAGAACCAGAACGTGTCCTTCTCGTACCGGTTGCGCACCGGATCGTCGGTGACGAACTGGTACTGGTACGGATACATGCGTTCCCAGCCTTCGGTACCGGGAATCGTCGCGGCCTTCACGTCGTGCGGAACGGGAAATTTCATCTGGTGCCTCCTCCAGAATGTGGCTGGTATCTCCGAATCGTGTTCCGAAGCCCTTTGTGCCGGAGGGCATGCGGAATGCACATTGTGCAATGCGCGTTCCGAATACAGCAAGGCATGTGCCAGAACCGTTTGTGCACTGCGCCGAGGACGCGCCGCGCGATCGGTCGATGCCGAGCGGAAGAGCACACGAAAACAGGATTCTGGAGTTGCTGCGCCGCGCAACGACACCCGCCCGCTTCGACCGGGAAGAACGCGACGGGTGCCGTTGCGTTGTCCCGGCAATGGATCTTTTCGTGACGAAGCCGGCAGCCCGACCCGGAAATGTGATGAAATGATCAAGGCACGCGAAGCTCGTCGGCTTGCCTCGCACTGCGCCTAAGTCCAAACTATTTGACGCCGATCAATGCGGATCGGCGGGCCGACGCTCCCAATAGCGCGCTGGAGGGGGACTGCGCATGGTCAGGCTTCGCAGCGTCACGCGAACTGGTAGCGATGATCTGCGCGCACGCGTGCATTTCTGCGCCGAGACGGGCCAGATCTGGCTGCACGAACACCGCATGCTTCTCGTGCACGCCGAGGCGCAAGCCAGCCTGCGCAAGGAGCTCATCGATACCCTCGGCATGGATCGCGCCCACGGCCTGCTCACGCGCATGGGCTATGCTTCCGGGGTGCGCGACGCCGAACTCGCGCGCATCCGTGCCCAGGAGTCGAGCGACCTCGATGCCTTCATGACTGGCCCGCAGTTGCACACCCTGGAGGGCATCGTCCGCGTCACGCCGATCCGGCTGGAACTGGATCGTGTCGCCGGGAAGTTCTACGGCGAATTCCTCTGGGAAAACTCCTGGGAGGGACAGTGGCACCGGCATTTCTACGGCATTCACGGCGCCCCGGTGTGCTGGACCCAGATCGGCTACGCCTGCGGCTACAGCTCGGCATTCATGGGGCGCCCAATCCTGTACAAGGAAGTCGAGTGCGTCGGCATGGGCCACAACAATTGCCGCATCATCGGCAAGCCCATGGAGGAATGGGACGACTTTGCCGAATACCAGCATTTCTTCAGCCGCGAGTCGATCGCCGACCAGCTCTTCGACCTGCAGAACCAGGTCGCGCAGCTGCGCTCAACCATCGGGGCGAAGGAGAAGCTGCCGGCCGACATGGTCGGGGATTCGCCCAGCTTCCGCGCCGCCTACGCATTGCTCAAACAGGCGGCGAACACCCGCATCGGCGTGCTGCTGCTGGGCGAGACCGGCGTGGGCAAGGAGCTGTTCGCCCGCTGCCTGCACGACATGGGTCCGCGGCGCGACGCGCCTTTCATCGCCATCAACTGCGCCGCCATACCGCACGACTTGATGGAGTCCGAATTGTTCGGCGTCGAGAAAGGCGCATACACCGGCGCGCTGGTGTCGCGGCCGGGGCGGTTCGAGCGTGCCGACCGCGGCACGCTGTTCCTGGATGAGATCGGTGACCTGCCTCTTGCGGCACAGGGCAAGCTGCTGCGCGTGCTGCAGGAGGGGGAGCTCGAACGCCTGGGCGACGCGAAGACGCGCAGAATCGACGTGCGGGTGGTGGCGGCGACCAACCACGACCTGCGACAACTGGTCGGTGAAGGCAGGCTTCGCGCAGACCTCTACTACCGTCTCAACGCCTGGCAGATCGAGATCCCGCCGCTGCGCCAGCGCAAGGAGGATGTCCGGCTGCTCGCCAAGCGCTTCCTCGAAAAGTACTCTGCCATTCATGGCAAGAAGCTGCGCGGATTCAGCGACAAGGCGAAACGTGCGCTGCTCGACTACCCGTGGCCGGGCAACATCCGCGAGCTGCAGAACATCGTCGAGCGGGGCGTGATCCTGGCGCCGACCGGAACCAGCATCGAAGTCGACCACCTGTTCTCGAGCTGTACCGGGGAGCAGCCGCGCGAATTCGGACTGGATACGAATGGCGCGCTCGGCATCGACCGGCCGGAGGGCGCGCAACGGCTGTGCGATGCCGTGCTCGACGGCGCACTGACGCTCGACCAGCTCGAGGCCACCCTGATCGAATCGGCAGTCGACAAGGCGCACGGCAATCTCTCGTCGGCGGCCCGGATGCTCGGCCTGAGCCGGCCGCAGCTCGCCTACCGCCTGAAGCGCCTGCACGAAGGCGAACCGGCTGGACCGGAGGCGGTCCTCACGCGGCCGGAGGTGCCGCCGGCGTGACCGATGGCGGACGCATTTCGCGGTCGCTGCGTCATGACCCCATGCCGGCTCACCCCGGCGTCCTGCACCACGGTGGCGCCGCATGCGCAGTACGGCTTGCGGTATGCGGTACTGCCTTCTTGGCCGCAGGCCACCGCTGTGGCATATCACAGAGGCATGTACCGGTGATTGACATCGGCAACATGCCCGCCCAGAATCCGCGGCACGTCGGTTTTCCGCCGCGGCGTCTTTTCATGTAAAGGAGGATTCCATGAAGCGCTTCGCCCGTCGTCTGTTGCCGACCCTCGCCCTTTGCGCCGCTCCGGCGGCCGCTTACGATCTTCCGGCGGTCAACCTCGGTTTCACCAGTTTTCTCGACGGTGGCCCCCCGGCCGGCCCCGGCCACTACTTCACCGAGTATCTGCAGTACTACACGTCCGACGACTTCAAGGGCGCGGCGCCGCCGGGATCGAAGGTCGATGTCAGCATCGCCCTGACCCAGTACATCTACCAGTCGAACCAGCCGGTCCTCTTCGGAGGCAAGTGGGGGCTCAACCTCATGCTGCCGCTGGTGGGTTTCGATTCCAGCGACACCTTCGGCTTTCTCAACGACAACGGCACCGGTTTCGGCGATGTGCTGGTCGGGCCGTATGTGCAGTGGGATCCCGTGATGGGCGCGAACGGGCCGCTGTTCATGCACCGCATCGAGCTGCAGACAATCTGGCCGACCGGCAAGTACGATCAGAACAAGGCGCTCAATCAGGGGAGCAACCACTGGTCGTTCAACCCCTACTGGGCCGGCACGCTCTTCCTCGGGCCGAGAGTCACCGCCTCGTGGCGCCTGCACTACCTGTGGAACGGCACGAACGATGAGCCGTTCGTGGGTCTGGGCGCCAGCAGCGTACGGCCTGGACAGGCGGTCCACGCCAACTTCTCCGCGGCCTACATGGTGATACCGAAGCAGTTGCGCATCGGCATCAACGGCTACTATCTCGATCAGACCACCGACACGAAAATCGACGGGGTGAAGCACCCGGAGCGCGACGAACGCGTCTTCGCCATCGGACCGGGACTGATCTGGCACCTGTCGCGGGACGCGCACTTTTTCGTCAACGCCTTCTTCGAAAGCGGAGCGCGCAACCGGCCGGAGGGCGAACGCTACAATATTCGCTTCGTCTATCATTTCTGACCGCCTGTCGGACTCGATCGATCGCGGCGAGCCGGGGCGGTGAACGAAGCCGGTTTCGCCGGCCGCGCAGGGCGCACGAATCGCATTGCGTCGAATCCACGTAACGGTTGCGGGTTTCGGGTGGGCGGTAGCCGCGAAGGCGAAGCCGGTGACAGGCGCCGAAGGTCACGCGGCCTCGTCGACACCGTGGCCTTCCGCCGCCGCGGTCGGCGCGATGGGCGCGGGCGCCGGGCCGGCTACGTGCCTGTCGGGCGCGGCATGACGGGTGCCTTCCCGCGCCTGAACACCATCACCGTGCGGATGAAGCGGATCACCGTCGTGCCGTCCTGGTTGTAGCCGGTGGTGCGCACCCGGACGATGCCCACCTCCGGGCGCGACTTCGACTCGCGCTTTTCCAGCACCTCGGATTGCGAGTAGATCGTGTCGCCCTCGAACACCGGGTGAGGTAGCCGCACCTCATCCCAACCCAGGTTGGCGAAGACGTTCTGCGAGATGTCGGTGACGCTCTGGCCGGTGACGAGCGCGAGCGTGAAGGTGGAATCCACCAGCGGGCGGCCGAACTCGGTCTGTCGCGCGTAGTGGCGGTCGAAGTGGATCGGCGCGGTATTTTGCGTGAGCAGGGTGAACCAGGAATTGTCCACCGCCAGCACGGTTCGTCCGAGCGGGTGTCGGTAGAGGTCGCCCGCTTCGAAGTCCTCGAAGAATCGGCCCTGCCAGCCGGCCTTCTCTGCCATCGCAATTTTCCCGAACGCCGTGGTCCACGCATTGTGCCGGAATTTCGATGCGCGCCGCGGCCGCCCGATTCCGGTTCCGGGCCGAACGGGGTGAAGCATCCTCCGCGTGCGCCCCGCGGGTACCGCGATCCTGTTTACATCGGCGCAACGAATGTATACAGTACCCCGGCAACGCGTCCACGCGTTTCGCGCAAACCTCAGGGAACCTCGTCGATGGTCTCCTCGCTCAAGCCGGTCGATCGTCCGGTCGCCCTCGGTGACCAGGTCTATCGGACGCTGCGCGGCAACCTGCGGGACGGCCTGCTGGAGCCGGGCCAGCGCCTGACCGAAGTGGATCTCGCCACGCGCATGGGCGTCTCGCGCACGCCGGTGCGCGAAGCGCTCGGGCGGCTGGCGAGCGAAGGTCTCATCGTCGTGCAGGGCCGCAGCTACGTGGTGCCGACGATGAGCGATGCGGAGATCGACGAAATCTACGCGCTGCGCGCGCTGCTCGAACCCGAGGCGCTGCGGGTGATCGCCGGGCGCCATCCGGGGCCGCGCCTGCTCGCCGGGATCAGGCGTGCGCTTCAGGCGAGCCGAGGCGCGCACAAGGCCGGCGACAAGCACGCATTCATGTCCGCCAATGCCGCCTTCCGCAGCGCCTGGCTCGCGCTCGTGCCCAACCGGCGACTGGTGCATGCGATCGATCTGTACTCGGATCACGTGCGTTACCTGCGCGCGCTCACGCTGGAGGATGCGGCCGTGCGCGCGCTGGTGCTCGCGGGGCTCACCCGCATCCTGGCCGCGCTCGCCGCGGGCGACGGCGAGGCCGCGGCGAGCGCGATGCGCGACCACCTCGCGGCCGCCAAGCGCTGCTATACGGCGGCG
>MNXU01000024.1:42069-49042 GCA_001872285.1 Betaproteobacteria bacterium CG2_30_68_42
GGGTCGCGGCCTGCGGCGGCGAAAAAGTCGTCGCGCTGTCCTGAGGAGAATGGGATGGAGTACAAGGCGCGGATTCCCTACGGTGCGTACTGGACCACGCCCTTCGCGCGCTGGCAGGGCAGCTTCGCGAACCTGCACTCGATCGAGTTCGCCGCGCACGTGGTCCGGCAGGAACTCGCGGCGCGCGGCATTCCGCCGGCCCGGTTCGATCACGGTGTGCTCGGCCTGTCGGTGCCGCAGAAGCATGCCTTCTACGGCCTGCCGTGGCTGGCCGGGATGGCGGGTCTCGGCCACATCGGCGGGCCGACACTGATGCAGGCCTGCGCGACCGGGGTGCGCGTGCTGGCCGCCGCGGCGCAGGAGATCGAATGCGGGCTCGCAGGCACCGTGCTCGCGGTGACCTGCGACCGCACCTCGAACGGGCCGCACCTCTACTATCCGAATCCCGCCGGCCCGGGCGGCACTGGGCCCTCCGAAGACTGGGTGATGGAGAACTTCGGCTGCGATCCGCTCGGGCCGCACGCGATGGTCCGCACCGCGGAGAACGTCGCCGCGAAACGCGGCATCTCGACGGCGGCGCAGCACGAGATCGTGCTCCGGCGCGAGGAGCAGTACCGCGCCGCGCTCGCCGGCGGAGCCGCCTTCCTGAAACGCTTCATGACGCTGCCCTTCTCGGTGCCCGATCCGCGGTTTAGGAAGACCGTGGCGACGCTCGATGCGGACGAGGGCGTGAACTGCTCGAGCGCCGAAGGGCTCGCCCGGCTGCGGCCGGTGGTCGAGGGCGGCACCGTCACCTTCGGCGGCCAGACCCATCCGGCGGATGGCAACGCCGCGCTGGTCGTGACCACTGCGGAGCGCGCGCGAGAGCTCTCGCGCGATCCGGCCATCGCGGTGCGCATCCTCGGCTTCGGCCAGGCGCGCGCGGAGCTCGCCTGGATGCCCGAGGCGAGCGCGCCGGCAGCCTCGATGGCGCTCGCTCAGGCGGGATGCACGATCGGCGACATGGATGCGATCAAGCTCCACGATCCGTTCGCGATCAACGACCTCGCGTTCGCGCAGGAGACCGGCGCGGATTGCGCCAAGATCAACAACTACGGCTGCTCGCTGGTGTGGGGACACCCGCAGGCGCCGATGGGCACGCGTTCGATCATCGAGCTGATCGAGGAACTCGCGCTGCGCGGCGGCGGGACCGGTCTGTTCGCGGGTTGCGCGGCGGGCGATTCGGCGATGGCGGTGGTGCTCCGGGTCGGCGACGGCTAGGCACGGGCGCGGCACGCAGGCGTGCGAGCGCCCGCGCGCATGAGGCGGAGGAGGGTGGAATGGACCTTTCGGGATGGATCGACGGCTGGGCGCGGCTCGCACCATCGCGCGTCGCGCTGCGCTTCGAGCGCCGTGACCTCACCTATGCGGCCTTCGCGGGCGAGGTGCACGAGGCGGCCGCGGCGCTGGCGCGGGCCGGGATAGGGCGCGGCGCCTGCGTCGCCTGGCTCGGCACCAACAGCCCATCGATGCTCGCGCTGCTGTTCGCTTGCGCGCGGCTAGGTGCGATCTTCATGCCGCTCAACTGGAGGCTCGCGCCGCCGGAACATTGCCGGGTGCTCAGGGATTGCACTCCGCGGCTGCTCTTCGTCGAGCCGGAGTTCGTGGGCTCGATCGACTGCCTGTTCGACGTGCTCAGCCGCATCCAGTTGGTGACGCTCGGCCACGCCCATGCGGGCTGGATGAGCTGGGCGGCCTTCGTCGCGGGCGCCGGCACGGCAGCGCCGCCGGAGGGGCAGGCGGGCTACGACGACCCGGTGCTCCTCTGCTATACATCCGGTTCGACCGGCAGCCCCAAGGGTGCGATGCTCACCCAGGCTGCGCTGTTCTGGAATGCGGTGAACAGCACCCACCTGCACGGCCTCACCGGCGCCGACCGGGTGCTCACCACCCTGCCGCTGTTCCATGTCGGCGGGCTCAACAATCAGACCCTGCCCGCGCTGCACGCCGGCGCGACTGTGGTGCTGCATGCGAGGTTCGACGCCGATGCGACCTTCGACGCGATCGAGGCAGAGCGCATCTCCCTCACCGTGCTGGTGCCGGCGCAGCTCGACATGATGATCCGCAGTCCGCGCTGGCGCGACGCGGCACTCGGCAGCCTGCGCATGATCGCGACCGGCTCTTCGGTCATCCCGGAGCGCATCAGCCGCGCCGTCCATGCGCGCGGCATTCCGCTGGTGCAGATCTACGGCGCCACCGAGACCTGCCCGATCGCCACCGTTCTGCTGCCCGAGGATGCCATGCGCAAGCCGGCCTCCGCCGGCCGGCCGGCGGTGCATTGCCGGGTGAAGATCGTCGACGAGGCGGGCGCGGACGTGCCGGCGGGCGTTTCCGGCGAGGTGCTGGTGCAAGGGCCGAACGTGATGACCGGCTACTGGAAGCAACCCGAAGAGAGCGCCCGGGTGCTGCGCGGGGGCTGGTTCCACAGCGGCGACATCGGCTACTTCGACGAGGCGGGCTTCCTCTTCATCAACGGGCGCAAGAAGGACATGATCATCTCCGGGGGCGAGAACGTCTATCCGGCCGAGATCGAGAACGTGCTCTCGGAATCCCCCGACATCGCCGAAGTCGCGGTCGTGGGCGAACCCGACGAGCGCTGGGGCGAGGCGGTGGTGGCGGTCGTCGTGCCGCGGCCGGGCGCGCGGATCGAGGCCGCACAGGTGCTCGATCTGCTGGACGGGCGCATCGCGTGCTACAAGCATCCGCGCCGTGTGGTGCTCGCCGAGGCGCTCCCCCGCACCGCGCTCGGCAAGATCCGCAAGGAAGCGGTGCGCGAGATGGTGCTGCGCGCGCCGCGCGCCGAATGAGGAGGATGGGCGGGCGATGGGCATGAGAATCGGAATCGATGTCGGAGGCACATTCACCGACTTCGTCCTCATCCGCGCGGGCGAGGATCCGGCGATCTTCAAGACGCTCTCGACCCCTGCGGACCCCTCGATCGCGGTGATCGAAGGCCTGCGCGAGATGGCCGCCGCGCAGCATCCGCCGAAGACGCTGGAGGAGTTCGCCGCAGGCATCGAGACCATCGTGCACGGCACCACGGTGACCACCAACGCCACGCTCACGCGCGGCGGCGCGCGCTGCGGGCTGATCACCACGGAAGGCGTGCGCGACTGTCTGGAGATGCGCCGCGGCATCCGCGAGCGGCAATACGACAACCGCTACACGAACGTGGAGCCGCTGGTGCCGCGCCGCCTTCGCATCGGGGTGCGCGGGCGGCTCGACCGTCATGGGCGCGAGATCGAGCCGCTCGACCTCGCGCAGGTGCGTGAGGCGATTGCCGTCCTCCGGCGTGAAGGCGTGGAGGCGGTGTCGATCTGCTTCATGAACTCGTTCGCCAATCCGGCGCACGAGCGCGCGGCCGCGGAGCTGGTGCGCCGGGAGATGCCGGACGCGTATCTCACGGTGTCGGCCGAGCTGCTGCCCTCGATCCGCTTCTACGAGCGCCTGAGCACCACCGCGCTCAATTCCTATGTCGGCCCGAAGCTCAACCTGTACCTCGACCAGCTCGTGGGTAGGTTGCGATCGGCGGGATTCCGCGGCCTGCTTCTCGTCATGCAGAGCAACGGTGGCGTGATCTCGCCGGAGCTGGCGCGCGAGAAGGCGGTGCTCACGCTGCTCTCGGGCCCGGCGGGCGGCCCGGCGGCCGGGCTGTCGTATGCCCGCGTGCATGGCCGCGACCAGTGCATCACCACCGACATGGGCGGCACCAGCTTCGAGGCCTCGCTTGCGGTGGGCGGCGCGCTGCTCAAGAACGACGGCGAGATCGCGCGGCTGAAGATCGCGGCCCCGATGCTCGACATCCACACCATCGGCGCGGGCGGGGGATCGATCGGCTGGCTCGACCGCGGCGGGCTGCTGCGCATGGGGCCGCAGAGCGCCGGCGCCGATCCGGGCCCTGCCTGCTATGGCAAAGGGGGGCGGTTGCCGACCACGACCGATGCCAATGTCGTGCTGGGCTATCTCGATCCGGAGTTCTTCGCGGGCGGGCGCATGCGGCTCGATGTCGGGGCGGCGCGCGCGGCGATCGAAGAGCACATCGGCGCTCCGATGGGCCTTTCGGTCGAGCAGGCGGCGGCCGGGATGTACCGGGTCGCGTGCAACAACATGGCGCAGGCGATCCGCGAGGTGACGATCAAGCGCGGCTACGATCCGCGCGAGTTTCCGCTCGTCGCCGCCGGCGGCGCCGGCCCGATCCACGCCTGCCTGATCGCGCGCGAGCTCGAGATCCCGCTCCAGATCGTGCCGCGTGAGGCCTCGGTGCTGTGCGCCTTCGGCATGCTGATGAGCGATCTCAAGCACGATTTCGTGCGCACCTTCGTCTCGCGGCTCTGCGGCCTCGACTGGGCGGGCCTGGCGGCGATCGTCGATGGCATGATCGAGGAGGGCGCCGGCCGGCTCGAGGCCGAGCGCATCGAGCCGGCGCGCCGACACTTCGAGGTCAAGCTCGACTGCCGCTACGTCAAGCAGTACCACGAGGTCTCGCATGCGGTGCCGCTCGAAGCGATCCGGCGCGCCGATGCGGCGGCGATCGCGCGCGGCTTCCATGCCGAGCACGAGCGCCTCTACGGCTATTCGCTGGAGGAGGAGGGCACGCCCATCGAGATCATCAACGTGCGCGTGCAGGCGCTCGGCCGGGTCGGGGCGGCGGCCTCGAAGGAGGAGCCGTTCGACGGGGCGTCCGCGGAGCACGCGCGCAAGGGCGAGCGGCGCATCTACTCGCCGGAGGACGGGAAGTTCCGCACGGGCGCGATCTACGACGGCAGCCGGCTGCGCTGCGGCAATCGCATCGCGGGTCCGGCGCTGATCGAACAGGAGACGATGAGCGTGTTCGTGAGCGCGTCCCACGACTGCGTGGTGGACCGGCGCGCGTCCTTCGTCCTCTATCCGAAGGGACGCGAGGATCTGGTGAGCGGGGTGAAGGCATGAAGAGCGTCGAGATCGATCCGATCCTGCTGTCGGTGGTTGCGCGCACCTTCAAGTCGATCACCGACGAGATGAGCATCTCGATGGAGAAGACCACGCGCTCGCCGATCCTGTGCGAGGCCAGGGACTATGTCACCGGCCTCTACGATGCCGAGGGCAACATGCTGGAGCAGACCGAGAACCTGCCCATCCTCGCCTTCTCGCTGGCGCCGGTGTGCAAGTACATCCGCAGGTATTTCGGCGACGATCTGCATCCCGGCGACGTGATCTTCCACAACGACGTCTTCTCGCTCGGCAACCAGAACAACGACGTCGCGGCCTACAAGCCGGTGTTCCACGGGGACCGGCTGGTGGGATGGACCGCGGTCAAGGGACACCAGGCCGACATCGGCGGAGCGGTGGCGGGCGGCTACAACCCGAACGCGGTGGAAGTCTGGCAGGAGGCGCTGCGCATCCCGCCGGTCAAGGTCATCGAGCGCGGGCGGCTGCGCAAGGATGTCTGGGATCTCATCTTCGCCAACATCCGCTTCGAGATCGTGCAGCAGGACATGAAGGCGGAGATCGGCGCCTGCACGGTGGGCGAGCGGCGCCTGCTCGCGTTGATCGAAAAGTACGGGCTCGAGAGTTTCGAGGCGCACAAGCGCGCGCTGTTCGAGGCCACCCGCCGGATGATGGAGGCGGAGATCGAAAAGATCCCCAACGGCCGCTACAGCGGCGAGGGCCATGTGTTCTACGACGGCCGGCACGAGGGCAGCACCTTCACCATCCGCGTCGACATCGAGGTGAAGGACCGCTCGATCCGGTTCGACTATTCGCGCACCGATGCGCAGACCAACGGCTTCGTGAACGGCACCTTCACTTCCAGCGCCTCGGCCACCATCCTGACCCTGTTGCAGATGGTCAATCCCGACATCCCGCACAACGAGGGCATGGTGCAGCCGATCGAGATCGTGATCCCGGAGGGCAGGATCCTCAACGCCTCCTATCCGAAGGCCACCACCTTCGGCAACCACCTCTGCCCGCCCAATGCCGACGCCATCCAGCGGGCGCTCGCGCCGGTGATGCCCGAGCGGGTGACCGCCGGCTGGAACAACCTGCTGTGCTCGCTCACCACCGGCATCGATCCGGAGAAGAACGAGAAGTACGTGGATATCGGCTTCATGGGCCTGAAGGGCGGCTCGGGAGCGATGGCGGGCACCGACGGCTACGATCACATCGGCATGATCGACGCCTCCGGCGGGGTGCTCGACCAGGACTACGAGATGTTCGAACAGCAGACCCCGCACCGGCTGATCCGGCACGAGCTGCTCGCCGATTCGGCCGGCGCCGGGCAGTGGCGCGGCGGCCTGGGCGTGGAGACCCTCTTCGAGATCGGCGCCGACGACACCCAGCTCGTCACCTTCGGAGACGGCGACTTCGAACCGGCCTTCGGTCTGTTTGGCGGCGCACCGGGAACGCTCAACTTCATCCGGCTCACCTACCCCGACGGGCGCACGGTGGTGCCGAAGAACAAGGACCTCATCACCGGCGTGCCCAAGGGCACGATCTACCACCAGCAGGCGGGCGGAGGCGGCGGCTACGGCGACCCGCGCAAGCGCGACCGCGCGGTGCTCGCCGAGGAGATCCGGAACGGGATCATTTCTCCGGAGAAAGCAAGATCGGAGTACGGATGGGAATCCTAGCCAGGGGTGAGTTCTCTCGCACTGCCTCCCCGTCGACGGGAGAGCGCCGCTCTCCTTCTCCCTTCTCCTTCGTCGGGACGGGCCGCCCGCCTTCTCCCTCCTCCTTCGTCGGGACGGGCTGTCCTCCTTCTCCCTCCCCCTTCATGGGGACGGGCCGCCCGCCTTCTCCCTCCTCCTTCGTCGGGACGGGCCGCCCGCCTTCTCCCTCCTCCTTCGTCGGGACGGGCTGTCCTCCTTCTCCCTCCCCCTTCATGGGGACGGGCCGCCCGCCTTCTCCCTCCTCCTTCGTCGGGACGGGCCGCCCGCCTTCTCCCTCCTCCTTCGTC
>MNXU01000085.1 GCA_001872285.1 Betaproteobacteria bacterium CG2_30_68_42
TGGCAGCCAGGCAAGATCCCGTAGGCATGGTCCGCAGCCTCGATCGGGCGCTCATCGATGAAAACGAGGGACCGGAACCGGTTGGGCCGCATTCTGGAATCCTTCGTTTTCGGGGAGCTCCTCAAGCACGCCACGACTGCCGAGGGGGATTACCGCCTCCTTTACTACCGCGACCACGATCAACTCGAGGTGGATTTCGTCATCGAGAATACGGCGGGACAGCTCGTCGGGGTCGAAGCGAAGGCAGCCGCCACGGTGAAGGAAAGCGATCTTCGCGGCTTGAAACGGCTGGCGACCGCAGCCGGGGACCGGTTCCTGCTGGGCGTCGTTCTATACGATGGGCCGGAAACCCTGCCGCTCGGCGATGACCTCTGGGCTGCACCCCTGTCCGGTTTATGGGGACGGTAGTGCGCGTGATCACCGCAGACCCACCATATCGCAGCATGGTCCATTGTGCCGAGCGCCGGCGCAGCGCGCACGGTCGGGGGCGATCGCGGCGTTTCCTGGTGCCGCAGCCGCCTGTGGCGCATGTCATCCCGAGGATCGAAGCCCCCCGTGACCCCGTCGTCGCGAGGCGGCTCATTATTTCTGCCATCGCGAGGAGCTTCATTTTCCCCGTCGATGCGAGGAGCGCAGCGACGAAGCGATCTCGATCGGGAAGGTCAGGTAGGCGCACCGCGTTGAACCGCCTGGTTGTTTCGCCCTCCACAGAATCTCCGCCGCAAACGGGCCGAACGCGCAAGGACACAGCGACATTGCCTGGGCCATTCCAGCCGTGATCGAGGAGCAGACACGTTCAGGGTCTGCCCGATTGGGGGCGACGCGCCAGCGCTCGCTCGCCAAAGCGCCGTCCGCAACACCCCAATGGAGATAGCAACGGAAGCCATCATCCTCGCCGGCGGCCTCGGCACGCGGCTGCGCAGCACGGTCCCCGATCTGCCGAAACCGATGGCGCCGGTCGGCGCCCGGCCGTTCCTCGCTCATGTCCTCGACCAACTGGTGCAGGCCGGTTTCGAATCTGTGGTGCTCGCGGTCGGTTTCCGCCACGAGGCGATCCGCGCCCATTTCGGCGACGGCTATCGGAACCTCGTTCTGCGCTACTCGGTGGAGTCCGAACCGCTCGGCACCGGCGGCGCAATCCGTCTTGCCTGCGGGCAGGTCAGCGGGGAGGAGGTCTTCGTTCTCAACGGGGATACGTATCTCCGCGCCGATTACCGTGCAATGCTCGATGCGCACACGAGTGCGGCCGCGCGCCTCACCATCGCGGCATGTCACGTGCAGGACGTCGCCCGCTATGGTGCGCTGGAGATCGAAGGCGGAATCGTGAGAGGTTTCCGGGAAAAGGGATCCTCGGGGCCGGGATGGATCAATGCAGGAACCTATGTCCTCGGTCGTGCGCTGCGCGAGAGCCTGCCGAAGGCCGGCGCCTTCTCCTTCGAGCAGGATGTCCTCGTGCCCGAGGTGGGAATCCTGCGCCCGCTGGTGTTCGAAGCGGACGGCCCGCTCATCGACATCGGTGTTCCCGACGATTATGCACGCGCACAGGAAGTGCTCGGCGGGGTCCAGGGCGGAACGCTGTAGATCGCGGCCGAAGATGCTCGTGTGATGGCCCCGTCGAAGCGTGCGCTTTTTCTCGATCGCGACGGCGTGATCAACCTCGAGAAGAACTACGTGCATCGCATCGAGGACTTCGAGTTCGTCGATGGCATCTTCGAGCTGTGCGGCTGCGCGCGGGATCTCGGCTTGCGGCTCGTCGTCGTCACCAACCAGGCCGGGATCGCACGCGGCTACTACCCGGTGAGCGATTACGAGCGCCTCACGGCATGGATGCTGGAGCGTTTCGCGGAACGCGGCATCGCCATCGACCGCGTGTATTACTGCCCTTTTCACCCCACCGCCGGGATCGGCGAATGGCGGCGCGAATCGTTCGACCGCAAACCGAATCCCGGCATGATCCTGAGAGCGCGCGATGACCTCGGTCTGGACCTGCCAGGCTCGGTGCTGGTGGGCGACAAGGATTCGGACATCGCTGCGGGTCGGTCGGCGGGGGTGGGGCGAAACGTCAAGCTCGCGGCGGCCGGAAACGCCGCGCCGGAGCGGCTGGAATTCTCCACCCTGGCGGAAATCGCGGCGTGGCTCGGCCGCGCCGCTCCCACCGGCGGACCCGCGTAAAGGCCGAGACGCTCGCGTGCGAATGCCAGGATGGATTCGGCATGGGCGATGGTTCGGCGGCGGGTCACGCCGCGTGCAGGGCACGGGATACGGGGATCTTCCGGCTCGTGGCGCAACCGTGGCGAGCGCCGGCTCCTCGTTCGTCCTCGAAGGCGCTGCTACGATGCCGTGGGAGCCTGCGCGGCAACGGCTCCCCGGTATCGCCCGCGCAGCGCCAGGCCACGCAACTGATCGATGCGGCGCTGGTGGGTGAAATACTCGAGCACCCGCTGGCGTCCTTGCGACCCCATGCGTTCGGCCTCCTCGGCATCCGCCAGCAGGCGCGCGAGCCCGGCAGCGATGTCCTCGACGCTTTCGCCATCGACCCGCAGTCCCGTGATTCCGTCGGCCACCGCGGAGCCGGTTCCGCCTGCCCGTCCCGCCAGCGCCGGCTTGCACGCGGAGGCCGCTTCCAGGAACACGAGTCCGAAGCCTTCCGTGTCGCCATCGATGTCCCGGTTGGGCATGGCGAAGACATCGCACGCGCAGTACCAGCGCGGCAGGTCCTCGTAGGGCACGTGCCCCAGCAGGTGCACGCGGTCGCCGACTCCCGTTTCCGAGGCCAGTTCATGCAGGCGGGACAGGTCGTCGCCGATGCCGATCACGACGTGATGCGCGTCGATCCCGCGCGCCTTCAGCAGGGGCAGGGACCGGATGATGTTGTCGAATCCCTTGCGGGGGTTGAGCCGGCCCACCGACAGGATCAGTCTCTGCCCCGGCGCGAGTCCGATTGCGGCGCGCAGATCGTCCGCCGGCAGCCCCGGGCGAAATCGGTTTTCGTCCACCGTGGGATAGGTCAGTGCGATGCGGCCCGGCTCGACGCCGAGGAGATTCACCAGGGTATCCCGGGTGAAGTCGCTGTTCGACAGCAGCGCGTCCGCCCGGCGCAGGACGAAGCACATCACCTTGAACTTCGCGCCCCGGCCCCAGCCGGTGAGCTCTTCTCCGTGCGCATAGACCAGCACCGGCAGGCCGAAGAGCCGCGCCAGCGCCCACGCGACCAGTCCTTCGGGCAGCGCCCGGCCGGCGAACACGGCCTTGAAACGGTTCGTCGCCAGAAGGGCGAGCGACTTGAAAAAGAATCTCGCGTACATGACAAGCGATTCGGGCTTGAGCCACGGCACGCGTTCGAGCCGCAGGCGGTGCACGCTGTTCGGGTGCGTGACATCGAATTCCCGCGCCCCCGGAACGTCGGCGGTGACGATGTGCATCTCCTTGCCGCCGAGCCGGCGGAAGTCGTCGTCGAAGGACACCGCGGTGCCGCCCTTGGTGGGCAGAAACAGCTCGGTGAGCATCAGGAAAGGCGTATCGGATTCGGCCGGCATTTCAATCGCGCATTTGGCCCTGGAGTTTGCGTTTCAGCTCGAGCGGCGTCATCGCCTCGCCGTCGAGCCTGCCGAAGAAATATTCGAAGTAGCGCCGGCACTTGTCGAGGAAGCGGGCGAGCTCCGCATCGGTCCTGACATACGGCGTGCCGCCCGGCATCACCGACGGCGAGTGGAAGCTGAACACGAACACCCGTATTCCGTCCGCGAGCAGCGTTTCGGTCAGCCGTTTCATCTCCGCCTCGCTGTAGTCCTCCGGCGAGAGCCGGATGCGTTCCAGCAGGCGCAGCCGCGCCACCACGGCGGCCACCTTCGCATGCCGCATGACTGGGCTGGTCACGCGCCGGTACAGCGCGGTGCCGCCTGCGCGCAGCCATCCGACGTAGGCTCCCGTGCCCGGCAGGCCGAGGAGCGACCGACGGGTTCCGAACCAGTACGGCTGGCTGGTGTAACCGGAGTAATCGGGACCGCCGTCGGCCGAAAAGTCGATGGGCACGGCCGGGCTGATGTCGACCTCGTAGCCGAGTTCTTCGAGGATGGATGCCGTGTTCGGCCCGAAGCCGTAGCGGCCAGCGAGGTAGCTTCGCGGCGGCTGGCCGAACGAGCCCGTGATCCGCTCCGTGAGGCGACGAAGCTTCTCGGCCTCGAGCACACGCGGAAGATTTCCGGGATAGGAATTGCGCGCATTGACCTGTTCGACGTGGGGCGGCGAAACCCAGGGATGCAGGTGTGCGCCGATCAGCGCACGACCCGCGCCGGCGTAGGGTCCGAGAGCTTCGACCGAGAGCGCTTGCGTGGCAATGGGATAGTCGACGACGTAATTGGGCACGATGCCGAATTCTTCGAACATCGTCTGCGCGCGCCCGATGTGCCGCATGTGCTCCACCGTGGTCGCGCTGCGGTCGTGGGGCTTGCTCCAGTCGAACTCTTCTTCCGTGTGGATGACCACCGTCAGGATGGGCCGCGTTTCATGCGGCAGTTCGATGAGTTCGCGTTGCACGCTTGTGACGAAGTCGGCTTCGATCGGGCGAGTCAATACGCGAGGTCGAGCGCGACCATCTCCGAATACAGGTTGCTCATGTCCGCCGGCTCCAGGCTGTCGCTCTTGAAGACCTTGCTCCGGTAGCCCGAAAGCACCATGCAGCGCTTCGGCACCCGCGGCAGGAGCCTCGCTTCGACGCGCGTGTAGGGCAGCGCGTGGCGGAGCAGAAGATGCTGGCCGACCGCATGCCTGTCGCGCAGGAAGCGCTCGGCGTCGCTCACGGCGAGGATCATCGCGCCGCGCACGTTCTTCAGCCGGGTCGGTTTCCACACGACATGACACCAGGCGCCGGGCCTCCCCACCGCCAGATGCCGCAGCCAGGGCAGGTGGCGATGGTCCCGATAGACCCTGGCCTCGTCCGGGGCGAGCAGTTCGCCGATGCGATCGGGATCGCTCACCACGCGCACCCCGGCCAGACGGGCGTACGGCCAGGGGACGTTCGGCCACACGGCGTGCCGTTCATCCATCGGCTTGAACTTGAGGAACTGCAGGGTCTTCGAGACCACCTCGGTCGGTGTGAAGTCGGTGATGTGGAATCCCGGCTGCGCGGTGAGCGCCATGGCGAGCCGCATGCTCTGTGCCCGGAACTCGTCGCCCACGCACCAGCTCGTGATGTTGCAGAACCGCTCGAGCCTGCCGCGAACCGGGCGCTCGGCGTAGATCGCACCGATGCCGCCGACGACACGGCCTTCGTGCCGGATCAGGAAACCGTTGTTGGGTTTGTCCGGCATCCAGTCCTGTTCGAACGCTTCCACCCACGCTTCGGGACTGCGGCTGCGGCTGAGGTGTTCGGTCAGGAAGCGACCGAACTCGGGCAGATCCGCGTCCCGGATCGGTGCGAGTGCGGGGAGGCTCATCGTTTCGGGCTGGTTTGCGTCGTTGCCATTGAGGGTCGCAGTCGGATCGGCTCTGCCGGCCACCCGACCGCGCGCGCACCGGATTCGCGGCCATGGTAGCGCAGGCCGCATTCGAATTCGGGCGGTCCGCGGGTTCGCAAATGTATCCCGGGACGGATCGATGCGCCGTGTTTTTTGCCGCAATGGGTGCGCCGCGATTCGGCGATAATGGCGCGCCGTTCCAATCCGACCCCGACTTTCCCGAACATGATCCTTGCCGAAACCGAGTGCCCGCCGCCCGCGGCGACCTCCGAGCGGCGCCTCATGGCGCTCCCCGGCTTCGAGCGCGGCCACCACGGCCGCCCGCGCATCGGCCTCGGCGAGGAAGATCTTTACGCATACGCTCACCTGATCCGCATGACCGAGCAACTCATCCTCGATCAGTTCTCGCGCGGGCTGGTGTCGGGCACCACGCACACCTGTCTCGGGCAGGAGCTTACCGCAATGGCGGTGGTGCGCGCGCTGGATCATCCCGAGGATGCGGTGCTCTCGAATCATCGCAATCACGGCCATTTCCTCACCTACTCGGGTGATTTCGCCGGCCTCGTGGCCGAGATCATGGGGCGCGAGGCCGGCGTGTGCGGAGGACACGGCGGGAGCCAACACCTTGCGTGGCGACATTTTCACAGCAACGGGGTCCAGGGCGGCATGCTGGGCATCGGCGCCGGCCTCGCCCTGGCGCGCAAGAAGAGCGGCGCGCTGGTCGCGGCAATCATCGGCGACGGCACGCTCGGGCAGGGCCTGCTGTACGAGAGCATGAACCTCGCCTCGGTATGGCAGGCACCGCTGCTGTTCGTGGTGGAAAACAACGGCATCGCCCAGACGACCTATACGTGCGACACCATCGGCGGAAACATCGAAGCACGCGGGGCGGCCTTCGGGCTGCGCACCTGGACGCTGGCCGACGACGATCCTCATTTCTGCCGCAAGGCTGCTGCCGTCGTCGCGGAAGTGCGCGCAACGCAACGACCGGGTTTTCTGGTGCTGGACACGCGGCGCCTCGGACCGCACAGCAAGGGCGACGACCTGCGTGACGACGAGGAAATGGATGGCATCCGCGGCCGCGATCCATTGGCCGCGCTCGGAAGGCGGATCGATCCGGAACGCCGCGCCGCGATCGAGGCGCGCAACACCGCGTTCATCGACGAAATCAGGGTGATCGCGAATGCGTCGCCGGAGGCCACCTATTCGCAGGTACCCGAACACATCTTCAGGCCGGCCTCGGGGGTTGACTCCGGCAAGGCGTTCCCGGCGGCAGCCCCTGGGCAGACCGTTCGGCAGCGGCTCAATTCTGCGCTGCGCTTCCTGCTCGAAACGGAACCGCGGACCCTGCTCCTCGGCGAGGACCTGCATGAACCCTACGGCGGCGCCTTCAAGGTCACCCAGGGCTTGTCGGCGGATTTTCCGGACAGGGTGATCTCGACACCGATCAGCGAGGCAGGCATCACCGGTGCTTCCATCGGTCTGGCGCTCGCAGGCTACCGGCCGGTGATGGAGGTCATGTTCGCCGACTTCCTCACGCTGTGCATGGATCAGATCTACAACCATGCCGTGAAATTTCCGGGCATGTTCAAGAATGGGGCGGTGCCGCTGGTGATACGGACACCCTGCGGGGGCCGCCGCGGCTACGGTCCCACCCACAGCCAGAGTCCCGAGCACCTCTTCAGCTCGGTGCCTGGCCTCACGATGGTGTATGGCAGCCATCGTCACGACATCGGCCGACTGCTGGTCGATGCCACCCTGAACTGGCCCTATCCGGTGCTCTTCCTCGAGCACAAGCTGCTCTACGGCGAAAAGCAGAACCCGGCCGGTTACGTCGAGCTGCCGGCGGCGGCCGGCGACGTGGCCGCGCATCTGTTTCCGACGCTCCGCCTCGGTGACGACGACCCGGACGTCACGCTGGTGACCTACGGCGGCATGCTGCCGGTGGTCGAAGCGGTCGCCGAGCGCCTGAAACAGGACGAAGAGCTGGCGGTCGAGATCGTCGTTCCCTCGATGCTCGCCCCGCTGCCCAAGGGAAGCCTGATCGGCCATCTGCTGCGGCGCCGCCGCGTTGTCACCGTGGAGGAATCGCATCACGAGTACGGAGTGGCTGCGGAGATCGCGGCGGCACTGGCCGAACGCGGTTTCCGCGGCGAGCTCCTGCGGATCGGCACACCGCCGGTTCCGATCGCCTCGGCCCGCAGCCTCGAGCGCCAGATCCTGCCGGGCGAGGAATCGATCGCCGAGCGCATCCTCGGCATGATCTGAGCACGATCCGCGTACGATGAAGCGTGTAGTCGCCGCCGACTTTGGCCGTAAACATCCGGCGTACGCAAGAGCGATTCGCGCCTGAAGCGTCCCCTGCAACCCCTGCGATGCGATAGAGGACCCCATGCCCTTCCCCCTGCATGTTCCCCGTGTCAATAATAATGACGATGTCGTCAAGATCACCGACTTGTCGGTGAAAGAAGGCGACTTCGTCCGGCGCGGCCAGATCGTCGGCTCGGTGGAAACCGACAAGGCCGTCGTCGATGTCGAGGCGGAATCCGAGGGGCATGTCCTGAAGGTCATCGTGCGGAAGGGCGACACGAGCCCGGTCGGATCGGTGTTCCTTTGGCTGGGTGCCGGCGCGGATGAACCGATTCCGGAAACGCCGGCTCCGATGGCGGCAACTGCCGCGACGGTAGCGGTTGCCGGACAACCGACCGCCAAGGCACGCGCCCTGCTGAAGGAGCTCGGGGTGAGTGCCGCGGACATCCCGTGCGCCGGTGATCGCCTGACCGTCGCCGACATCGAGAACTGGCTGGCGGAACCGGGCCGAGGCGTCTCTTCCCGCTCCCGCGCCCCTGCACCCGAAACGGAGGAAATCCCGGACGTGGACGGCGAGTACGAGGAGCTTTCACCAGAGGCGCACGGCATGATGATGACGGTCCAATGGCACCGCGATCGGGCCGCGCCGGCCTATCTGGAAATCGAGTACGACACCGGCCCGTGGCAAGAGCATGCATCGCGGTTTGCCAAGCGCCACAAGCTGATGTTGCCGCCGCTGATGCCGCTCATGGCGCTGCGCCTGGTCGAGATCGCGAAGGCAACACCGCGCCTGAACGCCGCCATCGTCGATGGCCGGTGCTACCGGTACCGGCCCGTCAACCTCGGCTTCACGGTGCAGGTGGGCGAGGCGCTCTACCTGACCGTGGTGCGTGATGCGCAGGACATGGATGCACGCCGCTTCCTGGATGCCATGGGAGATGTCCAGCGGAGGGCGATGGCGCACAAGCTGCGCGCGTCCGAACTGGCGGGAGCGACGATCGCCTTTTCCAGCATGGCGCGCTGGAACGTGAGCCGGCACATCCCCATCCTGCCACCACGCACGGGGCTGATCGTCGCCCACGCCGCCCCGCGCGATTCGGCCCGCGCGGTGCTCGGCGTGACTTACGATCACCGCCTGCTGTCCGGGTTCGATGTGGTCCGGGCGCTGGAACGGCTCGCCCAGCCGCCCGAAGCCGACCTGTAGGAGCGCCTGCGGATCGCGACCGATCGATGAAGAACGCCCATTTGGAGATGACATGAATCTGGATCGGAATGCAATCAAGGCAGCGATTCGCGCCAAGGTGATCGAGCTCGCGCGGGCGCTGAAGATGGATGCGAGCGGCATCGGCGACGAGGACGTCATCCCCGCGACGGGCCTGCTCGACTCGACGGCCATCCTGGAGCTCGTGGTGTGGTTCGAACAGGCCTATGACCTGCCGCTCAGGCAGGACGAGATCAACATCGACAATCTCGGCTCGATCAACGCCATGACCGATTTCCTGCTCGCCCGCAAGGGCCGCGCGCCAGGGTCGTGACAGGCGCACCGCGTGATTCCGGCGGCCCGCCGTTCGCGACTTTGTCCGCGCCTGCAGGCGGGATCGGAGCCGCGGCAGGGGCGCGTTCGGACGCGAACGGTCGGCCGGCGACCTCTCGATGAGCGTGATCGGCCTCGTATTGCTCTGGCTGGCCGGAAGCTGCGCCGCGCTGGCGATCGCTTTCAGGCGCGAGATCGCCGCCGCATGGCGTGAGCCGGTGCTGCGCGCGCCGGTGCTGATCCTGGAGAGCGACGACTGGGGATACGGCCCTTCGGAGCAGGCTCAGCGCCTGAGGCGGATCGCCGCATCACTGGCGCGCTTTCGCGACCGCCTTGGACGCCATCCGGTGATGACTCTCGGCGTCGTTCTGGGAGGGCCGGATACCGAACGCATCCGCGCCGGCGGGTACCGCACCTATCACCGCCTGACCCTTGCCGACCGGCGTTTCGACGAAGTCAGGAACGCGATGCTGGATGGCGTCGAGCTTGGCGTCTTCACCCTGCAACTGCATGGCATGGAACATTTCTGGCCGGACACGCTGATGCGGATCGCCGCCGGGGACGGGGCGGTGCGGGACTGGCTGAGCGCACCCGGTTTTCCGGCGACCGAGACGCTGCCGTCCGCATTGCAGAGCCGATGGATCGACGCGGCGGTCCTGCCCTCGAGGCCGCTCGCCGAGGATGACATCCAGGCGGCGGCTGCGGCGGAAGCAAGTGCTTTTTCGGAGGTATTCGGCGCGCGCGCCGAAGTCGTGGTCCCGCCGACCTTCGTCTGGTCGTCCGTCTTGGAAAAAGCCTGGGCACGGACGGGAATACGCGTGGTCGTGACGCCCGGCCGCCGCTGCGAGGGTCGCGACGCCACCGGCGCTCCCGAGCCAAGTGGAGAAACGTACTACAACGGGCAGATCGGTCCTGACGATGTCCTGTATGTGGTCCGTGACCGCTATTTCGAACCCTCGCTGGGCCACACCCGCGACCGTGCGATCGAGGCATTGCGTTCCAAGACGCATGTCGCGCGTCCCGCGCTGCTGGAGATCCACCGGATGAACTTCATCGGCGACGAAGCGCAGGCACGGGGCTCACTGGACGAGGTGGAAGCGCTGCTGGAGAGCGCGTGCGCCGGATTTCCGGATCTCAGGTTCATGAGCGCTGCCGAGCTGGCGCGCCACTATCGGGAAAGGACCGAGATGGTCGAAGCGCGGCTCGGCCCACGCATCCATTTCCTGCTGCGCCGGCTTGCCGAGGTCTCGCGCCTGCGCAAACTCGCCGGTCTGAGCGGTGCCATCGTGGTGGC
Organism: Betaproteobacteria bacterium CG2_30_68_42; assembly: GCA_001872285.1. Classification (GTDB taxonomy): domain Bacteria; phylum Pseudomonadota; class Gammaproteobacteria; order Burkholderiales; family Rhodocyclaceae; genus CG2-30-68-42. The sequence continues at coordinate 10,595 of MNXU01000085.1, forward strand.
ATGGATCGCATATCTCTTCACCCGGCCGCAGGCCGGCAAGGCGGTGCCGGGATGAGCTGCGGGATGGCGACGCCGGGACGGGGGCGATTCGGGATGTGTGCCACATCCGGCGGCGAAGCGGCGGCTGCGCCGCGCGGGCGCTGCACTTGTCTTGGGTGTAAGGGGAAGGAAGCATGAGCGCAATCTGTGGATGGATGAATTTCCGCTGCAGCGACGACGACGCGAATGCCACGCTCGCTGCGATGGCCGAAAAATGTGCTCCCGGCGGCGCCCGCGTGGAGGACCGTTACACCGGGTCCGCCGCGAACATCGCCATCGGCGGACTGGTTCCCGTCAGTCAGCATCGGGACGCACAGATGCTGGTGAGCGTGCTCGGTCAGGTCCGGTGGGAATCCGCCCAGGTGACCGAGATCGCGACCGCGCTCGGCGCCGCGGCAGCCGCCGCCCGTCTCTACCGGCAACACGGTGCGGATTGCGTCACCCACATGCACGGCCCGTTCGCCCTGGCGATATGCGATGGGGCGCAAGCGAAGGGACTGCTGGCGATAGACCGCATGGCGATCCGCCGGCTGTGCTATGCGAAGGCGGCTGGCGGCGTGGTCTTCGCCACTTCGGCAGAGGCGGTGGCCAGCCATCCTGCGGTGAGGCGGCGACTGGATCCCCAGGGCATCTACAACTACCTGTACTGCGAGAACGTCCCCGGCCCAGGGTCGATCTTCGAGGGGGTATCGAAGCTGCTGCCCGGCCAGCGGCTCGTCGTCGATGGTCAGAGCATACGCACCGATTTCTACTGGCGGCTCGAATACCGCGATCGCGGCGCGGAGCCGGAGCAGGCGCTACGCGAAGAATTCAGGGCGCTGCTCCGTGACTCCGTCTCGCGCGCCGCGACGGCTGACGAGCTGGGGACCTTCCTGAGCGGCGGCACCGACAGCTCGACGGTCACCGGCATGCTGACCGAGCTGCGCCGGCAGCCGGCCGATACCTACTCGATCGGGTTCGAGGCCGAGGGGTTCGACGAGATGGAGTACGCCCGGATCACGTCCCGCCACTTCGGCAGTCGGGCCCACGAATACTACGTCACGCCAGAGGACGTCGCCGGCGCGATTCCGGTGATCGCCGCCACCTACGACGAGCCGTTCGGCAATGCCTCGGCGGTGCCGACCTACTACTGCGCGAAGCTCGCCAGGGGCGACGGCAAGTCGGTGCTGCTCGCGGGGGACGGCGGCGACGAACTCTTCGGCGGCAATGCCCGCTATGCCAAACAAAAGATCTTCGAATGGTACTGGCGGCTGCCCTCGGGCGTGCGCCGCGGGCTGATCGAACCGGTGCTGGCGGGCGCGTCGTGGATGGAGGCGATCGCGCCCTTGCGCAAGGCCCGAAGCTACGTGCAGCAGGCGCGCATCCCGCTTCCCGATCGGCTGGAGACCTACAACTTCCTGGAGCGGGAGGTTCTGGAGGAGATCTTCGAAACGGATTTCCTCGCGGCAGTCGATCCGCATCAGCCGCGCGCGATCGCCCGCGAGGTCTTCCAACGCACCCGTTCGCACTCGGCGGCCAACCGCATGATGCACCTGGATCTGAAAGAGACGCTCGCCGACAACGACCTGCGCAAGGTCAATGGCATGTGCGAGCTGGCCGGGATCGAGGTCCGCTACCCGCTGCTCGACGACGAGCTGGTGGCGTTCTCGGGCAGGTTGCTTCCGGAGCAGAAGGTGAAAGGCTTGCGGCTGCGCCACTTCTTCAAGGAAGCGCTCAAGGATTTCCTGCCGCCAGAGACCATCACCAAGACCAAGCACGGTTTCGGTCTGCCCTTCGGCGTTTGGATGCAGGGCGACGCGCGGTTGCGCGAAATCGCCGCAGACAGCCTGCACTCGTTTGGCCGGCGCGGTTACGTTCGCGCGGAGTATATCGACCGCCTGCTCGAGCTGCATCAGTCGAGCCACGCCGGCTATTACGGCGTGATGATCTGGATCGTGATGATGCTGGAGCAGTGGATACGCACGCACGAGGCGTAGGCGGATCGAACGCGAAAGGCGCTCCACCGAGGGTTCGCAGACCTCGCATGGAACCGCAGCAACCGCGAGATCGCTATCGTGCGACGGAGATCCGGCCGGGGACCTTGCCCGCCGCCGCTGAGCCGAGCGGCGGTGAAACGTTCGCACTCGCGACCGGTGGCGGCGCCGCGCCCGTCGCCGCGAGAGCGGCCGCCGAGGCGCGATGCCTGGCGACGATGGTCTTGGCCAGCGCCACGAGCAACACCAGGCTGTAGTAGTAATCGAAATACGCCATTCCCAGGAATGCTCCCGTGGCGAGGTAGGCGATCTGGCTCACCTGCACCATCGCCATCAGGTCGGCGAGCCACTTCAGCGCGTCGCTCCTCTTGGCGGCCCGGATCACGCCGGAGGCGCTCAGCCAGGTCGAAGCCGCGATGGCGAGGAAAATCGCGAGCCCCGGCCAGCCGTGCTCGCCCAGCACCTCGAAGTAGATGCTGTGGGCATCCGCGACATATCCGGAGCCGGTTCCGTAAATATTGAACACCCACTCCCGGAACGTCTCGAACCCTCCACCGGTCAGGCGGCTGGAGGCCAGATTGAAGGCCATTTTCCACGCGGCGATGCGCCCCTGGGCGGATGCATCCTCCTCGTAGGTCTTGACGGTGGACATGCGCTCGAACCAGGATTCGGGCATCACCGGAACGAGGAACATCACCGCGAGGACGATCAGGATGCCGACCTGGAACTTGCGGCGCGATTTCAACCACAGGAATGTGGTCATCGCGCCCAGTCCCAACATCGCCCCTCGCGACTGCGTGCCCAGGGCAGCGATGACGGTCAGCGCCATCGCCCCGATGAACGCATACCTCACCCAGATCCGATTCACGGAAAGGCTGAGGTAGTACAGCAGCGGCAGCGTCATCGCGAGCGCGAGACCGATCTCGTTGTTGCCGTCGATGAAGGTCCCGGACGGGCCGCGCACGTGGAAAGCGCCGCCGGTCATCAGGGTGAAGATGCCGCCCTTGACCCCGTAGAAGCCGATCGACAGGGCGATCACCCAGACCAGCGCCACCAGCCGCTGGCGTGTGGTGATGACCATGGTGGCGACGAAGATCATCAGGAAGATCTTCGCCACCTTCTCGAACTGCTGCCAGGCGAGCTCCGGGAAGAACGCGGCGAAGGACGTGACCACCATCCACAGCAGGAAAACGAGCATCAACAACATCTCGCGTTCCCACACCAGCTTCTTCGGCTCGCGCGAGAACAGGATCGCCACCATCGTGGTAACGGCAACGATCATCGCAAAAGGCAGCGTGGTGGAAAACCCCCAGGCGAGCCGGTGCGGGTTCATGAACCCCAGCCAGGTCCACACCAGGATGCCGATCCAC